>NZ_JAFNOA010000031.1:0-533 GCF_026536465.1 Gilliamella sp. B3172 | reverse complement strand
AGTGATTTGGCTATCGATAAGGCATTTTCCAGCTGGGTAATCGCGCCTTGCATATCCAGTTGTTTGCCTTGCGCTTTTGGCTCGGTTTGGCTGGTCAGGTATAAGCCTTTTTCAGCTGCAATGGCACCCCAGTCATCCGTGCGAAGTTCAAACCCTTCACCCCGTGGTGTTTTGTTTTGGTCAACTAAGTGACCCAGATTAAGTTGCGTTTTACCGTATTCGGTTGCCAGTTTGATATGCTCCTGCCCCCGTTTGTCATCCATCCGCAATTTATTATTGGCCGGAGTACGTATCACATTACGATGTTTGTTTATCGTGGTGACATGGTCAGGGTGAGCACTGTCGTGCATGGCATGGGCGATATACGGGCGGTCGGGGTTGCTGTCGGTAAAGGCTATCGCCACTTCTGTGCCGTCAATTAACGGAAAGTGAAAGCCATAGGTATTGCCGGCATACGGTTTGGCTAATCTGACCCACAGGCTCTCTTCACCGTTTTTCCAGTTTTTTAAGTCAAAGTTGAATTTGACCCGATA
>NZ_JAFNOA010000024.1:0-1161 GCF_026536465.1 Gilliamella sp. B3172 | reverse complement strand
ATGTCAGAGACAGTTATTGAGCATCAAACTTTAAATTGAAGAGTTTGATCATGGCTCAGATTGAACGCTGGCGGCAGGCTTAACACATGCAAGTCGAACGGTAACATGAGTGCTTGCACTTGATGACGAGTGGCGGACGGGTGAGTAAAGTATGGGGATCTGCCGAATGGAGGGGGACAACAGTTGGAAACGACTGCTAATACCGCATAAAGTTGAGAGACCAAAGCATGGGACCTTCGGGCCATGCGCCATTTGATGAACCCATATGGGATTAGCTAGTTGGTAGGGTAAAGGCTTACCAAGGCGACGATCTCTAGCTGGTCTGAGAGGATGACCAGCCACACTGGAACTGAGACACGGTCCAGACTCCTACGGGAGGCAGCAGTGGGGAATATTGCACAATGGGGGGAACCCTGATGCAGCCATGCCGCGTGTATGAAGAAGGCCTTCGGGTTGTAAAGTACTTTCGGTAATGAGGAAGGTGGTGTATCGAATAGGTGCATCAATTGACGTTAATTACAGAAGAAGCACCGGCTAACTCCGTGCCAGCAGCCGCGGTAATACGGAGGGTGCGAGCGTTAATCGGAATGACTGGGCGTAAAGGGCATGTAGGCGGATAATTAAGTTAGGTGTGAAAGCCCCGGGCTCAACCTGGGAACTGCACTTAAAACTGGTTATCTGGAGTATTGTAGAGGAAGGTAGAATTCCACGTGTAGCGGTGAAATGCGTAGAGATGTGGAGGAATACCGGTGGCGAAGGCGGCCTTCTGGACAGATACTGACGCTGAGATGCGAAAGCGTGGGGAGCAAACAGGATTAGATACCCTGGTAGTCCACGCTGTAAACGATGTCGATTTGGAGTTTGTTGCCCTGAGTGATGGGCTCCGAAGCTAACGCGATAAATCGACCGCCTGGGGAGTACGGCCGCAAGGTTAAAACTCAAATGAATTGACGGGGGCCCGCACAAGCGGTGGAGCATGTGGTTTAATTCGATGCAACGCGAAGAACCTTACCTGGTCTTGACATCCACAGAATCTTGCAGAGATGCGAGAGTGCCTTCGGGAACTGTGAGACAGGTGCTGCATGGCTGTCGTCAGCTCGTGTTGTGAAATGTTGGGTTAAGTCCCGCAACGAGCGCAACCCTTATCCTTTGTTGCCAGCG
>NZ_JAFNOA010000023.1:0-1170 GCF_026536465.1 Gilliamella sp. B3172 | reverse complement strand
GAAAACTAATGAAAAAAGTACTATTTGTTGTATTAACAGCATTATTATCGACGACGGCTTACGCTAATAATTGCGCGACCTATTTTGAACAAAACGATTTTGATCAAGCTTTTATTGCTTGTAACACTGAGGCTGAGCAGGGAGATAAAGATGCTCAGTTTAATTTAGCATTTATGTTTTACCACGGCGACGGTGTGGAAGAAAATACTGAAAAAGCGGTATATTGGCTTACTCAGGCAGCGGAACAAGGGAGGCGTGAGGCGCAAAATAATTTAGGGGTTATTTATGACGAAGGTGAGGGTGTCGAAGTCGATAAAGAAAAAGCCCTCTATTGGTATACTAAAGCAGCTGAACAAGGGGATGTTTGGACGCAATATAAATTAGGGGTTATGTATGACGAAGGTGATGGAGTCGAGGTCAATAAAGAAAAAGCGGTATATTGGTATACTAAAGCCGCTGAACAAGGGGATGGTGAGGCGCAAAATAATTTAGGGGTTATGTATTACAAAGGAGACGGTGTCGAAGTCAATAAAGTAAAGGCGTTATATTGGTATACAAAAGCCGCAGAACAAGGTTTTGATTACGCGCAATATAACACAGCCAATATGTATTACAAAGGAGACGGTGTCGAAGTCGATAAAGAAAAAGCAGTATATTGGTATACAAAAGCCGCTGAACAAGGAGTTAATTGGGCACAAAATAATTTAGGGGTAATGTATCAGCAAGGTGAGGGCGTTAAAAAAGATATAACGTTAGCCAAAAAATATTACAAACAAGCTTGTTCACTCGGTTTGGAAGAAGGTTGTGATAATTATAATTCCATAAAGTAAACATCATTAATCAATATAGAAAAGTCAATTTATACTAAAAGAGCTGTCTTAAATATTAAGACAGTTCTTTTTTTATACAGCCTAAAAATATTATTTATTCTATTAACACAATCACTTTTTTGATATAAATTAGCTTAACAGTGACATTTTAATACGGCTCAATATATTTGGTTAGCGTGTTAGTCATTTTATCAATTCTTTAACCCGATACCGATAAGCAATTTAAAAGTACATTGTCAAGAAGTAATAGATAGCAAGCCCATTTTTGATCTTTTCTTGCCAGCAGGCAAAATAAAAAAATTATTATATTTAAGGAATTTAAGGAAAACTAATGAAAAAA
>NZ_JAFNOA010000005.1:0-169535 GCF_026536465.1 Gilliamella sp. B3172 | reverse complement strand
CTCTTATGCGGGAATAGCTCAGTTGGTAGAGCGCAACCTTGCCAAGGTTGAGGTCGCGAGTTCGAACCTCGTTTCCCGCTCCAATATCGCGTTTAAAAACTTCTCTATACATCTTTTATTCATTAAGAAATCGAGCGGTTTACGTTTTATCTGTCCGTATAGGTTTTTATTAATATCGATTCATTTAAGATAAAATGAATTGTTACTTGTATGAGTATCTGTTCTGTTCCTTTATTACCCAGTAATAAATCTCTATCTATCACTGGGTTGTTTATGTTGTTTATTTTAAGGTAATAATCATTTTATTATTGAATCGTATCATCAAGTTCATGGCTGATGCAGTCTGAACTCTTTAATGATAAATGATAATTTTCAACACAATAGTTGTTAATACGCCCCTTTCATGCGGTTTGATGATTTGGAAAACGTAATCTAAAAAACAAACTTTAAACATTTAAAGATGGTAACGGTCTTTAGTTATTAGTCGATACTAATTGAAGTCGTTGGCATTTACGTTATTATTGGCTAAAAAACAACAAATGATTTGTTTTATTGAATATTCTAAAATAATTTCAAAAAAGGTATATATTAAAGTTTTTGACATACGGCAGAAACTTTTACAAGGAATTGATCCTCAAAACTTAACAAGTCAGACAGGCAGGATAAGCTAAAAACTGGGACAACATATAGCACAATTCCGTATAACTAACGCCTCACTATGCTTCGTTATCGAATCCTACGCAGGTCATACCTGTGTAAGATTGGCACGAAGGAAGGAAAAAAGTAAATTTATCTAGATATAGCCTTTTTTATGCAAACATATACTCATTTTTTTCTGAGCTTCTTTACGATTATTTTCTAAATAATCTATAAGAGAATCAGGATATGAAGAATTTTTAGAAAAAACATCAAACTAAAAATACCGTTTTTGCATTCTTTACATTAGATTTGATAGTGAATATGATGTAAGTCATAATAGAAGATAGAACAATCATTTTTATATGGATAATTTTCAAAAAATACTGAAAAATTAGATTGAAGTCTTCTATAAAACGTCTAAAAACAACAAATAAAACCACTCTAAAACAGATAATCGAAAGCAGTAATAATTAAGCGCTTTTGCAAAATATATAAGGTTTTAGATTTAAAAAGTCGATTCTCAACCTATTATTTTGAGAAACGGCTATATTTATAAGAGTAATTTCAACTATTTAAAAAAATTAATGTATAAATTTAATAAAGCAATAGAAGAATTATTAATTTAATGAATAATAAAATTCACGTACTATCGTAGATGTTTTTTAAATGGATGCTAGATAAAAAAGGATAATTTATGGACAAAAATGCTCAATTTTTTGCTGGTTATTGGCGAAATTCTTTAGTCGATGCTGTTTTTGCCAAAGGTGGCTTAGATAGCAAGGACATTGAGCAGTTTATCACATGTGATTCAATTGTATGGGAAAAAGGTCAGATTAGTGATGAGTTAACTAAAAAACTTTTTCAAGATGAGTCAAAGGATTGCAGAACTATTGAGATTGTATTAAGACCCCGAATTTATCGAAATAGAACTGAACATGCTTATGCCAAAAAAGATATCCCCGAATATGTTGTACCAATAGCGACCAATGCATTGTTGGCGAGAAATGGCCGACTATATCCCCTTAGGAATCATACTATCATATCCCGCGACATTTTAGAGCCGCTGGTAAAAGGATCCTTTTCAATAGGTTCAGTAGATAGTCTTGATAGTTTTTTAACATCCAATATTGTGTCTGGTATTGGCTATCAAGAAGATGAGCAAGGTAATTGTGAACTAACCGATGAGAAATATGCTGTTGCTTGGAATACCTATTTAAAACATTGTGATTCACTACTAAAAGCCATTGCTCAAAATTGGCTTGAAAGCGATAATACTTTTGAGTTGTTGAATTACGGTTACATTATCAAGAAAGATATTGTCAAAAATGCAGCAATGCATATAGTTTCATTATATGATCAATTACGTCAATCTACTGATGACATCCCTCTTTTTAGCAAATTAGCCTCAAAACAGGCAACCATAAAACAACCTTGTTTGGCTAGCAATAGTCTTTTTTCAAAACGTTTGGCTCATTCAGGCGATAAATTTCCTTTAGCTGATGCGCAACGAGATGCACTGAATCATTTATTAAATACAGAAAATGGTGAAATTTTAGCTGTGAATGGTCCACCAGGAACAGGAAAAACAACAATGCTACTTTCTGTAGTGGCTTCATTATGGGCAAAACATGCATTAGATGAAAGTGAACCTCCGGTCATCGTAGCTGCTTCCACCAATAATCAAGCTGTTACCAACATCATCGATGCTTTTGGAAAAGACTTTTCTGTAGGGAAAGGATTTTTTGCAGGAAGATGGTTACCCGACATTGATAGCTTTGGCGCCTATTACCCTTCTCTAAGTAAAGCTGATAAAGTTGAAAATATATATCAGACCGAATCTTTCTTCAATCATATTGAAACTCATCAATACTATGATAAGGCAAAACAGCACTATATCAATTGCGCTCTAAATGCTTTTCCTGAGTTGAATGCAAAAGATTGTTCTGTCAAAGATATCATTAATAAACTCCACCAAATTTTAAAAATAGAAGTTGCTAAATTAGAACAAATTGAAAATTCATGGCTAAACTTATCAAACATACGCCAAACAATACAACAGCTTTATGGTGAGCCTATAACACAAACTAAAGCTAAATATGAACAACTGTTGCAAACTGAACAAGAAACAAAAAGTAACTGGCAAAATGTAGAAACATCTTGGCAGAAATATCTTGCTAATGAAAGCATATGGTATTCACTATTTTCATGGATACCACCAGTAGCTCAAAAACGTTTATTAAAAGCCAAGCTTTTTCTTAAAAAGATATGGCCTGCCGAACAAGCACAACGGCAATGGCAAACGATAAGCAGTATTTCCCTGTTTGTTGAAGGTAAAATTGACTCGCAGGAGCTGATAATACAAAAAAATAAAAAAGTTATAAAAGAGATAGATGATTTTTGCTTGAAGTTGGAAAAGTCTCTGTATGATTGGAATGTTGCATTACAGCCTTTAGGTATAACTGATAAAAACCAAGAAATAACATTAACCCAAGTTGACAGTATTACAGATCTTCAAATTCGTTTTAAAGTATTCTTACTGACAACTCATTATTGGGAAGGTCGTTGGTTAATGGATATGGAAGAACTGCTTCCATACTTAGAAGAGTGGAAAAGAAAAACTGGCTATAAACCTACTAAGAAACGTTGGCATTTGCGAATGAAGATCACCCCTTGTATTGTCTCCACCTTTTTTATGTTACCAGCTAAATTTACCTACATTGGAGCAGAGTATAAAAAGAATTATCTATATAATTTTGCTGATTTATTAATCGTGGACGAAGCAGGACAAGTTTTACCTGAAGTGGCCGGAGCATCATTTTCCTTAAGTAAAAAAGCATTGGTTATTGGCGACACATTCCAAACTGAACCTATTTGGTCAATCCCACCTAAAGTCGATATCGGTAATATGCAAAGCGCTAAAGTTATTTGTAGTGCAGATATTGAAAAAGAATATGAATTTCTTAAACATTTAGGAAAAACGGCCTCCTCCGGTAGTGTGATGAGAATTGCTCAACAAGCTTCAAAATATCACTATGATCAAGATATGGAGCCGGGAATGTTTTTGTATGAGCATCGCCGCTGTTACGATGAAATCATTGTTTTTTGCAATGAATTAGTCTATAAAGGCAAACTTAAACCAATGCGGGGAAGCGCATCTGAAAAGACAGCGTTTCCTGCGTTAGGTTACTTACATATTGATGGTATCTGCCAAAAGGTCAGTTCCGGAAGCCGTATCAATAAGCTTGAAGCGACAGTCATTGCCAAATGGCTTACAGAGAATAAAGAGATATTAGAAAACCAATACAAGGAGCCAATAAATAAAATTGTTGGTATTGTTACCCCTTTTGGTGCTCAAGTAGCAGAAATAAAAAGAGTAATTAGGGAATCAAAATGCGGTATAAACATTGATGATGAAGAAGATTCATTAACTGTCGGTACAATTCATTCCCTACAAGGAGCAGAAAGAAAGCTCATTATCTTTTCACCTGTTTATTCAAAACATGCCAATGGCGATTTCATTGATGATAAACCTAGCATGTTGAATGTGGCGATTTCACGAGCAAAGGATAGCTTTTTAGTTTTTGGTGATATGGATATATTCGACCCCATTTCAAAAACACCGAGAGGTATTCTGGCCAAATACTTGTTCGCCAATGAAGATAATGAATTGTCTTTTAACTATATCTCTAGGGAAGATTTAACTAATTCAAGCAATGTGGATTATCTGGTTCTTAATGGTGCAAAAGAACATGATGCATTTCTCCAAAATTCTATTAAAAATGCTGAAAAAGAGATACTTATTGTCTCACCATGGGTTAGATTAGCGGCTATTAAAAGCACCAATATATTAAATATCATGGAAATAGCTGTAAAAAAAGGCGTCAAAGTTTCTGTCTATACAGATAAACAACTAAATTTCTCTTACTGTAATAATGAAAAACGAGAAAAATTAGACAAAGAATTGTCTCAAATCTTGACAGAGTTTAAAAATAAAGGTATCGAAGCTAAATATGTTAACAATGTACATAGTAAATTGTTGATTAAAGACAATGATCTGTTGTGTGTAGGTTCATTTAACTGGCTTGGCGCACAAAGAAAAGGTAAATATGTAAGGCATGAAACGTCTATCGTTTATCAAGGTAAAAGTAATAATATTGACAATGAAATTAAACTTCTCAAGGGTAGCTTTGAAAGTCGTTTTTTTACAACAACTGAATAATATTTGCATTAGAAATGATAATCAATGATAAAAAAACAATGGTGGTAGGCAATATTTTTTAATATAAGAATTATTTACAAATGGAAGCAAAATAGATATTGAATCTTTGCAATCTATCTTGCTCGCCTCCATGAAGAAAAGAAACTCTATAAAGTAGATATTGATAGTAAATCTTTGCATAATAGGTACAGCTTCTTGCTGTTATTAGAATGGATTAAATCCAATCTGATTAACAGCAGGAATGATTGTAGTTAAATTAGCTAATCGATCAGGTTAAAAATTACTTATGCCAATAGCTCGAGTTTTACCTGCTGAATGATGCGCTTACGCACCATGAACATTACCGTAAAAAAGAGGAAATAATCGAAGAAAATGTAACATCACTAATAAATTCTTTTAATTCATTATATTTATCTGTATTTTCTTTCTTCAGTTTTTTAATGGCATCCTTTTCGTTTTCAGCTTGAATCTCAATATCTAATTTTTTATAAATATTACTGTCTAATTTATTTGTATCTATTTCATCTTTATCAAGAATCACTAATTTTTCATCTTTTATGAAGAATAAAAATGTTTTCATATAATCACCATGTTAAATTTTCTTGCTCCTGATAGCATCGTCTTTTTTATCAGGCGCC
Source organism: Gilliamella sp. B3172 (assembly GCF_026536465.1). NCBI lineage: Bacteria > Pseudomonadati > Pseudomonadota > Gammaproteobacteria > Orbales > Orbaceae > Gilliamella > Gilliamella sp. B3172. The sequence continues at coordinate 164,039 of NZ_JAFNOA010000005.1, read as the reverse complement.
ATAATCCATTCTAAAAAACTGACATTACCACAACTTTCAAGGAGCAATTTAATCTTTTCGCTGCTTGTCTCGCCATTAGGTTTGGTGGTGGGGCAAGTCAGTTTTTTAGAATTGTAGCTTCATTTTAAGATGACTTAAATAAATTTTTTAAAGCACCAATTGTTTTAATTTCTTAAGATAATTTTTTATTCAAATTTTGAAGTGTCGGTAGCACAAACACGGAGTCGATGACCATCAGGATCATTTCCTACAAATGTGTATCCGAAATCGAGCATTTGGGGTTCAAGTTCAATTTTAACGTTTAGTTTTTTCCATGCAGAATAAATCTCATCTACATCATTTTTTGTTACTTCACTAAAAGACAACTCAAAACCCCCATAATGATTGGGTGCCTTTGGCGTTATTTTATCAGCCTCTTGAAGGCCCAAAATAAAATTATCATTTAATAAAAATACAGCAAAACCAGGATAAGTTTTAACAGGTGGGCGCCCTAGTATTTTTGTGTAAAACTCTGTGCTAGCATCGACATCTTTGACATAAACAATAACGCTATTGGGTTTAAACATTTTTCTTTCCTTTTGGTGATAAAAATTAGTTTAAAGAATTTTAGTTATCTCTATTTTGATGTAGCATTGCTGACAACCGCATGTCATATTTAAAATTCAATCTAAATTATTTTGCAAACATAAAGCATGAAAATTAATCGTATAATTACTATCATCATGGTATTGCTTCAAAGAGAAAAAATAACTGGTAAAGAATTAGCAGAAAAATTAAATGTATCATTGCGTACTATTTACCGAGATATACAAGTTATTGAGGGAGCCGGTATACCCATTATTACCTATCAAGGAAGTGCCGGTGGAATAAGTATTTTAAAAAATTATAAAATTAGTAAAGGTCTATTCACTAAAGAAGATGTCATTGTTTTATTAAAAGGCCTCAACTTATTATCCTCTCCGGTTTTAAAAGAAAGTGAAAATTTAAGAACACTCGAAAAAATAAAGAGTTTTTTATCAGAACAAGAACTTGATGAAGTAGGAAATAACTTAAATCAACTTATTGTTGATTTATCGCCTTGGTTTTCCAAACATAATATTGATAACAAAATATCTATTATAAGACTGGCACTTAAAGAGCAAATGCTTTTATCGTTTGATTATTTAAGTGTTAGGAATAAACAAGCCTCACGTTTAATTGAGCCATATAAACTTATTTTTAAGGAAAAAGAATGGTATTTACAAGCTTTTTGTCTAACTAAAAATGACTTTCGTGTATTTAAATTGTCAAAAATGTCAAACATTAGAAAAACAAACACTAAATTTATTAAGCAGACAACGCCTGAAGCATTCTCTTTATTCCAAGCGGATATGAAAAAAAAGATTTTTAAAATAAAATTGCTAATAGATGAATCGCTTTTGGAACGTATTTTAGATTTTTGTGATGAAAAAGATATTAAGAAATTAAATGGACAACAGTATCTTGTAGATTTTAACTTTATTGATGATGATTACAGTTATGGCATTTTACTAGGCTTAGGTCATAAATGTATTTGTTTAGAGCCTGAGCATATACGTCAAAAACTCATTGAACGAGCGGAAACATTAGTTAAATCTTACAAAGAAACTGTCAATCCATTTATGTCAAATTAGCCTCAATAACTAAAAATTTATACATCTAATCTCCGGCATGTTAACCATTTTACTTTTTGCGGATCTCGATGATCAAAAAATTGACTTGTATTTGTATCAAGCGCTGCTATTTGTTGCATATCATTATCCGAAAGCTCAAAATCCCAAATATCTTGATTTTCAATTATACGCTCTTTACGCACAGATTTAGCCAAGCTTGCAATGCCTCGTTGTGCTAACCAACGCAATACCACTTGCCCTATTGTCTTACTATTAATACTCGGCGATGAGCTAATATGTAAAGATTTTATATAAGCCTAAAGGATCTAAAGGGTAACTTTTCATCTTTCTATTACCCAAATACCAAAAATGGCTATGTCTTTTAATTTACCTACTATATGTAGGTATTTTTTATCAGATACACACTTATTGCGTTAATTTTTTCCATTTTCTGATTTTAGTCCGAAAACTTTTGAAGGGAGCAACCGAGTTGATGTGAATAAATCTTGCAACAGTCCAGCTTTCAGGATAAGGCTTAGTCCAATTCCGGCTATCTTTTATAAATAGTGTCTCCTCCGACAATGAACCAATCCAGCCAGTCCAAATATCGACCGCTTGTTCAAAGTGCTGTATAAGCTCTTTTAAAGATAATTCTTTATATGCTTGATAGAATGACTGATAAAGCTCACCTAATTGATTCCATTTGTAACCTTTGGCAGGTAAAATGGGAATCTCTCCCGAGAGTTCGGTATCATCCCATGACTTTACTAACGCTAACCAACCTAGTTGATAAGCAATCATTTGAGCCGGTGTTTTATCAACACCATCCACTAAATTATCTTTTTTATCTTCAGGGACCGTTTTAAACTCTTCAATAAATAACTCAGCCGTTTTATTGATTTCATCTAATAATTGCTTTTTGTCCTGATAGATCATAGTTAGTTCTCCGTTAACCCAATTAACTTAGCTATTGTATGTTATAAGTATCTTACCCATTAATCAAGTAAACCGATACTGTCAAATTAAGGAAGAACATAAGCCAACAAACAATAATGATAATGTAGGTAAAACAATATGGACTAATGAAAATTTTTCATTAATCAGAATCAACCATGATTTGACTTATAATATTTTTATATCCGTCTGTGATGATGATTGCAGGAGTTTTTATAGGATAAAATCTAATCTAACAGAAAGCTGATAAATCGCCAACTGTTAGATTAATATTAAATAAACCTTAAGTATTGTATCTAATTAGGGTATTTACTGACACTCAAAATTAGTCGGATTATTGGTGTCTCCTTTTCCTTTATAAACTGTTTTTTGCGGATATGGGCATAATGGTCGTTGTAAAGTAATTTGACCTTTTTCTATTTTCTGGGCTGTAAGTGTTGTTGGCGGCTGTTTGTTTTCGACCCAATTTACCAGTGATTGAAAACCATTAATTCTATCTGCACCCTCCCCACCTTTACAATGATCAACACCTGGTGCCATGTAAAGTTTCAAAAATTCGTCTGTATCACTCTGTCCGCCCATTATTTTTAATACCCGATTGTAATAATGAATTGTTCCTTTCGGTGGTATCAACTTATCATCCCAACCGTGCCAAATAATCATTTTTCCGCCTAAATGCTTAAATTGGCTTAAATCAGCATTATCAGTACCGATAATGGGTCTATATAGATCGACTGAGTCATTAAAATAGTTTTCAAATCCTTTATAACCTAATTGTTTCCAATCAACAGTAGGATTTTGGTTGATCCAGTATTTCAAATAATCAACCGGAATAGGAAAAGGTGTACTTCCGGCTAAAGCATCCGTTTGTGCAGTCGGCTCTATGCCATACCATAAAAATTGTCCTGTTTTAGTCGTTGGGCCTTGCCAAATTTTTCTTAATGCGACAATTTCATTATTATTTAATCCCTGCTGTTTTAAAAATTCATCAGTTATTTCAAGCGAAGCTGGATCGTCGATAATGCCGTCTTTAATCCCATCTTGTTCATCGGCTAAATTTATAATTGCTTGGCGTACTTTATCTAATTTCGCTAAATCAATTGGCTGCCCTAGCTCTTCTTGCATGACAATTTGTGGCCATAATTCTGAAGGAAGAAATTTATCCCATTGTATGGCCGGTGCGGTAATATATAATCCATTGTAATCAGCTGGAAATTTTTGTGCTTCCATTAACCCTTGACGACCGCCAGTTGAACAACCATTCCAATAAGAAAAACTTGGCATTTGACCATAATAGTTTTCAATAACCTGCTTGGCTTTAATTGTCATTTCATGCACACTACGATAAGCGAAATCGGCAATAGCATCTGCTTGTAGCTGGTTATTTTTGAATACAAAATTTCCCTCTAAAAGATTACCTTGATGTCCGGTGTCTGTTGCAACAGTTGCATAACCGTCCTTAACAGCTACAGCTAACTCATCAAAAGGAATAAAACCTGCATAACCGCCTCCTCCAATAGCTTGTAACCGATGATTCCACTGTGTCGGTAACCAAATTTCTATATTAATTTCCGGCTGAATGGCTAATTCCACTCGACAAAACTGTGGAAGCCCCGTTATCACGTTATTTTCTGCGCCCCTCAGCGTATCAGCTAATTTTGTTAAAGGCGTAAATCGCTCTTCAATAAGCTCGCTTTTTATGACTTTAGCATTGTCAAATTTCATTTCCGTCAACGCATTACAACGCTCAACGATTGAATCGGGTGACACAGCTAAAGCTATATTACTGATTTGACTTAATAACGAAATAAATAACAGACTATATTTCATCATTCCCTATCCTCCTACTAATTTATGAAAAACCTTTTCAAGATGATTTCATATTAGTCTTTAACTATATTGCTGACAATAAAAATGCGCATAAACTATGCGCGACTTCAAATAATTAATTTAGTGAAGGAAATAAGGGGGAATTTATCAGTGATTGAGTCAACGCATTATTATTATGAATTTAGAATATCAAATAACCTAAATGTTTATAACTGTTTGAAAAGGCAAATCTCTGTTACAGAGAGATTTAATATTATGTGAGTTTGTTGATATGTTAATAAAATAAATATCGATATAGAGAAAATATTTCCCTCTGCTCATCGCCTTTTTCTTTATCAATAAAATATGCATTTATAGTCAATTCTAAAAAAGATAAACCTATAAAATTAAATTCCGGGCAAAAAAAACAAAATTTTTTCGAACTGTGATCTTCATCACGCTAGATATTAAAAGCAGGATTTGGTAAGTTGATGTCATTTTCTTTCAGTTTTTATAAACCAAATCTTCTCTAATTCATAGGTTAGCTCTAATAAAAATCATTTTTTGTTTTTTTAAAGTCTGAATAGTTATTTTTCATTTGTTGTTAAACAAAAGTATTTTTTCCATTTTTTAAAATCCTAATAATTTGTAATAAAGATCACAATTTCATAATGCACCTATGCCTATACTACAGATAACTTTGGTAGTTGAAGTCACCAAACTTTGTTTAATATTAAGGAGATTGAAATGAAAAAATCTTTAAAAAAATGGATCAAACTGGGATTACTTTCCTCATTATGTTTGCCCATAAGTTCTGCTTTCGCAGATGATTATCAATTATCTGGTCAAAATACTCAAATCAAGATTAGCAATAGTGATGATAAAAAAAGTATTACTGTTTTTAAAATTATTAACCCCAAAAACAACGATTTAATTGATGTCAAAACATTATTTGAAATCACATTAGATTCCGGTCAGAAATTAACGGATAAAGATTTTAGTTTAGACAGTCTACAGCAAAAAGATAATAGTATTTATTTAAACTATAATGGCCATAATATGACCATTGAAACGGTTCTTAATTTACAAGACGACAAGCATTTTGCCAGCTACGAATTACAAATTACCCCTAAAAAAGATGCGCTTTCAATGACATCTATTTCATTGATGCCATTTCATTCTCAAGCCCCTTTTGTTTATGGTTCTGTGGTTAGCTCTCCAATAATTAGCGACACTTTTTTTATCATTCCTGAAAATCCATTAACCAATACTGTGGCTTACGAAGGTGGTGTTTCGCAAAAAATTCCTCAAGCAATCCCGCTACAAGCCAACCATACTCTAAGTTATAAAACTTATATTGGTACTTATGAAAATGGTCAGTTAAGACGTAATATAAATCAATTTATTGATAATGTTAGAGAGCGCCCTTACCAACCTTATCTACACTATAATTCGTGGCTAGATATTGGATTTTTCAACCCTTATACTGAAAAAGAAGCCCTATTACGTATTGATCAATATGGTCAAGAATTAGTTGAAAAACGTCATGTTAAACTAGATGGTTATCTGTTTGATGATGGATGGGATAACTTAAAGAGTAACTGGGGCTTTGGTGATAATTTTCCTGATGAGTTTAAAAAGTTAAAGGTAGCATCAGAAAAATATCATGCCTCACTTGGCATTTGGTTATCACCATGGGGCGGATATAATAAACCACGTGATACTCGAGTCGCTAATGCTGCAACTTTTGGTTATGAGACAATGGACGGTAAATTAGCACTATCTGGTCCAAAGTATTATGCGAATTTCCATAAACGTATTTTAGAATTAATCAATAATCAAAATATTACCATGTTCAAACTTGATGGTACTGGTAATGCCGATAAAGTAATTAAAGGCAGTCAATTTACCAGTGATTTCGATGCTGCGATTCATTTAATTAAAAATATGCGTGAAGCTAATCATAATTTATATATTAATCTAACGACTGGTACTCAAGCGACACCTTCTTGGCTGTTTTATGCCGATTCAATTTGGCGTGGTGGCGATGATGTAAACTATTATGGTCCGGGTAGTAAAGTACAACAGTGGTTAACTTATCGTGATGCAGAAACTTACCGATCAATAGTATTGAAAGGTCCATTATTTCCTTTAAATTCATTAATGTTACACGGTATTGTTTATGCTAAACAGGCTAAACATTTACAACAGGAAAGTGCTAATGATTTCGCCGATCAAGTTTGGAGTTATTTTGGTACCGGAACACAATTACAAGAGTTGTATATCACACCGGAACTATTAAGTGCTCAAGATTGGGATACGCTTGCCGCTGCCGCACAATGGTCGAGAGATAATCAAAAGGTTTTATTTGATACTCATTGGATTGGAAAAGATCCTACAAAACTAGGCATATATGGCTGGGCTGGTTGGACACCGGATAAATCCATTATCACATTACGCAATCCTTCAGATAAACAACAAGTTTATTACCTTGATTTACAAAATGATTTAGAGTTACCTGAAAATGCCGGTCAGACCTTCAAAATTAGCATTGATTATCATAGTCAATCTTATGCTCAAAAGCCGACATCAATTGAAAAATCAGCAATGATTACACTCGATCCTTTTGAAACAGTTATTATGTCTTTAACTCCGCAGTAATTTTAAATGATGCCTTATTTAGTATAAATAAGGCATCAATACTTCTTTCTTTCACTTGCTATCTTGCAACTCTTTTTTCACCTATTTTGAACTTATCAATTAACTGTTTAACGTTTGATAAGTATTAAAATTTATATGAAAAACTTGCTTTAAAGTTGCGTGCTAAACCATAAGTATTTTCACCTAAATATAGTCGATAATCTTTGTTAAAGATATTATCAACGGCCAGTTTAACTTCAGCTTTTGGTAAAAATGTTGGCTGCCAGGTTGCAAATAAATTATGTAATGAATAACCTGATGAACGACCTAAACCATACGCGCCAAGATCAGCAAGTCCATCATGATTTCTATCTTCTGACCCTGTTCGATCTTGTTTTCTGACAAATTGAGCATTCCAACCTGCTCTTAAATTCCATTGAGGAATTTTAAAACCGGTAGTTAAAGTTGCTGTACGAGGTGAAATTGTCGCAACATAAGTTTTGTTATGCATCCATGGAGCTTGTGGCGCGGTGTCTCGCTCTCCTTTTTGAATGGAATAAGTTGCACTGGCAAACCAATATTTACTATCATAAAAAGTTTCTAGTTCAAACCCGTTTACCACTAACTTACCGGGCAGATTTCGATAATTAGATTGACCAACCGGACACGATTTACCGGGTCCACAAATAGAGCCATTAAAACCTCGAGTAACAAAAATTTCGTTAGTAACACGCTGTCTAAATAATGTGCTTCGAACTTGTAATTTATCATCGTCTAACATTAGATTATTGAAATCGAGGATATTTCCCACTCGAATTGACAAATCACGCTCTTTTTTCAAATTGCGACTGGTTGCAGAGATTTTACCACTACCACCATTTTTAGGTGTGAATTGAACCTCATAAGTTTCATCAATAGTCGGTGCTTGCCATGCATAGCTGATATCACCGAAAAATCCGATATTTTCTGTCGCTTGCCAATATGAACCCAGTCTAGGTGTCCAACCGGCATAGGTAACAGGCGAATAATTGTGTCCATAACGAGGATCCGGATCATTATAAGCTGATGCATAATTTTTCTTACCATGATTACGAACATAATCGTATCGAAGGCTTGGCGTTAAGACAAAATTGCTAATCGATAATTCATCTTGTAGATAAAAACTATAATTTTGTTGTTTTCCGGAAGGCATATAAGCAGGTTGGAAATAACCATGATTATAATTTGGTTTTTTCTCATAATTTTTGTAATACATCAACGTATCACGATCATGCAAATGCACTTGCGCACCAATTTTTAGAACATTATCAATTGGCCCTGTAGTAAAAATACTGTTATTTTCAAGCTCAACGGTTTTATCAGTGTAAGTGACCCAACTCTCATTGCCCATGGTACCTAAAGAAGAAACCGGATTATATTTGGCCGGCCTCGTGTCATGTTGCTTTGTTTTTGAATATGTGGCACGTAAGGTAAAATCGACTAACGGATTATAAGTTGGTTGATAGTTCCATTTAAATTGCGCTGATTCATCTGTTTGATCACGTTTGACTAATTTTCTTAGCCAAGCTGCTTTATATCCATATTTTTTAATTTGAGCAGGCGTTGGCGGCGTCATCTTTTCGACATATTTTGCTGCCCATGGCTGCCATGAATCTCGTTTTGAGCGGATACCGGATATCGTGAACGTATGCTCTTCATTAGGTCTAAAATTTAATTTCCCCATATAGGTGTCCATATCATCTTCAGAGAATACAAATCGAGAACCATCCGGTCTTTTAAAATTGCCACTATCGCGGTTAGTGTAGTAAAACAGTCCATCAAACATATCATCTTTTGTTCTACCGTAAACAGCAGTTGTTACCATATTTTGATGATTATTTGAATGGAAACTATATTTAACTAAAGCACCAACATATTTATCAGGATCGAGTAAATCAATCGCATCTTTAGTTTCCATAGTTACTACCCCACCAAATCCACCATTGCCAAATTTGACATCATGCGGGCCTTTATTCACTTCAATCCGTTTAAGCAATTCAGGTTCAACAAAAACCGAGCCTTGTTGGTATTTTTGGAAACCTTTTTGTGCACCATCAACAATAATTTTTACATCTTCTACTTTGCCAAATCCCCAAATATTTAACGTCTGTCCACCGGGTCTAACCGAACCGGCGGCGCTCACGCCTGGTAATGTATTGAGTAATTCAGCTACATTATCTGCTTGTTTTTGATCTATCAAACCTGATGTAAGTGTTGATCGCCCCGCAATAACGCTATTAATTTTTTTCAATTGATCTTGTGAGTTTGATCTTGCTATCACGGTAATAACATCATCGATATCTTCACTATTTACGTTACTTTTATTCCTTTTTGTCTGTAATTCTTGTTCATCTTTGTTTTCTGATGAAATATTCTCACCAGTTGAAGATTCTGCTTGAAGAGAAAAACTCATACAGAGTAACAGTATACTTATTTTCTTATATCCCATACTTAGTTCCTTTTAAAAAGCATAGTTATTAAATAAACACAACTAAATTAATATTACCCACATAAATAATAATGATAATCATTATCATATGAGGGTTAGGAAGTATAGGTTTTTTGGGTATAAATAAATAGCAAAATTTGAAATTAATTTATATCTTCGATAAATTTAAAAATACGCTGAACATAAAAAAGCCCTCTGTTTAACATGAGGGCGATATCTATTTTTTGGATTTTTAATCTGCTCCAATCTATTTATTGTCACAAATTTCATCAATTGATAACGTGGAAGGTATATTGCGATTATCGGTAAATTTGAAGCGAAATAAAAAACGAATATCATATAATCTTAATGCGTCAATCACATCTGGCTTATCACAAAATTGGTCACTAAGACCTTGTCGAATATTTTCTGAAAAATCGCTAATAGACATACTTTGACTATCTGTTGGCATATTATATTCAAAAATAACATAATTGAGATAAGAAAAAATATTAGCCACTTCATAGCCGCCTTCGACTTTAACCGGGAATTTTTCCTTAGGACCTAATAGTGAATTTTTAGCACTATCAGCTAACCCTTTTGTAATATTAGCAACAGGTGGTAATTGAGCACTATAAGCATAAGAAATGGTAAAAATCCAAGAAAACAATAATGCTAATCTCAAAAATCTTTTCATGGTATTATTCCTTTTGTTAATGAATTAAAAAAGTATAGAACCTAAAAAACGAATAGACAGCAGTGCATTACTTTTTACGTTAGACCGTAAACCGATATATTTCTCAATTAATTTATTTTTTATTTGGGATATATTTTAACTTTTTTCAAATCAAATAGGCACTAAAAATCATCATTTCTAAATAACAATCCCTATTTACCCTTTTTGTTTATCATCATAATAAAAGTTTAGCTATACAACAGAAAATTTTTAAGTAATAAAGCTTATCTAAGTTATTTGGCGTTTAGATTTTAAGCAATATACTTTTTTATGATCTACAGCATATAACAAAATTTATTAATAAGGAAAAAAACTTACTAAACAGTAATTATTTTGGATTTCTTTTTTTTTACATTCTTTTTATTGAATCAGGCAACAAATACTGTATATTTATACATGATATCAGAAGATATAAAAATATTTGATGAATTTCGTGTTGTTTTTAGGAGAATTTTCTTGAATAAATATTGTGTAGTATTAGGGATTGTAGATAATTCAATCAAAAACTATTTACCTTTAGTTGATACACCGGTTAGAGCAGGATTTCCTTCACCGGCCGATGACTATTTGGAAACCAAGCTTGATTTGACGCAGCATTTAGTCAAACATCCTAGCGCGACTTATTATATTAAAGCTGTAGGTGACTCAATGATTGATTATGGTATTTACAGTGGAGATCTATTAGTTGTTGACAGATCTTTAGAACCCAAAATAGACGATATAGTTGTTGCTGCTGTTGACGGTGAATTAACCTGTAAATGTTTAGGTATAATTGAAGAACAATACTACTTATTATCCGGCAATAAACAGTATCCCCCTATTTCGCTAACTGGTAAAGATGTCCACATTTGGGGAGTGGTAATACATACCATTCATTCGTTACGAAAACGAGGCCATTGATGATAGGATTAATTGACTGTAATAATTTTTATGCTTCGTGTGAACGTGTTTTTAACCCAAAATTAGAAGGAAAACCCATTGGTATCTTATCCAATAATGATGGATGTGTTATCGCTCGTTCTAATGAGCTCAAACCTTTAGTGCCAATGGGAATGCCAGCTTACAAAATTGAACCCAAAATTAGAAGAAAAATTAAATTATTGAGTTCTAATTATGAACTTTATGGTGATATGAGTGAGCGTGTATTTGATACAGTTCGTCATTATACTGCTGATATTGAACCCTACTCTATTGATGAAGCGTTTATTCAATTAACCGGATTTACAAATGTCACAACACATTGCAAAAACTTAAGAGCAGTTGTAAAACGTGATACAGGCATTCCGGTGAGTATCGGTATTGGTCATACCCATACTTTAGCAAAGTTAGCAAATCATATTGCTAAAAAACAACCCATTCATCAAGGCGTTTATTGTCTTCCTGATGATCCCAACTTACTGGATAATATATTAAAAACATTTCCTATTGATGAAATTTGGGGAGTTGGTAGGCGTATTGCTCAAAAATTGCAAAACCTAGGTATTACTACTGCGTTAGATCTTCGTCGTGCTAACTTAAAACAAATTAAGCAACAATTTTCAGTCGTACTTGAACGCACAATACTTGAACTAAATGGAATAAGCTGTATAGAATTGGATGATCTTTCTACCCCGAAAAAAAACATTATGACATCTCGTAGTTTTGGTCAATTAACTGGCGAATTATTTGATTTACAGGAAGCTATTCGTATTCATGCAAGCCGAGGGGCAGAAAAACTAAGGCAACAAAAATCAGTCGCAAATGCTGTACTTGTTTTTTTAAAAACAAACCACTTTCGTCAGGATTTAGCTCAATATAATCCATCGATAGTTGTACCGCTTAGTTCGCCAACTGACGATTCAAGATTAATTATTCGTGCAGCACAAAAAGGGTTACAAACAATTTATAAAAAGGGATTTATGTTTATGAAATCTGGCGTGATGTTACTTGATCTAAAGGCGAAAGATAACTATTGTCAGTCTGATTTATTTATTACTGAACAATCAATAATTTTACAACATAAGAATGATCAGTTAATGAAAACAATTGATCTGATAAATCAAAAAATGGGGAAAAATACCATTTCATTAGGTGGAACCAGAAAAGCAGCACCATGGCAAATTAAACGAGAGCTATTAAGTAAACGTTATACTACTCGTTGGAACGAATTACCATTAGTGAGATAATATTTTCCTCAACAATCTTAACATATTCTACAAATAACTCGATTATGGCAATGCGCCAAATAATTTTGGCTAATGTTTCTAGTTCACTATAGGCATTTTCAAATTATAAAGGTAAATCAGCATTTCATAATGGCGCAATAATAACAACAATACCGGATTGTTTGTTTACATTTATATCAACGCTTTTAGGATCCCATATTAACAATAGAGTTACGAAAACGTTTTAAAGCAAATAAAAAGAAAACTGTCCCAATTGCCAATAACCATGCAAAAGAAGTCCAAACGACATTTAGACCAGCTCCTCGATACAATATTGCCTGCCCTAATTCGACAAAATGAGTGGTAGGGGCAAACATCATAATATTTTGAACGATTTCAGGCATACTTTCTCTTGGTGTACTACCGCCAGATAACATTTGCAGTGGCAGCAATATCAAAATAAGTAACATCGCAAATTGAGCTGTTGATTTAGCAACCGTTGCCATAAATATCCCAAGTGACGTTGTCACAAATAAATGCAGTGCCGCCCCGACAAGAAACAACGTAATCGAGCCAGCAATTGGCACATTAAGCCAACTGTGCACAACTAACAGCAAAGCTACCCATGTTGATATCAAGACGACTAACCCCATTGACCAAACTTTAGAGATCATGATTTCAAATGGCGTCACCGGCATGGAAAGAAGATGATCAATTGTGCCATGCTCTCGCTCTCGCATTAAAGCCGCACCGGTAAGAATAATCGATAACGTTGTGACAATATTGATAATTTCCATAACAGAACCGAACCAAGATCGGCTTAAATTGGGGTTAAAAGCCGTATGGACTTGAATATTTACAGGTAAATTAGTTGCTTGACTATAACGATTAACGTATTGTGTAACTTCACCAGTAATAATTTGAGTAATATAACCATTTCCAACAAAAGCCTGCCCCATTCTCGTTGCATCAATATTGAGTTGAATTTCAGGGCTTTGATTATTTAGCACATCACGTTGGAAATTAGGTGGGATATTTAACGCAAAAGTGTAACTATCAGTATCCATTCCACGATCCACTTCATCCATGGAATATAACTTAACAGGTTTGTTAAACATCGGTGGATAAAAAGCGGCAGTAATTTGTCTTGATAGTGGCGAATCATCTTCATCGACAACAGCTATTGAGGCGTGATGTAATGAATCTGATGTTGCGGTCGCGGCAATATAGATATCAAAGGTAAAACAATAAGCAATGAGCAACAGCATAATAGGATCACGTAGTAGTCCCCAAAGCTCTTTAATACCTAAACGATAAATATTAATTAAACTTTGCATAATATCTATCCATCCTGTTTTTTAAGAAGCAAAATACTGGCACCAAGCACAATTGGAATTGTGATGATTAAAGCCAAAATAGAATGGTGCAAATCAATAAGCCCTAGTGCTTTGTTAAATACGCCTCTGGCAATAATTAACATATGCGTGGTTGGATAAACTTCACCAATATAACGACCACTTCCTTCTAAAGAAGCAACCGGGTTAAGTAATCCTGAAAATTGAATTGCTGGTAACATTGTGCCTACACAGGTCAAAAAGATAACGGCGATTTGGCTACGAGTGACGGTTGAAGCAAGTAAGCCTAGTCCTGTTGAAATGATACAATATGCAAAAGCCGCAAGGCATAAAGTAAAGAGACTTCCTTTTATCGGCACACCAAAAATAGTGATAGCCATAAAAAGTAGTAACAGAAAACTCAACATCGAAATGATAATGTATGGTACCTGTTTACCTAATAAAAACTCTGCTCTTGTCACTGGCGTCACGTAGAGATTAATAATAGATCCCATCTCTTTTTCACGAACAACAGATAATGCTGCAAGCATTGAAGGGATCATAAGAAGTAATATAGGAATAACGGCTGGCACCATTGATTGCAAACTTTTGATATCAGGATTATAACGATATCGAGTTTCAATATTGGCCAAACTAGTTGAATCACTTCCGGTGGTTTCTTTCACTTTTTGGCTTAACCACGCAAGATGCATGCCTTGAACATAACCTTTAATCGTTTCAGCTCGTAGTGGCATAGCGCCGTCAATCCATACAGCAATATCAACCGGATCACCACGTTGTATATCTCGTCCAAAATTAGGGGGAATTTCGATCGCCAGCGCAATATCATTACTACGTAATCGTGCATCCATGTCGTCATAATTAGTCAGCGGCGGCCTTTCAATAAAATATCGCTTAGAACCCGATAAGTTAAGCGTGTAATTTTGGCTAACCACTGTTTGATCACGATCAAGAACAGCAAAACGTAGATCTTCAACATCCATTGTAATACCGTACCCCATGACTAACATTAAGATAGCCGAACCTAACAAAGCCAATAGAGCTCGTAAGGGATCGCGCGATAATTCAAGCGTTTCTCGCCATAAACACCCAATCATCCGTGTTAAACTAAAGCCACTAAAATGCGGGTTTTGCGTTTTTTGTGTTTGATTTTCTGGCGAAGATTTCTCGGTTGTGGTTGAATTTTCTTCAGTATGATTATCGTCTGCGCCTGCATCGATTAAGTAGTTTATAAAAGCTTCTTCTAGCGTTTTTGCCCCTTTAGCAGCAATAATATTATCTGGCGTATCACTGGCTAGCACTTTACCGGCATGCATTAATGAGATGCGATCACATCTTGCTGCTTCATTCATAAAGTGTGTCGTTATAAAAACGGTAACTTTATCTTTGCGAGAAAGTTCAATGATCAAACGCCAAAAGTCATCACGTGCGATAGGGTCAACACCGGAAGTGGGCTCGTCAAGGATAAGAATTTCTGGATTATGCACTACCGCTACGGCTAAAGATAATCGCTGCTTGACGCCTAAAGGCAAACTATCGGGTAGATATTGTGCTTCTTGCACTAAACCAAAACGTTTAAGTAGTTCTTGTACGCGTGCAGGAATTTTACTTTCATTGATACCGTACAAGCGAGCATGTAAAACCAGGTTTTGCTCGACAGTTAATTCGCTGTATAAAGAAAAAGCTTGCGACATATAGCCAAGATGTCGTCTGACATTAATATCACTGGCATCTACAGGTTTACCAAATAACCATGCTTCACCCGATGAAATGGGCAATAACCCGGTCAGCATTTTCATTGTCGTTGATTTTCCACAACCATTTGAGCCTAAAAAACCAAATATCTCACCTTGCTTAATAGAAAAATTAACGTGATCTACAGCTATAAAATCGCCAAATTGTTTAGTCAATCCTTTAGCTTCAATAGCTATTTGCAAATCTTTATTTAGATCTAATGGTGGAATTTCAACCGCTTGATAACCTTGTCTGGCACTTTCAGGCATTAGCTGAATAAACGCATCATCTAAATTATCTTTACCGGTTTTAGCTAATAATGATTTAGGCGTGCCGGTTTCTAAGATTTTTCCCCCATACATAGCAACCAACCAATCAAAGTTTTGTGCTTCATCCATATAAGCCGTTGCAACAATGACACTCATCTGTGGTCTTTGTTTACGAATTTTATTGATTAATTGCCAAAATTGCGCTCTTGAAAGTGGATCAACACCGGTGGTTGGCTCATCTAAAATTAACAAATCCGGATCGTGAATTAAAGCAGAGCATAAACTGACTTTTTGCTTCATACCGCCAGATAAACGGCCAGCAGGTCTCGATAAAAAAGGATATAATCCGGTACTTCGTGTTAACTCATCAATACGACGGCGTCGCTCTGCTGCATCATTGCCAAACAGGCGGGCAAAAAATTGAAGATTTTCTTCAACAGATAAGGTGGGGTAAAGATTTTTTCCAAGCCCTTGTGGCATGTAGGCGATACGAGTACAAACCGATTTACGATGGTCTTTGTCACGCATATCACCTTCTAAAACATAGACTAATCCTTCTTGAATAACGTGAGCACCTGCAATGAGTGAAAGTAAGCTAGATTTACCAACACCATCAGGACCAATTAATCCAACCATGCATCGAGGTGGAATCGCTAAATTAATATTGGATAACGCACAGTTTTTCTTATAATGCAAACTAACATCGCTGATTTTGACGACAGCATCATCATCGGAGCTAGTTTCTGCGGAGTTCACTAAATCCTGTCTGTCTGATTCTGACATAAGCTATCTCCAATTATTTTGTTGGACATTTAGCAATATCAGATAAGCCGGCTGGCCATTCAGTTTTAGGATCAAGTCGAACCCAAGCAACGCCAGGTAATCCTGTTTTAACATGAGTGATATAACATCTCAATAATTCCGGACTTAATTGGGCTTTTACTCTAAACATCAATTTTTGACGCTCATCTTTGGTTTCCACTGTTTTCGGAGTAAATTGAGCGACGCTAGAAACAAAAGAGATTTTGGCTGAGATTGGTTTTTCAGGTAGCGCATCAAGTACCAGCCTTACTTCATCACCAATGGCAACTTTCCCGGCTATCGTTTCAGGTAAAAAGAAGGTTAAATAAACATCAGATAAATTGACTAAATTTAAGACTTTACCTCCAGAAGGTAAAACTTCCCCTAATTGAGCGATACGGTATTGGATACGTCCATCAACAGGCGCAGTTAAAGTACTATCATCAATGTCTGCTTGAATTTGTCTTATACTCGCTTGAGCAACTTGGATAGCAGATTGAGCGCTTTGTAATTCAGCTTTAGCAACGTCAATTGCTGCATCGGCAGCAACTACTTTGGATTTTGCCGAATCTAGGGTAGCTTTGGCACTGTTTACTTTCGCCGTATCATCATCTAATTGCTGTATGGATAATGCCCCTTTTTGGGAAAGGGTTTTTGTTCGTTGAAGATGTTTTTCGGCGATATCTAAATCACTGGCATATTGATTAACTACTGCTGATGCGACTGCTTTATCACTAATTTTAATGGCGACTTGAGCTTTCGCACTAGTTTCATTGCTGACTGCTTGCAAAAGCTGCGCTTGAGCCTCATTCAATTGTGCTTGCAAAGTATCAGTTTGCATCACAACAAGCGGTTGGCCTGCTTTAACAAAATCGCCTTCATCGACATTAATTTTTTCAATTCTTCCGGCTAATTTAGTTGAAATATTAATTTCAGTTGCTTCAATACGCCCATTTCCATTGGTAAAATCGGCGCCATAACCTTCAGGTTTAAATTGTTGCCATAAAATAAAACTAATAGCAATAATAACAAGTACAATAATAATCCATTTTTTGCTTATTTTTTTCATAACCAATACCTTGTTTTAAACTGATTAATTTTTAATATCAAGCTTAACGAAAGAATTAATCGTTATATGCTATTTGTCCATAATTTGTTAAATAATAGCAAATGTTTATTATAAATTAAATCAAGACATGAAATAAGCGCAATAAAAGCTAATTTTAGCTAAGCGATTAAACTCTATCGGTTAGTTATAGGCAAATAATGAAGTAAATGCTATGCTTAGAAAATTCTAAATGGATCTATTGTATATTTTTATTTAAAGGTGAATTTCATGGCTTTACCCTCTTTTTTAACGCTTTATAACGAATTAATCTCAACACCAACAATTAGCAATGTTTCTAATGAAAAATTAGATTATTCCAATAAACCTTTAATCGACAAATTAGCAACATGGCTTGAAGAGTTAGGCTTTACAATTGAAATTCAGCCCGTTCCTAATACGCGCCAAAAATTCAATATGTTAGCAACCTACTCCAACAGCAATAATAAAACACAAGGTGGATTATTATTAAGTGGACATAGTGATACTGTTCCGTTTGATGACGGTCAATGGACTAAAGATCCTTTTAAATTAACTGAAGAAGACAATAAATTGTATGGTTTAGGTACAGCCGATATGAAAGGCTTTTTTGCTTTTATCTTAGATGCGCTGCGCGATATTGATCTAAAAAAATTAACTAAACCAATATATGTTCTTGCTACTGCCGATGAAGAAACATCCATGGCCGGTGCATCATTTTTCGCCAGAAATACCCAACTTCAACCCGACTGTACCATAATCGGCGAACCGACTTCATTAATTCCGATACGAGCACATAAAGGATTTATCTCTAACTCGATAAAAGTGATTGGTAAATCGGGACATTCAAGTGATCCCGATAAAGGAATTAATGCTATTGAGGTAATGCATTTAGTCATTAAACGTTTATTAATCCTTAAACAAAAATTCAAAGAGCAATATCATAATGACGGGTTTAGCGTGCCCTATCCAACGCTTAATTTGGGTGTTATTCATGGAGGAGATGCGGCTAACCGTATATGTGGATGCTGTGAACTTATTATTGATATTCGTGTTTTACCAAATAATGATGTTGATTCGTTATATAACGCACTTTGTGAAGCGCTAAAACCAGTTATGGAACAATACCCAAATCGGGTTGCTATTGAGTACGAAGTTTCACCAATTCCCGGCTATGAATGTAAAAAAGATCATCCGGCTCTACAGCATATTGAAAAACTGGTTGGTCACAGTGCACAAACTGTCAATTACAGTACTGAAGCACCCTACCTAAATCAAATTTCGCCAACCATTGTGCTCGGTCCAGGGTCAATTGAACAAGCACACCAACCAGATGAATTTATTTCAATGGACTTTTTGAAACCAACTAAATTAACAATTGAAAACTTGATCAAAGATTTTTGTCTCTAATCATATAAATACGCCGACATCGTCGGCGAATAAAATTATTTTAAATTATGTTAAATTGTCATCTTTATGGTTATTTCACCATTGGCAAAGCATATCTAAAATAGGCACCAGAGACTTGCCTCTTTCTAATAACCCATATTCCACTTTAGGGGGGATTTGTGGAAATTCTTTTCTGAAAATCAATTTATCTTTTTCCATCTCTTTTAGAGTATTACTTAGTGTTTTAAAAGAAATGCCATTAATACTTCGTTTAAGTTCATTAAATCGCATTGATGGTTGATTTTCGTTTAACCAATAAAGAATAACAATCTTGTATTTACCTCGAATCATTGAGAGTGTGTAATTAAATCCACTATTCTCAAAATTATCTCCGGTACAATGATGATTTTCCATGTTTACACTCTCCCTAAAGATAGTACATAACTATAATTACCGTACTTTAAAAATAATTGTATCGATACTATTATGACTCAATTATAAGTAGATAAGGAATATTTACAATGAAACAGACTTTAGTGATTGTTGCTCATCCAGATTTAGCTTCTTCAAATGTTAACCGATGCTGGTTTAATAAATTAAATCAATTTCATGATCAAATAACCCTACATGATCTTTATTCACACTATCCCTCTTATAAAATAGATCCTAGTTTCGAACAAAGCTTAATTGAAAATCATCAAAACTTAGTTATTCAATTTCCAATATATTGGTTTAATTGTCCGCCATTATTAAAAAAATGGCTGGATGAGGTCATGACTTATGGTTGGGCATTTGGATCTTCAGGAAATAAATTAAAAAATAAAAAAGTAGGATTAGCGGTTTCGGCGGGTATAAAGGAAGCTGACTATTGCAAATCGGGACATTATAAATATACGCTCGAGCAGGTTCTTAAACCATTCGAATTAACGATGAATTATGTTCAAGCTGATTATCAGCCCCTTTTTGCGATTTATGGCGCAAATAATGAGCCAGACTACCCAGATAAAATCACACAAAACGATATAGAAAAAAGTGCAGACAATTATATAATTTGGATGAAAAAATTAGGGATGTTAATTTAAAATTCATCAAAGCTTATTAATACACTTATTAAGAAATATCGTTGACTAAAAGATAACAAAGATAGAGCATTTTATCCAAGATCTTTCAGTGAAATTTATTAATTTTATTCTGTACAGAAAAAAAGTGGTATATACGTCTTGATATTTTTTACAAAATCAATGCTTTCCAAGATTAACTGTCTTTTTACGAAGGAAGCCAACTGATACAAAATCAACTAGCCGATATGGTCGGCTAATTTTACTATACTTGAAAAGTAGCAAAGTCAGTTGCGATTTCAGTAGATGCAAAAATATTTCTAGCCTCATTGACTAATTTTGTTTTGTCATTCAAGGTATAGCGAGGACTAATATGCGTAATAATAAGTCGCTTAGCATTAGCTTTTTTAGCAATGTTTGCGGCGTGTACTGTTGTAGAATGCCCTCGCTCAAGTGCTTTTTCTTCAAGTGCATGTTCTTGCGTTGCCTCATGAACTAATAGATCTACTTCTTTTGCTAATTCAATCGAGGCATCACAAGGGATAGTATCGCCTAAAATAGCAATCTTTTTCCCGCTCCTCACTTCATCCAGATAGTCAAAACCATTAATCATTCGACCGTCATTAAGCGTTACACTCTGCCCCGCTTTCAAAAGTGAATAAAGTGGACCAATATCAATATTATCTGCTCTTAATTTATCGATGTTTAATCTGGTCGACAAATCTTTTTCGATAATTCGATAACCAAAACTTGGTACTCGATGCTGCAATAATTTTGCTTCGACAAAAAACTTATTATCATCGAAAACCAGACAATCATGCTCTAATTCAATAATATTAAGCGGATAAGATAGCCATGAATAACTCAAGTCAATAACTGTTTGAATAAATTGCTTAATTCCTTTAGGTCCAACTAACGTTAAAGCAGATTGGTGTTGCATTAAAGAACGGCTGGTAAGTACCCCGGGTAAACCAAACAGGTGATCGCCATGTAGATGAGTAAGAAAAATAACTTCAAGTTTTGAAAGGCTTAATTTAGCTTTTAACATTTGCATTTGTGTTCCTTCACCGCAATCAAAAAGCCATAATTTTCCTCTCTCTTCCCGCAGATCTAACACAATACTACTGACATTACGTTCTTGTGTCGGCGACCCTGCACTGGTTCCCAAAAAAGTTAATTTCATAATGTTTTAGATATTTTTGCGTTCAATAGTTTGTTCGCCCCAAAATAGTTTATCTGCTTTGGTTTTCGAAAATGCTAGCGGTAAAACCTCATCACTGCCTTCCGACCAAATCTGTTCAGCCAATTTTTCATCATAGTTTGCTAACTCAAAAATAGCTTCTGCAATTTCAATAGAAGTTTCGCGAATACTTGCCCAAGAACGAATATCATGTATTTCTTTTTTGGTAGAATTCATATTAAGACTCCTTATTTGATTAGATTAAGTGTAAAATAACCCCAATTCATCCAAATTACAATAGGGCAATAGCTTTATGTTAACAATCATCTCACCTGCAAAAACGCTTGACTATCAAAGTCCATTAATCACTTCTGATTATTCTAAACCACAATTTATGCCAGAAACTCAACAGTTGGTTGAAGTGTGTAAAAAACTTTCAGCTAACGAATTAGCTAAATTAATGTCCATCAGTCCTAAGCTGGCTGAAGTGAATTATCAACGATTTCAAGATTGGCATGCTAATTTCACCCCTGATAATGCCAGACAAGCGATATTAGCATTCAAAGGCGATGTTTACGAAGGTCTTCATGTCGAAGATTTTACGGATAAAGATTTGAGTTTTGCTCAATCCCATTTAAGAATATTATCAGGGCTTTATGGTGTATTAAGACCCCTTGATCTGATCCAACCTTATCGATTGGAAATGGGCATAAGATTAAAAAATGGTCATAATTCTAATCTTTATCAGTTCTGGGGTGATAAGTTAACCGATTATCTCAACAAGGAACTTGCTCAATCAGCCAATCCAACTTTGATCAATTTAGCGTCTAACGAGTACTTTAAGGCAATAAAAGCAAAACAACTCAAAGCAAGCATCATCCAGCCTGTATTTTTAGATAAAAGCAAAGGCGAATTTAAAGTTATCAGTTTTTATGCCAAAAAAGCCCGTGGGTTAATGAGCCGATTTATTATCAAAAATAATATTAATCAAAGTAATGATATTAAAAGTTTTAATTTAGAAGGTTATCAGTTTGATTCAAAACGTTCAACTGAATTAGAATGGTTCTTTATTCGAAACCATGCATAACACGATAGACAAAGATAGATGGAATTTCTCACAACATTAGGACAACAGTTTTTAGCGACTTTGCCCCTATTTGTCCTGATCTTATTAGGATACTTAGCGATTAAAATTGGGCGTTGGCAAAAAACAGTAACCGATAGTTTAACTAAATTTACTTTTTATATTGCTTTTCCAATTATGCTCTTTCAAATTATGAGCCATTTTTCTGAGCATTCGCAAATCGATATTAAATTGTTGTTGGTCTTTTTTGGAAGTTCCTTTATTGTTTTTGCATTGGGCTGCATCATTGCTTCGAAATGCTTTAAATTAAATGGAACTCAAAGCACTATGTTTGCAATGGGCGGTATTTACACAAACACCGTCTTTGTCGGTATACCGATAATTAAAATGTTGTTAGGCGATAACGCCATTCCAATTGTTGCCATAATTGTTATTTTCAATGCACTGATACTTTGGACACTTGCCACAGTTTGCATTGAGTTTGTTCAAATGGGGAAACTTTCAACTAAAGGTTTTGTTAAAGCGTTTAAAAATGTCTCAAAAAACCCAATTATTTTAGGTATTTTTGTAGGAATTGTAGTCAACTTTACCGGCATACCATTACCTCAATTTATTGATAAATCAGCCAAAATGGTTAGTGATATGACTGCGCCATTGTCATTGATTGTATTAGGAATGGGGCTGGCAGAATATAAAATTCGGGATGAATTATTGCTTACCGGCTCTATTTGTATATTAAAATTAGCCATATTACCGATTGTTACTTATATTTTAGCTAAAATAATCGGATTGCCAACACTAGAGCTGCAAGTCGTTGTTTTATTAAGCTCAGTATCGATAGCTATAAATTGTTATATGATGGCTCGACAATTTGAAGTACTTCAAGGACCTATTGCGTCGAGTTTGCTAATTTCAACGGCATTGTCGTCTATCACAACACCGTTGATTTTATCGATTATGATGCAACTACCTTTTACTTAATTAACCCTTGCTAGCATTACTTTTCACTTTGTAGTGTAATTTTAATGCTAAAACGATGACTGCACTACCAATTAAAAACCGCACCCAATCAATAGATTGATGACTAACAATAACATTAACTAAAATGCCTGACGGGATAACGACATTATTCATAATAGCCAACGTACCGGAATCAACTTTTGTCGCCCCATAATTCCATAAAAAATAGCACAACCCTGATGCAATTACGCCTAGCCAGACAATGACTATCCATTGTATATTGGTTGTGGGTAATTTGGATGAATCACCAAATAACCACCACCCTAAACTTGCGACAATTACCGCACCAAGGTAAACCCAAGCAAATGCTTGATGTTGCGGTAAAGGGTAGAGTTCCATAATGCGTTTATAACCAGCCTGCCCCAAAGCAAAGACAATATTTGCGCCTTGAACAAGTAAAAATCCAATAATAAAATCCTGGTTAATATGATCATAGCGAATAATGGCTGCACCAATGACTGCTAGAACAGCGGTAAGTAGATAATTTACTCTGAGACGATGTCCTTGCAATAAATCATAAATGACAGTCACATAAATTGGCGTAAAAATTGTAAATAATAAAACTTCCGGCACGGATATGTATTGAAAAGAGTTATAATAAAAAAAGTACATAATCCCTAATTGACACGCCCCTACTCCCATTAATAACAGCATTTGTTTAAGGCAAATGTTGCCAAAGCGTAAAAAAGGAATAAAGGTTAGAAAAGCCAATAACACTCGAATCACAACAGCAAACCAAGTATCCACCTGCCCACTTATATAAATCGCAATTAAACTAAATGAAAATGACCAAACAATGGTCACGAAAATAAGATAAGACATAATTGATAACAATAAAGAATGATAAATGGGCTGCATCGTATCAATTCATCTTACACTTGTAAACATTATGGGATTTGAATTGTGTACAACAGATAAAATAATAATGAAAATATTTACTGATTGCTTTTATAAAGAACAATAATTTCTGATATATTGGATTATAAATCCGACGAATAAGTCATATTACCTAAACTTTGCTAAACAAATAGCAATTTTTAAAACAATCATCTTCAAAAACAATCATCCTCAAAAAAGTTCAATTATGGCATAATGTGCGCCAAATTATATTTTTGCGACTTTGCTAAAAGTTTTTGATAACTTTTACGAACAAGCGCATGTTAAAGAGAGTAAATATTTGTGTTAAGTACAAACAACATCACCATGCAATTTGGTAGTAAACCGCTATTTGAAAATATTTCAGTTAAGTTTGGTAACGGCAACCGTTACGGGCTGATTGGAGCAAATGGAAGCGGCAAATCGACTTTTATGAAAATTATTGGCGGCGATTTAGTTCCAACATCCGGGAATGTTGCTTTAGATCCTCATGAAAGATTAGGTAAATTACGCCAAGATCAGTTCGCCTTTGAAGAGTTTACAGTGCTCGATACGGTTATCATGGGACATACTCAACTATGGCACATTAAGCAGGAGCGTGACCGTATCTATTCATTACCTGAAATGAGTGAAGAGGATGGGTTTAAAGTTGCCGATTTGGAAACACAGTATGCAGAAATGGATGGTTATAGTGCTGAGGCTCGAGCTGGAGAACTTTTACTTGGGGTGGGTATTCCGGTTGAACAACATTATGGACTTATGAGCGAAATTGCACCCGGCTGGAAATTACGTGTGCTTTTAGCTCAAGCACTTTTTTCAAATCCGGATATTTTACTTCTTGATGAACCAACCAATAACTTAGATATTGATACTATTCGTTGGTTAGAAGAGACATTAAATGAACGTGAAAGTACCATGATCATTATTTCGCATGATCGCCATTTTCTAAATATGGTTTGTACTCATATGGCGGATATGGACTACGGTGAACTTCGTATTTATCCGGGCAATTATGATGATTACATGACAGCGTCAACCCAAGCTCGAGAAAGACTATTAGCTGACAACGCTAAGAAAAAAGCGCAAATTAGTGAATTACAATCATTTGTTAGTCGTTTTAGTGCCAACGCTTCAAAATCGAAGCAAGCAACATCACGAGCAAGACAGATTGAAAAAATCAAACTCGAAGAAGTCAAAGCATCGAGTCGGCAAAATCCATTTATTCGTTTTGAACAGGATAAAAAACTTTTCCGTAATGCTTTGGTAGTGGAAAACCTTACCAAAGGTTTTGATAATGGCCCGTTATTTAAAAACTTAAATCTCATGGTTGAAGTGGGTGAAAAAGTCGCAATTTTGGGTACTAACGGGATAGGTAAATCAACATTATTAAAAACATTAATAGGGGAGATTATCCCTGAACAAGGCGATATAAAGTGGTCGGAAAATGCCAATATTGGCTATTATGCCCAAGATCATGAATATGAGTTTGAAGAAGATTTAACTGTATTTGACTGGATGAGTCAGTGGAAACAACCCAACGATGATGAGCAAGCCGTTCGCAGTATTTTGGGCCGACTACTGTTTTCTCAAGACGATATTAAAAAACAAGTTAAAGTGCTTTCCGGTGGTGAAAAAGGCCGTATGCTATTTGGTAAATTGATGATGCAACGTCCAAATATCATTGTCATGGACGAACCAACAAATCATTTGGATATGGAATCGATCGAATCATTAAATATGGCATTAGAGCTATATCAAGGAACTTTATTTTTTGTGTCGCACGACCGTGAATTTGTTAGCTCATTAGCAACTCGTATTGTTGAAATAACGCCGGAAAAAGTGATTGATTATACCGGTAATTATGAAGATTACTTGCGCAGCCAAGGGATCGAATAAAGATATAATAAAGATATCGTCTGATTAATAAAATAGCCACATCTGTGGCTATTTTTTTAGGTTAATTATGTTTAGATAAATTAAAACTCTAACTCATCCCACCAAATATCTATTAATGGACTGGTTTTAACATTTTTAAGCCCATGGCTTTCAAGCCATTTTGTGACAACGTCACGATTTTCTTCGGTACAATTACCCAATTTTTGAGTACAAATGATGCCTTTCCAATTTAAATATCCACTACCTTCGTAAGCCAAACCGTTTGCTTGTATCGCTTCAATGATAAATTGATCGACAACGTTATCAATAGTTTCTTCGCTAGTGCCTTCGTCAAATGTCCAACTGACAGTAAAACCTAGCTCTTTAAACTCTTCAATATGTAATTTTTTTCTTAAACGACGACTGCGATTAACCTTAGCCATAATGATATCCTTCTACTTTAGATAATTTAGTTAGTTTTAGAATATGTATGATGACTAGATTGCTTCATACTATTCTGGTTATTTTTAGAAGTTCGTGTTTGACTAACACGTCTTCTTTTTGCCGGAACCTGTTTGACTGTCGCTTTTTTTACTGATTCGGCTTTAATTCGAGGATCAACTTCAAATCCTTGAGTAAAAATTTCCGGGATTGTTTTTTTAATCAATTTCTCAATTGATTTTAATTGAGGAAGCTCATCAATACAAACTAATGATATTGCCTGCCCCTGATTTAGTGCCCGCCCTGTTCTACCAATACGATGTACATAATCTTCTGCTACTTGTGGCAATTCATAATTGACTACATGAGGCAATAGTTCAATATCCAACCCTCTCGCAGCTATATCGGTAGCAACGAGTGCTCGTATTTGTCCCGATTTAAAGTCCGCTAAGGCTTTGGTTCTTGCCCCTTGACTTTTATTACCATGAATCGCAGAAGCTTTAATACCATCTTTAGTTAACTGTTCGGCAAGATGATTAGCTCCATATTTAGTACGCGTAAAAATTAACACCTGCTGCCATTGGTTTTTACCAATCAAATAAGAAAGAAGTTCACGTTTACGCCGTTTATCAACCCGATGAATATATTGAGTAATTTGCTCAGATGCACTATTAGTTTTTGCTACAGCGATCGATTCGGGCAAATGTAAAATTGTATTTGCTAATGATTTAATTTCATCTGAAAATGTCGCTGAAAACAGTAAGTTTTGGCGCTTTTTGGGTAATTTTGCAATCACTCGTCGAATATCATGAATAAAGCCCATATCAAGCATACGATCAGCTTCATCCAGTACTAACGTTTTAACAGTTGAAAGGTCAACCGCATTTTGTTGAACCAAATCAAGCAACCGCCCAGGAGTGGCAATTAAAATATCAACTCCGCCTCGAAGTTTCATCATTTGTGGATTAATACTTACCCCACCAAATACCACCAACGAACGCACCGCTAAATAGCGGCTATAATCACGAATATTTTCGCCAATTTGCGCAGCAAGTTCCCGTGTTGGCGCTAAGATCAAGGCATACAACGGGCGTTTACCTTTTCTACCAGTCGTTCTTTGTGGAGCATTATTTTGTTGCTCAATTAACTTTTGTAAAATAGGTAATGCAAAGCCGGCTGTCTTACCTGTTCCTGTTTGTGCGCTAGCCATAAGATCATTACCTGATAAGATAACTGGAATGGCTTTTTGTTGGATTGGAGTGGGATGGGTATAGTTTTGTTCTTTTACTGCTTTTAAAATCTCGACACTTAAGCCAAGAGAGTCAAATGACATGAAATGATTCCTAAATAAACGAAAATTGAATTGTCGAAAATTATTATAAAACAATTCGACTATAATTGTTTGATTATTTACCGATACTGATTGAAAACATTGTGTATCAAACAATAACAGTCGAAAAGATAAGACTATTTTTTATAACGATTACTTCGCTTTAACTCAATAAACAGCAATTTATAAAAAATGAACACCCTGATTTTTAAAATGTTTTTTATAAAAAACCAGCTAAATGATATTTATTATCATTTCCATTTATGCTACTATCTCGCACCCAATTGTAATTGATTAATGGACTATGTATGCTTTTTAATTTCAGCCGTACAAAAAAAATACTAATAGCGTTAATTTTAACGACCGTTAGTATTAACTGCTTTGCTAAAGATGATATCACTTTTGCAAACTTTCGTGATATTCGTGATTTAAACCCTCATCTCTATTCCGGTGAAATGTGGGCACAAAACATGCTTTATGAATCTTTAGTACACTACAATGAAAATGGTACATTCTCGCCTTGGTTAGCTGAGAGTTGGACAATTACCAATCAAGGTAAAACCTATACTTTCAAATTGAGACAAGATGTCACCTTTAGTGATGGTGCAAAATTCGATGCACATAGCGCAAAACTTAACTGGGATGCTGTACTATCGAATAAAGTTCGTCATACATGGCTTGAAATGGTGCGTTTAATTACCGATATAAAAGCAATAGATGATTATACGTTGCAGGTGAATCTATCCGAACCTTATTATCCATTTTTGATTGAAATTGCAGTGACACGCCCTATGCGTTTTATTTCCCCAAATTCAATGAAAAACGGTGAAACCAAAGATGGAGTTAACGCTTATATCGGAACTGGTCCTTATGTATTAACTGATCATAAAAAAGATCAGTATGCCATATTTACCGCTAATCCGACTTATTGGGGCAATAAGCCGCAAATCAAAAAAGTCACCATGAAAGTAATTGCTGATAATCAGAGTCGCTTAATGGCACTGGAAAAAGGTGAAATTGATCTCATTTATGGTAAAAACATGGTTGATGCTGATTCTTATGAGCGGTTTTCCAAAATGGATAAGTTTCAGACATTAATGTCTAAGCCTGTTTCAAGCCGTATTGTTTTAATGAATACCACAAGACCAGCTTTAAGTGATATCCATGTAAGACAAGCTATTGAGCATATCATTAGTAAAAAAGATATATCGGAAGGTATATTTAACAATAGTGAGGCGCCAGCTGATACCTTAATGGCAACAAATATACCTTATGCCAATCTAGGACTGAAACCGTATGAGTATAATCCTAAATTAGCTGAACAATTACTTGATCAGGCTGGTTGGGTTAAGGCAAACGGTGAAAATTACCGTCAAAAAGATGGCAAACCTTTTGAAATTACCCTTTACTATGATAGTAATACTG
This sequence comes from Gilliamella sp. B3172, assembly GCF_026536465.1. Lineage (NCBI taxonomy): Bacteria > Pseudomonadati > Pseudomonadota > Gammaproteobacteria > Orbales > Orbaceae > Gilliamella > Gilliamella sp. B3172. The sequence continues at coordinate 134,737 of NZ_JAFNOA010000005.1, read as the reverse complement.
CGTCACAAAAAACCATTGCACAATACATGCAAGACGAATTTGAGCAAGTTGGATTGAAGCTCAATATTCATGGCGAGGAAGAACAAGGCTATCGTGATCGTCAAAAAGCCGGCGATTTTGATATGGTGTTTGATATCTCATGGGGAATGCCTTATGACCCTCAATCATTCCTATCTGGCATGAAACTTCCGGTTTATGGCGACTATATGGCACAACAAGGATTAAAAGAAAAACCTCAGATCGATGCCAGTATTAGTAAAGCGCTAATTTCGACTGATGAGCAAGAACGTCAAAACTTGTATCGTTATGTACTGCAAACCCTGCATGATCAAGCGGTTTATATCCCACTAACTTATGAACGAAATCGTGCTATTGCAGTAAAATCATTAAAAGGGATCGAATTTGCGCCTTCTCAGTTTGATATACCATTCGAAAAAATGCACTATTAATCTACTGGTTTTATTGATCAATTAGCATGTTAAGTTATATCTTAAAACGTTTAATAATGATGATACCAATTTTATTTGGTATCTCATTTATCGCTTTTTTACTTATCAATTTAGCGCCTTCTGATCCCGCTGAAGTTGCTTTGCGTCTTAATGAAATCATGCCAACACCGGATGCTATTGAAAGTATGCGAGAGGAACTCGGATTAAATAAACCTTTTTGGAATCGTTACTTTACCTGGCTATATAACGTCTTTCACCTTGATTTTGGGCGTTCGTTTATACATCGTGACAGATTAGTTTGGGATGAAATGTTACGTAGCATAGTTCCAACAGTTGTTTTAGCCATTTCGTCTTTTATCTTTACATTGATTGTAAGTGTTATTTTAGGCGTATTATGTGCTATTTTCGCCAATTCGGTATTCGATCATATTGTACGGATAATCATATTTTTAGGTACCGCTATGCCAAGTTATTGGCTTGGTCTGCTTTTTATCTGGTTGTTTGCCAATTATTTAGATCTTTTACCCACTAACGGCTATGGCACATGGCAAAATTTAATTTTGCCAACTTTAACATTATCTTTCGTTTATATCTCAACCTACGTCCGATTTATTCGTAATAATATGCTCGAAAATATGCATAACTACAGCGTATTTTATGCACGTAGCCGAGGCTTAAAAGAACGCTCAATTATTTTAAAACATGTCTTAGTTAATTCATTACATACCACCATAACGGCATTAGGTATGACAATTCCCCAATTAATAGCGGGATCTTTTGTTGTGGAATATATTTTTTCATGGCCAGGGCTTGGACGTTTGTGTATTGCAGCCATTATGAATCGAGATTATCCGGTTATCCAAGCTTATATTTTAATTATGGCGATTTTATTTGTGGTGTGTAATTTCATTGTTGATGTCGTTCATCAATTGCTCGATCCTCGTTTACGAGATAGTGGTGGTATCAGATGATTATACTAAAGCAACTTATCAAAAATAAAACGGCTTTGTGTTGTATCGTCTTGATTACTTTAATCATTATTCTTGGGATTTTAGCACCCTATATTGCCCCATTTGATCCGAATAAAGTTCGTATAGTGCGTAAATATGCTAGCATGTCTGGCGAACATTGGCTGGGCTGTGACCATTTAGGACGAGACATTTTTTCTCGTTTACTTTATGGTATCCGCTCTACCCTATTTTTATCACTGCTTACGATGATAATCACCATTGTCATTGGTACCGTTATTGGTCTGATTTCAGGTTATCAACGTGGTAAGCTTGATGAATGCATTATGCGCCTTTGTGATGTTATGCTGTCTTTTCCTAGTCAAGTGATGATTCTGGCCATAGTTGGGGTGCTAGGTGTTGGAATTGAAAATGTTATTATTGCTAATATTGTCGTTAAATGGGCTTGGTATAGCCGCATGATACGAAGTTCGGTAATCAAACACAGTCGAAAAAATTATATTCTTTTTTCACGAGCCATTGGCGCATCCAATATTTTCATCATACGCCGTCATTTATTGCCAAATATTATGTCTGAATTGGTGGTATTAGCAACTTTAGATACTGGTTGGGTTATTTTAAATATTTCGGCGTTATCGTTCATCGGATTGGGTGTTCAAGCCCCTACGGCTGAATGGGGGCTTATGTTGAGCGAGGCAAAAAATGTGATGATCCAACACCCAATGCAAATGGTTTTTCCCGGAATAGCTATTTTAATTGTGGTGGCAGCCTTTAATATGTTAGGCGACTGTTTGAGAGATATTCTCGATCCAAAGGACAAATCAAATGAGTCATAAATTACTTGAGATCAAGGATCTTAACGTAACACTTAGTAATGGCAAAACACTATTAGATAATCTATCTTTTAGTATAGATCATTATCAATGCATGGGTATTGTGGGTGAAAGTGGAAGCGGTAAAAGCTTAACATGTAAAGCAATTATAGGCTTGTTAGAACCCTATTTTCGAGTTAAGGGCGAAGTTTTATTTTCTCCAAAACAAAAAAACAGACATTTTTCATCAAGTGCTGATCTATTGAAACAACGTAAAGAAGTATTACGTAATATTCGTGGCAACACTATTTCAGTTATCCTACAGCACCCGATGAATGCTTTTGATCCACTTTATTGTATTGGCAAGCAAGTTGTTGAAACGTTACTTGCTCACCGTAAATTGTCTAAAAGTGAAGCTATTGATAAAACCCTATGCATGATTGAAACCATCGGTTTAGATAATCCTAAAATAATTTACAACAAGCATCCACATCAATTAAGTGGTGGCATGCTGCAAAGAATTATGATCGGAATTGCTCTAATGCTAGAACCCGAGCTTATTATTGCCGATGAGCCGACAACGGCTTTAGACTCGATTAGCCAATATCATATCCTTAAGATGTTTGAACAAATTAAGCAACAATCAAAAACAGCCATGATCTTTATTTCACATGATTTAGGTGTGATTCATCATATAGCAGATCAAATCATTGTAATGAAAGACGGCGCTATTGTTGAACAGGGAACGCGAGATGAGATTTTTTATCATGCTAAAAATCAATATACCCAGTACTTAATCAATGCTCGAAAACAATTAGTAACAAAATTCAACGCTGCAGTTAAGCCTAAACCTCTTAATGTTAGCTTGGAGAGCATTTAAATGACCGTTTTACTACAAGCTGAAAATTTAAACAAATCATTTGTCCAACCCGATCAAGGATTATTTAGTCGAAAAAAAACTAAAGTGATCAATAATGTTTCTTTATCGTTAAAACACGGTGAGTGTCTGGGCATTATCGGTGAAAGCGGTAGCGGTAAAAGTACGCTCGGGAAATTGATTCTTGGACTGGAAAAACCCGACAGTGGTAAAATCTATTTCAATGGGCAAGACATTTCAAAAAAAGCCTGGAAAAAGTCAGTGATGCGACGTAATCTTAGCGCAGTATTTCAAGATTATAATGCTTCGGTTAACCCTTATTTTACCGTTGAGAATATTATTGCAGAACCAATTGATATTTATGAAAAAATATCTAATAAACAACGTAAAAAACGAATTGATGAACTGTTAGAGCAAGTTGGTTTAAATTATACTTTTGCTAACCGATTTCCTCATGAAATGAGTGGTGGCCAATTACAACGTATCTGTATTGCCCGAGCAATTGCTTGTCAGCCTCAATTTATTTTATTCGACGAAGCGGTCAGCTCATTAGATATCTCAGTGCAAGCACAAATTTTAGCATTATTGTCCGATTTACAAAAACAATTAAATTTAACCAGTATCTTTATTACACATGACTTAACGACAATCACTTATCTTTGTGATCGAGCCATGTTTTTTTATCAGGGACAAATTGTTGAACATGTTGATAATATCGAACAATTAGGCAATGTTAAAAATGCTTATTCTAAGCAACTTCTTGAATCTGTATTAGGTTTTTAAATTTATGACAACCGAATTAGACAACAACAAACAATTTTATTTTAAAGACTATTTAGCCTTGGTGATCCCTTTTATTATTTCAACCATTACAACTCCACTACTTGGAGTAGTTGATACAGCATTAGTCGGGCACTTACCTAATCCTGCATTTATAGCCGGTATTGCTGTTGGCGCAGTCATTTTTAATACCATTTATTGGTTATTCGGCTTTTTGCGAGTCAGTACAACTGGTTTTGCAGCACAAGCTTTAAATGATCCTATATTATTGCGTTCTTCGCTTATTCGTCCGCTATTTATTGCTATAGTTTTAGGTATCTTATTTATTATTCTACAGCAACCTATTTTTGATGCGTCCATGCAAGTGATTAAACCGAATAAGGAAGTCACTCATTTCGCAAAGACCTACTATTCAATTTTGATTTGGGGTGCCCCTTTTGTGCTTATCAACTATGTATTAGTCGGTTGGCTAATGGGAATGGCAAAAATAAAAGCGGTTTTGTTTTTACAAGTACTGATTAATGTACTTAACATTATTTTAGCTATAATCTTAGTTTGGGGATTTCATTCAGACATTGAAGGGGTAGCTTCTGCGACCTTAAGCGCACAGATCAGCTGTAGTTTATTAGGATTTTGGTATATCTATCGTTATCTACCAAAAACACAACAAAAAACCGATTTAAAAGCAATATTATCTTGGCAGTCATTAAAAGGGGTAATTTTAGTTAATACTAACTTGATGATCCGTACTATTTGTCTTTTAATTGTCACTAACCATTTTATATCAATTGGTTCTAGCTTCAGCACTCAAGTGCTTGCCGCCAATGCAGTATTGTTCCAAATTCACTATTTAATGGCATATCTTTTTGATGGGTTTGCTAATGCTTCAAGCGTATTTAGTGGCAAAGCTAAAGGGACGAAAAATATTACGTTATATAATCAAACCCTTAGATGGTCATTGCAGGCATGCATTATCTGTCCGATAATTTTAATTGCCATTTGGTTAGCTTTCGATACCGCAATTATAAAATTATTGACAAATCAAACAGAAATAATAGGGTTGTGTCAGCAATATCAATTATGGTTGATGATATTTCCAATAGCAGTTGCAGGTGGTTTGATTTACTATGGCGTTTTTTCCGGAATCAGCTATACATCATCAATTCGAGATTCAATGATTCTCGCACTTTTACTTTGGTTGATTGCTCAATATATATGCGTGCCAATTTGGGGAAATAATGGATTATGGTTTTCATATATTTTATTCAGTTTAGGAAGGACGCTGTTCTTAGTCATCTGGATCAAAAAATCTAAAGGCTACGTATTGATCTAAATTGTTGTTAGATTTTTTATCAAATTGATGAGAAAATAAAAGGTAACACAACCGGTTACCTTTTGATTTAAAAATATACAAACTATTTTTTAGATGGATGAGGATCTTTAACTGAATCACCTTGCCCACTAACTATATACCAACCATTTTTACTATGTGGTTTTTTATTATGATCCGGACAAGGGGGTAACGATTTCTTACTTTGGTTGGAATAAATATATCCACAGTCAGCACATTTATAAGTGCCGGCTGAAACATCACTACCGTATGCAGCAAATTTTTGTACCATTATAAGCTCCTCCAGTATAGTTATATTTAAGATAAGCTAATACTTATCAGTGATATTTATAAGCTCTGATTAAAAAAAAAGCAAGTATGTTTTTTAATCATACCCGATTTTACCGTTTTTTATTAAATGAATTTAACATCTATATTTAAAACAAAAATACAATTTAAGCACTATTTCACCATCAATCTTTTGATAATAATATAAAAAATATTGCCAAAATCTTTCAGAAAATACCTGCGTTTCAGTATAAAATTGAGGAAGTAGAAAATTCTTATAAACAAAACGATTTTGGATATTATTTAAAATAAATTGGATAATTTTATAATTCCAAAATTTCGTTAGGTTGCTAAATTTTAAGGTTTTATCATCTATAAGTTTGTTGTAGTAAGACCATTTTAGTTTGTTAAAAAGAACGCAAAAAATCGTTTTCAATATTAATTGAGTAGATTATTCTTCGATAATTGAGATTTTATATTTCATTAAATAAATAAACTAACTTTTCCTAAAATCTATCTTGAAGCCAGAGGCTGAAAAAAGATAATGTACAATTTGTGTCAACAGCAAAGCAAATAGCTTTCGGTGATAAATAGGAATGATTGAATTGATTTAAAACATTCTCTAATTACTTTTAAATGATAGCGTTGATAGTTAATTATCTAATAATACAACAAAATTAAAAAGGGGGTATTATTCTCCCCCTTTTTGACTGCTATTAAAAATGATACTTCTGGAAATATTTTTTAAATTTTATTTAAGGTGAAACACAAATCGCCTGAGTAAATTGAGTTTTTGTACCACTTATTGAATCACCTGTTACATCCACAATAAAATGTTGATTTGGAATTGGACTTGGGGATGGTGAACTGGTCCAAAAAGCAAATGGAGTCCAAGCATCGCCATAACCTCTATTTTTTAATGATCCCCACTCTGAAATCAATCCACCATTTATTTGTCTAATTTTCTGTTGACCATTTCCAGGATAGCCGCCTTCCCACCAACCAGGAATATTACCGTTAGTCAGATCTGACACAGTCGGCAATCTATAATTTGGCAAGCTTGCACAATAATTTTCAGCGTTATTATAATTGTTTTCTACCATATCGATACCATTACTATCCGCTTGAGGAATAAACCAGTGGCGCAATTTGAAACGATAAATTGGAATAGTTTTTGCTTGGTCAGCATAAATCGTAAATTGTGTTGGCACAAAACTCATTTTAGATGAAGGAGAATTAGAGTTTGGTCCTTTTAACTTCACTACGGCTACCTTATTAGATTCACTGAATTCTAAATCTACATTAGAATTGTTAGGCACTTTGCTATAACTAAGTTGACGATAATCTTTCAGCCCAGCAACAATCAATTTAAAATTAAGATCATTAGCGCCTGTTGCAGGAAAATTAGTTTCAGGATTATTAACATTTTGAACTATAAAAACATTTTTATCTGAATCCCACTGACCAGAAACACCGTTATTTTGTGTTAATGTTCTCGGTTGAACCCAGCAAGTATAAACTGAACTTGAACCAACATTAAGGAAATAATTATCATCAAGATCACTAAATGTTGTTGAATCTGGAACACCATATTGAGTCTTAATACTACTGTTTTCGACATGTAAATTGATATAATATGGCGCTAAACATTTGTCGACAGCATCAGTCCGCGCAACATTTTGACCTAGAGAATTTGTAATTCTCATAGAAATTTTACCGGTCCCTGCATTTACCAAATCACCATCATCATCACGACCATAATTATAAGGTGCTTGCAATATCGAACTGAAATCGATTGATTGTACATTATCTCTATCCATAGAAGAGCTAACCGGAACGATTGTTTGTATATCAGCAAAGGTAGCAATACTATTAGGAATGGCAATTGGTAAAGGTTTATTATTAGCATCCATTGGTGGCTTATTATGTTTAACCTCTTGACCATTTTCCATATAACTTATCCAAGATAATGCTTTAGTATCTGTACTTTTTGTTTGACCATTATCAAAAGTTAAGTAAGGTGCAGTACCATTAATAAATTTTGCTGTTTGGTTTGATAGTGCGGAAACAGAATTAGCAACGATGCTTAAGGTTAAATAACTTGATAAATAAAAAAGAACGGTGGTATATTTTCGCTTTCTGATATGTCTAACATGAGGTGAATATTTTTGATTAATGCTTGAAATATCTGAAGACTGTGTACAACTTAATGCTATCATGAATTACTACTCCTTTTGATTCTCTTTATGTTTTTTTTTGAATTAACAAGATCCATCTCGAGGTAGTACTAAAACGATTTGTTTGACATAAGAATAGGATATGAGCAAACCTGAAATCGGTTTCACAATAATAAATTAGATAAGGTAGTTTGTATCTGAATTTTATGTAAAGAGTTGTTAAGAATTTTACGACTTTGTAAGGCATATCAAACAGATAAATCTAGATAAGGGAAGTATTAATTTGACAGATTAGATTTAATTATTCTATCTACGAAAATTAAAATATTTTCGATCGTAGGCTAAAGTAATCCTTTACATTTTTGGGGTTTAGAAAATTCGTTTAATTTTTGGTAATCTTCTTCTAATGTAATCTTTTTCTAATAAAGATATGAATGACCAATAAAATATTTAGCATAATTTACATTAGGTTCGCCCTTGCCATATATATTATTTTTTTCAAATTCAGATTGACTGATTATTTTCATAATAACTATCCTCGTCAGGAAATGATTTAAAATTATTCGTGTAAAAGAACTTATTCTGTGGAAAATGGGCATATTTAATATTGATATATCCATTTAATTATAATTTTTTTATTGGCCTTTTACTGCACGGTTAAACCGTTCAAATTCCATTTCACCAATTTTTGATTTTAAAATATTAGCAATGGCATCTAATTTTGTAAAAGATACCCCGACATTTTGCGCAATTTGAATATGAGATTTAATCTGACTATCGGCACCAGCCAATGTTGATAGCGCAGCTAATGTCGCAATCTCTCTATCTTCATAACTTAAAATATCTCGACCAAAAATATCGCCAAAAAGATGGGCTTTTAAAAAATGATCGATAACAGGTGAAAAATCCATAATGCCGCCGGTAACGGGTTTGCCAACAACTCTTGTTTGAATTTTAGTACCCAACTCTAAAGCGCTTATATTAGTGGGTAATGGCGTTGACGTAGAACCAACTGTGTCAGTAATGCCTTCTCTTTGACGTTCTTCAAGCAGATCTTTGAAAACACTCAGCCCATTTAAACTCCTAGGAAAACCAACGTAGGCATAAAGCTGAACTAAAATTTCTTTAATTTCATTAATGGTTAACCCTTGGTTTAAACCATCAATTAAAGCTTGTTTTAATCCAATCATATCGCCCTTAGACATAGAAGCGGAAATAGTCACAATTGATCCTTGTTTTGGTGTTAAAGTATTCATAGCATTTACCTTTGCATAAATAGTTAATACTGTAATCGGTTACTTTTTCTAACCACCCTGGATGTTTACAAATTTGTGTGCCTAAAAATGATAGATGAGTTATTAATATTAGAGCCAGTGCATATAAAACATTAATCTATCAGGATTTGTTTTATTTTTGCATTTATATGATTTTTAATTCAATATATCTCAAAATAAACTATATTAAATTACCTTATAAAGAGTTTGATAATTCACTTGCTTATCGACAGGTAATTCAATTTAGTACGCAGCCCTATGAATAGGATTTTTACTTGCATTATGACAAACTCTATTTTTCAAATAAAATTTTGTAAAGTTCATCTTGATTATTAAGATAAAGAACAATCCCTCCAACTATTAGCATTATAAAATTCATGGCATTGACTAATTTCAATCGACGTTTAACTTTGGATATTTTAATAGATAGTTTTTGGATAGTATCCCCAGCTTCTTTATAAATTTGTGTTCTCTTCTCTAAAACTTGAAAACGCTTAAAAGATTTTTCTAGACTTGTATTTAACTCATCTAATGAATCTTTATATGATTGATTTGAGACAAATGTAATTAAGAAAATCATAAATAATCCAATGATTACTAACGATCCTATAAGTAGATTACCTGCTTTAATTAATGCCGAGGCAGCAATAAGAGCACCAGGTATTGCATAAGCCTTATTTTGAGTTGAGGAAATAATATCATTTATTTTTGAAGTATATTCGATATATTTGCTTTCTATTTCAGATAACACTTTATCAATAGAAAATTTTTTCGTATATAAATCAACTAAATCTTTATAACGCTTATAAATTTGTTTGTCTTGTTCGATTATTTCAGTTAATACACATTTATTATCAACAAAATCTGAAATAGCAACTCTCAATATAGATTGTCTTTCCGATGTCATGACATCATCTACTTCAATAATATTTAAAAGTTCATTTACAAAGTCAAAATTAATTTTATTTATTTCTACTATTTCATCTATTATAGATAGATTGTTAGATGGAATAATAATCTCAACTTCTTTTATGTTATTTTTATCTGGAACATAATAAATACATTTATCATAAAAAGAATATTTTGATATATTATTTATTAGCCTACTCCATTTTAAAAATAAGTTGATTTTTTTGATAATAGGTTCAGGCATTAAGAATGATATCATGCCATTATTTACTCGCTCTCCGCCATCAAGAATAATGTAATAAGGCAATTCATGATCCAGTGAAGATGCTTTTACCCAAAAGCTGTCTAACGTAGGAAAAATCACAGTATTTTCAGCTAAATCGCCTTTTTTTATTGGAAAGCTAACTAGATTATGAAATGAGGAATAATCTAATTCTTCACTTTTAACCCCAAAAGTCCTTAAAAGTTCTTTTAAATTTTCACCATTAATATCTTGCCCCAAAGAAATCTCAGCCCATCCGCCCTCGATCTTAATTCCACAAGATGACAATTGCGCAAAAAGATACTTTAGTTTCTTTATTTCATCTTGAGTTAATATATCTTTATTCATTTTTACTTACACCAAAGTAATCATTAAGATTTTTAATATCATTTTCATTTAACTTAATTGTTAGAGTGCCATCCGTTTGGTTATAAGTGATTTTTTTGTTTTCTTTATTATTTATACCTAAAGCACTATAAGAAATTTGACAACAATAATCTTTTTCTGCATCTTCCAATGTTAACGTTTCAAAAATTTTCTTAGATGATGGAGTAGGTTCAAAAAATTCATTAATCTTATAATCCCTAGATGCAACAAAATCACTAAATTTTCCTTTAATTGTTTCATCATCTAATGTGCTGTCTATAATGTTTTGAAAATTTTCTATCGATAATTTCCTATCAGCTTTTCTTTTTAATGTATTTTCCAATAATTTTGATATTGCTTCTTGAACATTATCTTTATCTCTCTTTTTAACATTAAAATGTTTCAAAAAATCTATAACAGCGCATTTAGCCTCGTCAATACTTAGAGTACTATCAAGTGTTTCGTTACACCCTAAAGCTCTCTTAAAGAAGTTACTCGTTGATTTACCTGTGATAAACTGAAGGTAAGGCTCTCCTTTATTATCAGGATAAATAGCATCAAATAAAGTTAAATCAATCATTGCAGCCTGTCTCAACGAATCCAAGTTAATAGTTGAAAACATTTTTGGGATTAAATCATCATCAAAATTAAACCCATTATTATTATCAACCATCAAAATAAACAATCTACCTAAAGAATCTTCTTCACTTTCAATATTGTAATGAATAAATATTATTGAACCTCCCTTTTTGCTTCGCCTATCAGCATTAGCCTCGGAACAAAGTTTTTCCATTATGGTTGAAACTAGAGATTCAAATTCTAATTCTCTTTTTGAATATTTAGATAAATTAACAGCTACACTAGTATTAGTTATACTTTTATAGATGTAACTATGATTTTTTTTATGCCTTTTGAATTTTTCATCTACTTTAGCGATGAATTCCAAAATATCGTTATCTGTTAATTTCCATAATTTACCAAGTATAAAGCTAAAATTAGCATTTTCACGCTTCAGATCTGCTGTAATAGCAAATTGAGGCAAATATTCAACCGCTCCTTGTTCTATTGATGAATCATACCCACAATCACTACAAACACCATTAACATCTAAATCACTATTACAATTGGTACATGTTTTTTTAAAAGCATCTGTCATATTGTTTATCCCGAATAATTTAATCAATTAATTATAATATAAACAATAAATAACCCTTACATGATAATAAATACAGCTAACAGTACACATATTCATTTTTATAAAATATGATGAAATTTACCTTTTAATTAGATTAATTGATTTACGTAAATTTAATTCAAATAAAAGACAACTCACATCATCGAGTTGTTGCATTTTGAACTAATGTCTCTATTCACAGGCAATACGCTATGCGAATTATTTGCTATTGGTTTGGATTGTATATGTGAAGAAGCCCTATAAAATTACTCTATTGTGACTTCTGTTATATGCTTAAGACAATATATACTGCTCTTCTCTTAAAAGTACTTATCTAGAATTGATTTTATAAATGATAGATAAAATTAAAGCCCGAAAGGGCTTTTTTTATTTATGATTGAAATTTCTAAATACTTTATATTGAATAAATTGATTAGTTGCTTTTATTATTTCTAACTCTGCACCTTTGTATCTTATAATTTTTGACTCCGATAAATCATATTCAACATTATTGGAAAATGCAGGACGAGCAATATCGTTATTAAATTCTCGATACCCTATGTTAATTTTATTACCAACCTTACCGTTATAAATCAATGTTTGCTGGAATCCATCCTGACTCGTCACATTAACCTTTTTATAAGTAAACTGTTTATTATTCTCACAAAAATCAGTCCCTGTTGGAAAAGATATACAGACTTGATTCTTAGATGAATCTTTACTAACTCTTATACCTACCGGAGCCACAGCAACATTGAAACTTTTCACAATAGAATTACCGTTTACACTTCTTATCGCAAAAAATAAATATTTTTTATCTTCACCTAACTTTGGATAATCGCCTGCATCAATGATATAAGAGTACCAAAATTTATTAACTTGAGTTGTTACTGGAAAAGATATCACATCCATTGTTTTAACGTTGCCTTGACGAACCATGTCATCACCTACATACGTGGTTGTAACTACATTAAGATCAGGATAGCTTTTTTGAGTAATTTCTGGCACATAATTATACTTAATATCGCTCACACATCCGACTAAAGCGAAACCAATTAAGCCAGCTAGTAAAATCTTTTTCATACCATTCTCCATAGTTTTTGATAATGGTATGTTATTTAAAGGTTTGGGGCAATAAAAAACCACTCGAAAGTGGTTATTTACTTTTATTTATTAATTTCACTGACTATTCTTCCATGATTTGTAGATCAAAAAATGTGTCCATTTTACAGATATAATTAATTTTTATTAACCACATGAGGCAATTGTGATCAAGCCCTGTGGCAACACCAATGCTTGCACACCATTGAGTAAATATTGCCTTTATTAATTTAAAATATATGAATTAAATTGCTATATTCTAGATATTCATTTGCGTAATCAACTTCTTTTAAGTAGAATGCCGAGACCTCATCGTTTGACGGCTCTTAAGTATATAAAGTATCGGCAAGATCACTAAACTACAGAAATTATTATTAATCCTACTGGTGCCTTATTACTAACTTAAGGTTCTGTTAGTAATGTCTAGCCAATAATAATCACAATAGCCAAAACCAATTATCTAACATACACAAATTCAGTCCAAAAATTTTATAGATGATGTAATTCTTTTTTGACTTACATCTAAATCAGATTTTCATATTAGAATCTAAAAATACATTAAAGAATACTTTGTATTAGGTATTTCTTTAATTTTGATTTCTTCTATTTTGGTAATGAGGTGTTTATCTTTTTTAAAACCATCTTTTAAATTTGATAACTTATCTTCGCTAAAATATTCTGTTTTAAAAACACCAATACAATTAATATTCTCACTATTTTTTTTATCAACGGCATTTTTTACTTTATAAAAGTCATCAACCATTTTATTAAAGCATGTTATAAAACTATCATATTGCTTTATTTCAGTATAAAACTCATTACCACTTGTGTTATAAAAAATAGTAAAATCAGGAATAATTTTTCCTTTTTTATTAGTATGAGAATATTCTGCTGTCCATTTAAAAGGACAATAGTTGAAAAATTTTTTCTTCTTAAAATAACATGCCAATTCGATTTGGAACCATTTTTCAAAGTGAACAAAATTAAATTCTGAAATAATATTTAATTTATTTTGGAAATCCTCTTCTTTAATGAACTTGAACACTAAAGATTTCATCGGATTAGTACGGTATCGTCCCATGATGCGCCTACAAAATACACTTCCTGCGTTTAATCATAATAGCATATATTATTTATCCATCAAAACTATCTTATACATATTTCTGTGAAAAAACTTGAATATAGGTTTTCTTGTCAATCTAATTTATAAAAAAGAGCTGGAATTAATATATTTCATTTTCCTGACCTGCGACATACTTAGGCAAGTTACCATGTACAAACATACACACCACTCGAAACATTAAAAAATTTACTGGAAACTATATATCTAATTCAAGCTATTTTCTATCTATAGCATTAATATCTATTTTATATCTTCGCTATTTTGCTTATTGATTAACAAACAAATACCACTTCTAATCGCTTTAATAAGAATTAACAAAATATAGCCACAAATGCTTGAAACGCTTGGCAAAATTGATAATAACATAAAAGCAAGCCCATTAAATCCCCAACTATTGTCATTATTCTCAAAATAAGCCACCAATATAGCAAACCAAATAAAACATACAAAAATACCAATATATAATCCAAGAAAAGAAGTTAGTTTTTGAGTATTTGGTTTGGTGAAGAGTTTTATTAGCATCGACAGAAATAAAATCACTTGAACGGTTAGAGTAGCAACTAAAAAAATAATAATAAAAGGATCAAAATTTTCAGAATAACTATGAAAACCGCCTCTACCGAACTCCATGGAAATCCTAAAGATTATGAACATAAGTACATAAAAAAAACCGTGTGCATAAAATAAGTTACGATCTTTGAATAGAAAATGAATCATTCCTAATTCACAATTTTTTTTTACAGCCATAAATCAATCTTCCCTTTAATTTATTAATTTGATATTAACATTGGTTAATAATTAATTTCCATTTTAAACTTTAAAAGTTTATAAAATAATACAGAAATGAGGTTCAAACCAATCTAGATTTGTTTATATTAAACTCAATTTTATTAATAATGATAATAGTAGTTTAATTATGATAAAAATTATCATATTATTTATATTTACCGCTTTAGCTGAAATTTCAGGCTGTTATTTTGTTTATATTTGGGCTAAAAAAGTGGTTTCTGCCTGTTTTCTAATACCGGCCGCATTAAGTCTTATGTTATTTGCTTGGCTACTTACTTTACACCCTGAAGCTAGTGGTCGGATTTATGCAACATATGGTGGTATTTATGTGGTAACATCTATTATCTGGCTTAAGTTAGTTGATCATGTCAAATTATCAACATTTGATTTAATTGGTGCCATGATTATCCTACTCGGGACCCTAGTTATTATTTGGGGTTGGAAAACATAAAATTAATTTTTAATTAAATTAATATATCCTACTCTTTTAACAAAAATATAAGCATACTCCATTATATTCACTGTATTGCATTAGTAATAATTTACGATTATTGCAAATTTTTTTGGTATTAAATAGTTATTTTTTTCGCGAATTAACCGGTTTTATAAATTCACTTTTCTTGATTAAAAGGCAATTTAACCCATGCTTTTTATATCTCTCCTTAATTGTAAGATTAACAAAGATGACAAAGTTTATTAATCTATTTTCAGTAACTATATAAAATTAAAAGAATAAAATTACTTTGAATTTATCGGATTAGATTATTATAAAATATGATTATAAATAATTTGTTAACTACATACTTTTTGAGTTGATGGTTCCTACTGGACTTGAACCAGTGACCAATAAATTATTAACGTTTTAATTGCTTCAAACGTGTCGGAAAATTCCTTACTTTACTCAGTATTGCTGTACATTGAAGACTTATACTTACCAAGAAAACAAGCTAAACCTCTAAAGCTTAGAACTACATCACCAAATTTTTTATTGCCTCCAAGTAAATACTCCTTAACCTTAGTCAAACAATCGGTAGCTCACTTGGGCGACCTATTTTTTCTTTTCGCCCTTTGTCATATGCTACCTTTAAAAATAAAAAGCCACACAAGACGACTGTTGATTAAATATGCAGTTATTTTTTATAACTGCTCGTGAATTTTTTAAAGTTTAGGTGTAAAAGCTTATATTTTGTTGCCACTCATTTGAAACTGTTACTTAACTTGATGTCGTCTACATGCTCTTGTTCTCATAAAATTACTCACATATGAATAATACAAAGCCCATCTATTAAGTGAGCTTATATTTTATGCGTTTGAAACCGCATTATAGTCATATATATCCGTTTAAACTTTCAAGTGCTTTGTTTTCTAAACCGCACGGTCTCCAGTGAAATGTTTCCATAATTTTGATTTCTCTAGACATGAAAAAAGCCCGCCGGAACGGCTTTTAACAAAAGAGTTTAATATTTAATTAAAGTTATCATTTTTTATAAAAGAAATCCGAACAATACCTATGTTATTTATGCTGTTTTCCGCTTTGATTACGGATATGGCGATTTTTAATTCAGTATCGATATTATCTTTGTACGTTTTTTCTGAAATTATACAGAGTTCCTCTTCTTCACAAATGGGGTTAATCCAAAAATTATTATAAGGTTCAACGTTTTTGTGAGCTGAACTCGAATAATATAATTTATCAAATTGACTAATATACGAGTTATATAACGATATAGCTTTTTCACCTGTTGAATCATAGTTAGTATCACTATCCAGTCCCGGCGAGGAATAGTAATTATTATTATGACTATAACTAACTAATCCATCATTTTTTTTAAATACAACCGATTTAAAATCCAGCTCAGGAAAAGAATCGGATTTAATTAAATAATACTGAAAATTATGATCCTCACTTTCCCCTTTGTAAAAAATATTAACCCCCATATGCTTTACATCATCAACACTCATTCCCCATTTCAGTTGGTTTGGTAGTTCAATTTTAGTTTCTTTTTTATTGCAACCAATGCTTAGAATACAAAACAGAATTATAAATAATTTTTTCTGCATACCATCTCCTTAATTTTTCATTAATGGTATGTTATTTAACGAGTTAAAGCAATAAGAACTACCCTTAGGTTGTTTTATTTTTATAATAATTGATTATGCTAATTTAGACATTTTTAACCTAATGATCGGTAAAACTCTATTCCAATTATCGGCTATTCCTTTAGATTGTATATGCTCTGTTTTTCGTTCGATTATTCTTCTAGTATCATTTAAAGTTCGCTTATATTCACGAGCTATAGAGTAAAAAGTTCCGCTAAAACTTGAATTAATCACACGTAATACAGGCTCTATCGATTCTATTTGATATCGCATTGTTTCAGCAGTTTTATATAACTTGCTAAATCATATAAATCTTCATCTGATAAGCCAATTCTGGGTGTAACCCGCCAAGCCACTTAAAGGTTTCCTCAATCTACTAGCTGGTAAATCTTGATAACGTGGGATTTTGAATTGCTGGAGAAACTTTGAATAAACCTTTGATGTCTTTCACCTGCTCGGTAAGTTTACTCATTAACAGTTTGTTGACTATATATTTTTGGAGTTGGTGGCCCCTACTGGACTTGAACCAGTGACCAATCGATTATGAGTCGACTGCTCTGACCAACTGAGCTAAGGGGCCTTTTTGAGGTTCTACTGACTTAGTAGGGTTGCGATTATAATGGAGAAAATTTTAATTTGCTACAATTAATTAACTAAATGGGTTGATTTGGTTAATTATTAAACTGTAATTTAATGCATTCTAATCATTAACAATAACTGATACTTTTTATTTTATTAAACTGATACAATAACAACGCTTATCATTATTTATCGTTTTACTGGTTGAGGAAATATTATGTCTATAAAAAAATTACTATTTATCGGTGCGGCTTTTTCTAGTGCTTTATTTTTAAACGCCTGTAGCAATTCTAATTATCAACTCACATCAGCAGGCCAACACGTTCAATTTATTGATACTAAACCTGCGGCTAGCTGCCAATTTTTGGGTAAAGCTGAAGGTCGTCGTAATACACTTTTTTCAGGTTTAAAAACACATAGTGAGCTTATTCGTGATGCAGCAACCGATCTTATGAATAAAGCTGCGTCAATGGGTGGTAATGTGATTTATAACGCTCAAGATGCATCATTACAATATGTTTCAGATATAGCGCCAACAGATGCTGTGATGACTGGTGAAGTGTTTAGTTGTAAGTAAACAATCGTAAAATGAAAAAAGGGATATTATACTATCCCTTTTTTATTGAACTTTACCAATATAATTAGCCATTTTGTTTTTCAAAAGCTTTCATGAAATCAATTAAATACTTGACTCCTTCAATATCCATCGCATTGTAAATCGAAGCCCTCATTCCGCCAGCAATTCGGTGACCTTTGATTCCAATGATATTTGCTTGTGTTGCTTCGCTAACAAACTTTTTATCGAGATCCTCATTTGGGGATAAGAAGGTTACATTCATGATTGATCGATTAGGGGTAGCCACGCAATTACGATAAAAATCAGACTGATCGATAAACTGGTAAAGCAATTGAGCTTTAGCTTGATTTCGTTGTTGCATCGCATTTAATCCGCCCAAATTTTTAATCCACTTAAATACCAAACCCGATAAGTACCATGCAAAAGTTGGGGGTGTATTAAACATCGAATCGTTATCGAAAAGAGTTTTATAATCTAATACCGACGGTAACACCTTTTTTGCGTGCCCTAGCAAATCTTCCCGAACTATGACAATAGTAATACCTGAAGGTCCAATATTTTTCTGAGCGCCAGCATAGATAATTCCATAACGGCTGACGTCAATTGGTTGAGATAAAATGCACGATGATAAATCAGCTACAACAATTTTATCGCCAAAATTAGGCTGTTCGAATATTTCAACCCCATCAATAGTTTCATTTGGACAATAGTGTATATAAGCGGCATTATCATTTAGTTGCCATGCCGACATAGGTTTTAGCGAAGTAACTCCATCGGTCTTAACAACAATATTTTGCTCGATAACATTACAATACTTTCCTGCTTCTTTAGCAGCACATTGGCTCCAATAGCCACTATTGATATAATCGGCCTGCGTTTTTTCGCCTAAAATATTTAGTGGCACAGCGGCAAATTGTGCTCTTGCGCCACCCTGGCAAAATAAAATTTTATAATTATCGGGGACATTTAATATGTCTCGTAAATTATTAGTAGCTTCAATTGCACATGCATCAAAATCCTTACCACGGTGACTTAACTCCATAACAGATGCGCCAGTATTTTGCCAATCTAATAACTCAGCTTGTACCTGTTTTAAAACATCAGCAGGTAATTTAGCAGGACCGGCACTAAAGTTGTAACTTTTATTCATTGCAATTCACTTTAATCCATTTATAAAAATAAAGTTATATTTTTACACTGTCTTAAAGTATATACAATCAAATTTTTGACAAGAACTTTCAGATTTACTATACGTTTTGGCATAAAAAAGCCGGCATAAACCGGCAAACAAGAAATAAAATTTAAACTATAAGGAGAGTTGTTGTTTGGCTGCTGCAATAGCGATTCTTACTTGTTGTGGTGAAACACCGCCTTTAGCACACCGTTTTGCTAAGCAAGAATCCAACGATAATATAGTATAAACATCATCTTCAATAACATGACTGAATGATTTAAGTTCGTCTAAAGAGAGTTCCTCCAATGCTTTTTGCTTAGCTATTGCACCAACAACAGCCTCGCCAACAATGTGGTGTGCTTCTCTAAATGGAATCCCTTTAGCCACAAGATAATCAGCTAATTCAGTTGCATTCGAGTAGCCCTGTTTTGCAGCTTCTAAATAGGCTTCATAGTTTATTTTGATATCTTCAAGAACTAAACAAGCCATATCTAAGCATTCATGCCAGGTATCAATTGCATCAAAGAGGTGTTCTTTGTCTTCTTGCATATCTTTATTATAAGCAAGTGGCAATCCCTTTAAAGTGACCATTAAACCGGTTAACGCGCCAACTACTCGACCGACTTTTCCACGAATTAATTCTAATGCATCGGGATTCTTTTTTTGTGGCATTAATGAAGAGCCGGATGTAACGCGATCTGATAGTTCAACAAAATTGGCTTCGCCACTATTGAAAATAATTAAATCTTCGGCAAAACGAGATAAGTGGATCATGCTAATTGAAGCCGTGTTTAATAATTCAAGCACATGGTCACGATCTGAAACCGAGTCCAAACTATTATTCGTTGCTTTAGCAAACCCTAACCATTGCGCTAGCTCTTCACGATCCATAGGATATGCTGTTCCGGCTAAAGCACCTGAACCTAACGGGCTTATATCTAAGCGTTTAAGTGTATCTTGCAGACGATCTTTATCACGAGTCAGCATTTCATAGTAAGCTAAACACCAATGTGCAAAAGTAATGGGCTGAGCTCGTTGTAAATGAGTGTAACCCGGCATAATAGCTTGCTGATGTTGTTCAGCTGTAATGACTAAAGACTTTCTTAAATGATCTACAGATTCAATCAAATGATTAATCTCTTTTTTACACCATAGTTTTAGATCAGTTGTTGATTGATCATTTCGGCTACGACCAGTATGTAATTTTTTACCTAAATCACCGACTTTCTCAATTAATTGTTGTTCGACCCAACTATGAATATCTTCAGCATCACTTCGTAAAATCTGTTCAGGGTCTTGATTAACCGATATGCGTAATTCGTTTAAAGCTTTTTCCAATTTCTTTTGTTCATCATAAGATAGAACGTTAACGGTAACCAATGCTTTAGACCAAGCTATGGATCCTATAATATCTTGCTCTGCAAGACGATAGTCAAAGCGCAACGAATCATTAAAATGTTTAAATCTTTGATCTGCTGCTTGGCTAAAACGCCCACCCCATAATGCCATAAATACCTCAAATATAATCTTTAAAATAATGCAAAACGATTGTAATTATCGACTTTTATTCATTTTGATTTTGATGCTAAATTGTTTCGATACGTTAAAAGAAATATATACAGGACTATTCCTGTATATATCATTTAAAGTTGCATACTAAAAAGTTCTAATATTACTTTTTAGTTTTACTTACAGACTTAGATTTAGCAGACGTTTTTGTCGTTGTCTTCGTTTTAGAATCGGTTTTCACGCTTTTGCTTACCGCTTTTTTTGCCGGTTGTTTTTTCTTTTCTTCATTTAAGGCACGAATTCGTGATGATAAAGAGAATAGACGAATAAAACCACCTGCGTGACTATGATCATAAACCTCATCTTCACCAAAAGTCGCAAATTCTTCATTATATAAACTATTTGGCGATTTTTTCTGAACAGCAGTTGCATTACCTTTATAAAGTTTGATGACGACTTCACCGGTCATATCTTCTGCAAGAACGTCGGCTGCAGCTTGAATTGAACGGCGATATGGCGCAAACCAACGACCATCATAAACCACATAAGCCATTTCAATACCTAATTGTTCACGCCATTTAAAGCTGTCACGATCTAAAATTAACTGCTCTAAACCACGTAATGCGTTCATCATAATAGTACCACCCGGAGTTTCATAACAACCACGAGATTTAATACCGACTAAACGATTTTCAATGATATCAACCCGACCTACACCATGTTTTGCACCAATTTTGTTGAGTGTTGCAACACAGTTATATGGCGAAAGTTTTTTACCATTAACTGAAACAACTTCCCCTTTTTCGATTCCAATAGTGACAAACTCCGGTTTATTTGGTGCATCTTCCGGCGATACAGTCCACGCCCAGCAATCAGCATTAGCTTGATTCCATGTACTTTCAAGCACTCCACCTTCAGTTGAGATATGCCATGCATTTTCATCACGACTATAGATTTTTTCAACGGTTGCAGTAGTTGGAATTTTACGGACTTTTAGATAATCAATTAAAGCCTCTCGTGAACGCAAATCCCATTCACGCCAAGGGGCAATAACTTTAAGTTGTGGAGCAAGTGCCGTATAAGTTGTTTCAAAACGAACTTGATCATTACCTTTTCCGGTTGCGCCATGGCAAAGTGTGTCAGCCCCAACCTCTAAAGCATATTCAACTTGAGCCTTAGCAATAATTGGGCGAGCCATTGATGTTCCGAGATAATAAGTTCCTTCGTATAAAGCGCCGGTTTTTAATACAGGGTAAACATAATCTTTAACAAACTCTTCTCGTAGATCAACAACTTTACAAGCAACCGCGCCCGATGCTTTAGCTTTCTTTTCTACATCTTTGAGCTCTTTGGGATCTTGCCCAACATTTGCCACTAAAGCATACACTTCACAACCACCGTAATTTTCTTTCAACCAAGGAATGATTGCTGATGTATCCAAACCACCTGAATAGGCTAATACAACCTTTTTAGTTCCACTTTTTTTCATGATATACCCTTTCTTAATTAACTTTCGATAGTTAAATGCGTTAAAGATTTTTTGTGTCAATTTATAAATATAAATTATCAGTTTAATATACTGGTTGATTTATATTTAAGCAATAATTCTTGTACCGGTTATTCCTGATTTACCATTAAATAATTCTTCAAGCTTATCAGCTTCTTTCCAACTTGCTATATCAATTGATCTTCCTAATGATTTAGCGGCTTCAAATGCAGAATTTACCTTAACTATCATGCCGTCTGTAATCACGCCGCTAGCGATTAACTGATCCGCTTGTGACTGGGTTAATGATTCGATAAGTTTTTTATTCTGATCTAATACACCTACAACATCTGACAGAAGAATCAAATCTGCATCTAATGTTTTTGCTAAAGCAACAGCTGCATGGTCGGCATTAACATTCATCATTTTTCCTTCTTCGGTAATGCCGATAGAACTCATAATTGGTAAATAGCCATGATCAATAAGCAGATTGACTAAAGTCGCATCCCCCGCATCAGCTTGACCAACATAACCTAACTCTTCTGAAATCTGTTTAACTTTCACGCTATTACCGTCAGCTAAACAGAGTCCAACACTTGGAATTTGTTGTTTTTTAGCTTCTGAAAGAAGCTTTGTATTGGCACTTCCTGCAAGGCTTCCAACTATCACATCGATTTGATCTGCTGGTGTCACACGCAACCCATTTCGCCGAACAACTGGCATCGATAAACGATCCATTAAAGAATCAACCAGGCTACCACCACCATGAACAATAATCAGTGGGCGTGCAAAACTCTTTTTATATTCACCAATAACAACAAATAACTTACTTAAAGCATCTTGATTATCGAGCAACACGCCACCAAGTTTGATAATTAATGGTTTCATTTCAATTTCCTATTAGTTTGGGTTATCGTTAATCACATTTTGTTTGAATTTAACATTTACTATCAGCTACCTTTATAACAGCGATGTTGTTTCATCAAACCCGAATCGAATATTCATACATTGCACTGCCTGTGCAGCAGCCCCTTTTAACAAATTATCCTCAACAGAAATTAAAATTAAATGGCGCCCTTTTAAAACAAATCCAATATCGCAATATGGCAAATCGACAACGGCTTTTAAAGCTGGCCAATCTTTTTGATAAACCCGAATAAGGGGTTTATTGTCATAATATTTATTTAATGCCCCAAGAACATCGTCAGATGTCACCCCTTCATTTACTTTACAATTGATTGTTGCATGGATACCTTGTTTAAAACTACCAAGATGCGGGGTAAAGATAACGTCTTGCCCTAAATGGGTAGCAATTTCAGGTTGATGACGATGAGTAAATAATCCATAAGCATGCAAACTCACTTCGCAAAACAAATTATTATGTGAAGGTTTGCGCCCGGCACCACTTACCCCACTTATGGCATTAATGATTGGCCATTGCGTTTTATCGAGTAAATCTTCTTCAAGTAAAGGCTTTAAAGGTAATTGTGAGGCGGTAGGATAACAGCCCGGAACGGCTATCAATTGCGCTTGTTTAATTGCTTCGAAATTCCACTCCGCTAATCCATATACTGCTTTTTCTAACCACTCTTGATGTTTATGTGTAAAGCCATAAAATTCAGTATAAAAAGAGGAAGAATTGACCCGAAAAGCGCCCGACAAGTCAAAAACAGTGCAACCATGCGATAAGAAAAAAGGCGCGATATCATGACTAACTGAATGTTCAGTTGCTAAAAAAACAATATCGATATCTTTAATGAGCGAAGTGTAGTCTTTAGTGGCAATTAAAGGTAAATCAACGACACCTTTTAATTGTGGGTATAAGTCATAATTAGAAAGTAGCTTACCGCCATCTTGACTATTTTCTGATACCGTCAATGCGACCAGTTCGACATTTGGGTGCTTATTTAAATAATAAGCTAATTTAGCACCTGCATAACCACTCGCTCCAACAATTATTGCTTTTAACATACTATTCCTTATCTTTCTTTAATAATTATTAAGATATAGTAGGTCATTTAGAAAATAAATACAAGCACAAATTGAATTTTTATTCACTTTTAATGAATTTATTTTCACTTTGGTGTGTTATGGCTGATAAACGATTTTTATCATAAGCAACATTATTATGAGCAACTCAGATAACGTTGATATTAATTATGGGAATCTTTTTATGAGTTTAAAAAGATATCAACCTGCTGAAAATTCAGCAGGTTGGAAGTACAAGGTTATTTTCTCAAAAGACTGGCTGATTTTAATATCGCAATAAGTAGCTCCCAATAACGATAAACACTTTGAATATTCACTTTCTCATCCGGAGAATGAGGCGATACAATTGTTGGTCCAATCGAAATCATATCCATATCCGGATAAGATTTTTTAAATAAACCACACTCTAAACCTGCATGAATAACCATTATTTTCGCTTTTTGAGAGAAAATTTCTTGATATTTATCTTTAGCCAATTGTAAAAGGCTCGAATTCAAATTTGGTTCCCAACCGGAATAACCACCACTAATTTCATAATTAGCATTGACCAATTGACTAAGCGAAACCAATGTAGAAACAACGGCATCTTTACTACTATCAACCTGAGATCGAATCAAGAAATGAACATTAAGTTGATTATCTAAAATATTTAAAATACCTAAATTCAATGAAGTTTCAACAACACCATGAATTTGATTACTCATGCGAATCACGCCATTAGGCGCTGCATTCAACCAATTAATGATTTTATTTTGATGTTCAGTAGTTAAAATACGTTTAATTTTGTCCGATTCAACATCAGATAACGTAATTGATAATGATGG
Source organism: Gilliamella sp. B3172 (assembly GCF_026536465.1). NCBI lineage: Bacteria > Pseudomonadati > Pseudomonadota > Gammaproteobacteria > Orbales > Orbaceae > Gilliamella > Gilliamella sp. B3172. Next base: position 109,820 of record NZ_JAFNOA010000005.1, on the reverse strand, counting down.
TTCTACCTGCCCAAACTCATTTTGTAACACTTGCTGATACTGTTCAATGATTGACTTAAGTTTAGGTAAATCTTCTTTACTTAGTGTGATTTCGACAAATGCTTCTCTTGGAATCGCATTGCGTAATGAGCCACCTTGAATATCAGCTAACCTAAACGAAATATCTTGAGCATATTCAGCTAAAAATCTTGCCATTAATTTAATTGCATTTCCGCGTCCTAGATGAATATCACAGCCTGAGTGACCACCTTTAAGGCCTTTAAGAGAAATGCGCATATAACAATCATGTTTTTCCGGCATTACGGCATAAGTCACAGCAAAAGTGGTCGTAAAATCAACACCACCAGCACAACCGGTAAATATTTCGCCTTCATCTTCAGAATCAGTATTAATTAAAAACTGACTTTTTAACCAATTAGGTTGCAAACCAAATGCACCATGCATACCTGTCTCTTCTGATGTGGTGACTAACACTTCAATTGGCCCATGTTCAACAGCAGGATCGATTAATACAGCCAATGCAGAGGCTAGCCCGACACCATTATCTGCGCCTAACGTTGTACCTTTTGCTTTAACCCATTCACCGTCAACGTAAGCATTAATAGGATCGGTAAAAAAGTCATGGTTAGTTCCTTCATTTTTTTGCGGTACCATATCCATATGAGCTTGTAAGGCAATTGAAGGACAATTTTCCATACCTTTGGTGGCAGATTTAGTTAATAAAATATTACCTGCTTTATCGATCTTATGTTCAATATGATGAGAAATGGCAAAATCAACAATATATTTAGTTATCATTTGCTCATAATGAGAAGGGTGTGGAATTTTACAAATATCGTTAAAGATCTGCCAAACAAATTTTGGATTTAAGTGTGAAAGCATATTTTATCCTCAATATTAGATAGCTAATAAATTAATGAGTGGTTTTTTTTGTCTAATCACTCTATAATAAGGTGCAATTTTACATCTATTTCTAGTCCATTAATATTAATTTATTAAAATCGTAAATTCGATTAAAATTGCAGGTTACTCATGTCAATAGAACAAACATTAACAGAAGACGAAATTCAAGCAAAAAAACAGCACAAAGCAGAGCTTATTGCTGAAAAAGAAAAATTCACTGTCACTTGGGAAATGCTACAAGCCTACGGTCGCCAACTCTCTAAACGTCTATTACCCGCTAATCAATGGAAAGGCATTATTGCCGTTAGCCGCGGTGGTTTAGTTCCAGCAGCAATTTTAGCTCGTGAATTAAGTATCCGTTATGTTGATACTGTGTGTATTTCAAGTTATGACCATGATCATCAACGTGAAAAATTAATTCTTAAACAAGCTAATGGCGACGGTGAAGGCTTTATTGTTGTTGATGATTTAGTCGACACAGGTAGCACCGCACATACAATTCGTGATATGTACCCTAAAGCACGTTTTGTTACAATTTTTGCCAAACCAGCCGGCAAACCATTAGTCGATGATTATATTGTTGATATTGATCAAGATACATGGATTGAACAACCTTGGGACACAGGTGTTATGTTTGTAAAACCAATTAGCGATCATAAATAGTCAACAAGGAATCAATCATTATTATGGCTACTACCGAAAACTTATCTGAAAAAATATTTAAACCACAGTATGATTATCCTGAAACATCATCACTGATCAATCGGTTAGATAGTAGTAACGGTAGTAGCATAAGTCCGCTTGATGGGGATGTTGATTCCAGATGGTACCGAATCATCAACCCTATTTTATGGTTCTGGCGTGGTTTACCCAAATTAGAAATTGAAGCCGTGTTATCAAAGATCGCTGCTTCAACCAAACGTCACACCAATGATAAATGGCTTGATTCAGTCATTGGGTATCAACCCGGTAATTGGATTTATGAATTTTTAAACCAAGCAGCCGAATGGCAAGCTAAAGCAGATGGTTTCGATCTGGCAACGCTGACTGATGAAGATAGAAAAAAATTACATGATTATTTTTTAATAGCCAGTGAATATTCAAGTATTGCGAGCTATCCGCATTTTAAAAATGACGAACTGGCCATGTATGCCCAAACTTGTGCATATCAATCTTATCTAAAGGCACTTGAGTTTTCGCCTTACACAACAAAACAGATTGAATTTAAAGTTGAAAATCGCAGTGTTAAAACATTTTTACATTTACCCGAAAACTGTGATGGCGTATGCCCTGTCGTGTTAGTCTGTAATGCATTAGGTAATTTACAAATCGACTATTATCGCTACTTTAGTGAATACTTAGCTCCACAAGGTTTTGCAATGCTAACAGTAGATTTGCCAACAGTAGGCTTTAGTCGAAATTTTGTATTAACTCAAAATAGTAGCCAAATTCATCAAGCTATAATTGAACAACTAGCGACAGTACCTTGGGTCGATAGCAATCGTGTAATTGTTGCAGGATTCCGTTTTGGTTCACACATTGCAACACGTCTTGCTTATTTGATACCAAATAAAATAAAGGGACTTTTCAACTTCACACCTTTTGTGCATCAAATATTTGTTGATAAAGCCTTACAACAAAATCTACCAAATTGTTACAAAGATATGTTAGCTTGTCGTTTAGGTTTAACATCAGTATCAAATCAGCAGTTAGCAGCTGAATTAAATTACTTTTCTTTAAAAAATCAGGGATTATTAACTCATTCTTGTCCTGTGCCAATCATGAATGTCATCTTTGAAGAGGACAAGTTGAGTAATTTAACTGAAGCAAAACTAATCCAATCTTCAAAGCAAAGCAAAATTGTGACTATTCCTAAAACACCGTTACAAAAAGGCTTACAAAACGCTTTAACTCAATCAGTTAAATGGATGGAATCTATTTTGTAATAGATGATTTAAATAAGATTATTGCTATGACTAATAAAAAAAAGCAAACTGTCGTTATTAAGTTAGGTACCAGTGTTTTAACTGGTGGAACTAAACAGTTAGATCGCGCTCGAATAGTTGAACTGATTCGGCAATGCTCTTATTTACATCAAATTGGTCACAAAATTATTATAGTTACATCGGGAGCAATTGCTGCTGGTCGAGAGTATCTAAACTTCCCTAGCCTTCCAAATACTGTAGCATCAAAACAATTACTTGCTTCTGTTGGGCAAAGTAAACTTATCCAGCTTTGGGAACAGTTGTTTTCAATATATAAAATTTTTATTGGACAAATGTTACTGACACGAGCTGACTTAGAAGATCGTGAACGCTTTTTAAATGCACAAGATGTACTAAAAGCGATGCTAGATAATCATATTGTACCTGTTATCAATGAAAATGACGCTGTAGCTACAGCCGAAATTAAAGTGGGTGATAATGATAACCTATCAGCACTAGCGGCAATTTTAGCGGAAGCCGATAAACTCATATTACTGACAGATATTGAAGGATTATATACTGCCGATCCAAGATCAAATAGCAATGCTCAATTAATAAAAGAAGTTTCTCATATTGATGAGAGTTTACGAAACATAGCTGGTGATAGTGTTTCAGGGCTGGGAACCGGCGGTATGAGCACAAAAATTCAAGCAGCTGAAGTAGCAGGTAGTGCAGGAATAGAAGTAATTATTGCAGCTGGGAATAAAGAAAATGTGATTATTGATGCAGTCAATAATCAATCGGTGGGCACGCGTTTTTTACCACAGAAAACCCCATTAGAGCATCGAAAACATTGGCTATATGGTGCACCTAATGTAGGGAAGGTGTTGCTTGATGACGGTGCTATAAATGCTATTTTGAATAATGGTAGTTCGCTATTACCAAAAGGAATTATAGCGGTTGAAAAAGATTTTTCGCGGGGAGAAGTAATAAACATCTGTGATAAATCAGGAAAACAAATCGCACGAGGTGTAAGCCGTTATAATAGTGATGCGCTAAAACAAATAGCAGGACATCACTCACAAGAAATTAGTCAAATTATTGGCTATGAATATGGCTCTGTAGCCGTACATCGGAATGATATGATTATCAAATAATAAGGAGGTTAAAATGGGACTAGCTATAGGTGGTATAATAGCCAACTGGTTTGGTGTATTAATTGTTTACTTGAATTCACTAAATGAATTAGGTTATCAAATATTATTACCGTACACAATAATATCTGCATTAATAAGTACTCTAGGTATTTTATTTGCAGGAAATAATAAAAAATTAGCAGGTATTTTAATTATTATTGGCAGTATACTCTTTGTCCCTTTAGGTTTAGTAGGGATTTTTGGTGGAAGAAAAATAATTAACAAAGCTAATGAAAAATCATTAGAAGAAAGACGTGATTTTTAGAAAAATAGGATATTAATTTTAAGGTTATGAATGGACTCCAAAACATAAAATGTTTTCATGCTCGACGACATGTCATACCGTTTATTCTATTAAGTATAATTATTTTGTTCGTTTCTTTGTCTTTACCAAATAACCTAAATATAAGTTCAGGTCAGAAAAACAAATCTAACGAGGTGTAAGCCGTTATAATAGTGATGTTCTAAACAAATATCAGGACATCACTCACAAGAAATTAGTCAAATTATTAGCTATGAATATGGCTCTGTAGCCGTACATTGGAATGATATGATTATCAAATAATAAGGAGGTTAAAATGGAACTGGCTATAGGTGGCGTAATAGCCAACTGGTTTGGTGTATTAATTATTTACTCGAATTCACTATACAACTCAAGTTATCGAATAATATTACCGTATGTAATAATATCTGCGTTAATTAGTACATTAGGTATTTTATTTGCAAGATATCATCAAAAAATAGCGAGTATTTTTATTATTATTGGCAGTATACCCTTTATCCCTTTAGGTTTAATAGGGGTTTTTGGTGGAAGAAAAATAATTAACAAAGTTGATGAAAAAATATGAGAAGAAAAACGTAATTTATAGAAAATTGGATATTAATTTTAAGGACATGAATGGACTCTCAAAATAGAAAATGTTTTCATGCCAGACGACACGTCATACTGTTAATTATATTAAGTATTGTTACTTTGTTTGTTGCTTTGTCTTTACCTGATGAGCTAAAGATAAGTTTAGGATTGCCCATAATCCTAGTTATTCGTGCTTTTTGGCAATACAAATTGGTTTATATTTCAATTGGGGAAGATTTTATTACTTATCGACCTGCTGCTCCAATAAGAAGTAGTATAAGTATACTTTTTAAGGAAATCACATCAGTTAGTTATAAAAATAATAAAGTGATAATCAATTACATAAATAAAATTAGTAACAAGCAATACACTGTAAAGATACCTTTATCAGTTATGGAACTCGCGGAAAAAGAGAAGCTTTTAAGCACTTTACATATCATCTTGAAAGATAAAGAAAAATAAACTATAAAATTATAATTTTATGCAAAAAAGGGATCTTTGCCATACCTTTTTTATTAATTTAAAAGTTTATTTTATAAATTTATAATATATTGCCAATGCTGTAATTGAAATTAATTATTATTGAATGATATAGATCATGAATTTAAATACTTAACTAATGGTTGCAGCTTATCAATAAAACATAATTAAAAAGTTACCTAATGAGTATTGAGAACTATTGTGTAAATTGGCGATAGATGATCAAATTTGAGTACTTTATTAACATATATCACAGCCTTTATAACAGATAAATTTTTTTACTTGCTATATTGGCTTTTTTTTTACATCAAATACCTTCTTCTCTCAGCTTGCTTTTAAGCTTCATAATTGACAATCACCTTTAAAATACATTATTGTTGGAATAAATTGATTCCTATTAGCAAAATTTGTTTAAAGTGACAGCGCTTACCTTTTTAAATCTATTAATTATTATATACGTTTTATAAATAAAGATTAGAGTGGGATAACCTGTATAATATCATTAGATAAATTATTTGTTAGAGAATCTGTATTCTGTCAAACACAGTTGAGAGTAAAATCTATTAAGGTTAAGTAATGATAAACCAAATTGGAAAGTTAGCAAAACAAGCCTCATATCAATTAGCACAGTGCCCAACTAAAATCAAAAATCAGGCTTTAATTAGTATTGCTGATTTATTGGAGCAAAGCTTTCAAAGTATTTTAGAGGCTAATCAAAAAGATATTGCTATAGCAAAAAATCAAGGATTAAGTGAGGCAATACTTGATCGTTTATTATTAACTCCAGAGCGACTATCCTCTATTGCCAATGATGTTCGCAAAGTTGTCGCCTTAACCGATCCTATTGGGCAAATTATTGATGGCTCAACGTTAGAAAGCGGTTTAAAGTTACAACGCCACAGAGTGCCGCTAGGGGTGATTGGTGTAATTTATGAAGCTCGCCCTAATGTTACTATAGATATTGCGGCTCTCTGTTTAAAAACAGGTAATGCAGCGATACTTCGTGGTGGAAAAGAAACGGTTAATACTAATGCGGCTATCATATCGATTATTCAACAAGCATTAAATCAAGCAGGCTTACCTGAATCTGCCATTCAATCAATCGATAATCCTGATCGTAAATATATCACTGAGTTACTCAAACTAGATAAATATGTCGATATGATTATTCCAAGAGGTGGAGCAGCATTACATCAATTATGTCGAGAGCAATCCACAATTCCGGTGATCACCGGTGGGATTGGTGTCTGCCATATTTTTGTTGATGAAAGTGCCGATATAGAAAAAGCACTACCGATAATTGTCAATGCTAAAACTCAGCGCCCAAGTACTTGTAATACCGTTGAAACACTGTTAGTTCATCAAAACATTGCGCCGGAATTTTTAGTTAAATTAAGTCAAACAATGGCTGATAATCAGGTAAATTTACATGCTGATAAAAAAGCTTATGAACAATTAAAATCGGGTGAAGCGACAGTCGAACTGGTCAGTGACGAACAATTACGCCAAGAATGGCTCTCAAAAGATCTCAATGTGGTGTTGGTAAACTCAATTGACTGTGCAATAAAACATATCAGAGAATATGGTAGTGGCCATTCAGAATCTATTTTGACCCGTAACTTAGCCAAAGTTGAGCAATTTGTTAACCAAGTTGATGCCGCAGCCGTCTATGTCAATGCCTCTACACGTTTTACTGACGGTGGACAATTTGGGTTAGGAGCCGAAGTTGCGGTTAGTACTCAAAAATTGCATGCCAGAGGTCCAATGGGACTTGAAGCATTAACAACCTATAAATGGATAGGTTTTGGTGATGATTTAATACGAGAATGAATCTAGCACACTGTTCGGCAAAGCCGAACAGCTATTTGGCTTGATCTAGTCAAAATTACGCATCAACAATGCATAATTTAAATCGATATCTTCAGGAATTGGGATGTAAACAATATGACCGTCACCTAATCCGGCAGGCACCGGTTGACCTTTTTTGTTCTCCATTCGTTCAATAACAAAGGTTATATTGCCTTTTGGCGTCATCATTTCAACACTATCACCCACTGAAAACTTATTTTTAACAATAATTTCAGCTAACCCATTTAAACGCTCACCGCTAAACTCACCAACAAACTGTTGTCGTTCTGAAACCGAATGGCTATGCACATAATTTTGCATATCTTCATGCTTATGACGACGCAAAAAGCCTTCGGTATATCCTCGATGAGCCAATGAATCAAGTTCAGCTAACAAATGCGGATCAAAAGGTTTGCCTTCGCTTGCCGCATCAATTGCTTGTCGATAAACTTGTGCTGTTCTGGCACAATAATAGTAAGATTTAGTCCTACCTTCAATTTTCAAAGAATGAACACCGATTTTTGTTAAATCTTCCACTAATTCAACAGCTCTTAAATCTTTAGAATTCATGATATAAGTACCATGCTCATCTTCAAAAGCTTGCATATATTCACCCGGTCGACCAGATTCTTCGAGCATAAATACTTTATCAGTTGTTGGACCAATGCCTAAAGTGGGTTCAACTTGTTGTACCGGTATAGGTTCACATTTATGGACAATCTGCCCTACTTCATCTTCTTTACCTTCAGCAACTTTATACTCCCAGCGACAAGCGTTAGTACATGTACCTTGGTTTGAATCACGTTTGTTAATATAACCCGATAATAAACAACGGCCAGAATAAGCCATGCAAAGCGCACCATGAATAAACACTTCTAATTCCATTTCCGGAACTTTTTCTCGTATCTCAGCAATCTCATCAAGCGATAACTCACGGGATAACACCACTCGGGTTAAACCCATTTTGTGCCAAAATTTAACTGTCGCCCAATTTACTGCATTGGATTGTACCGATAAATGAATTTCCATTTCAGGAAAATGTTCCCGAACTAGCATAATTAAACCAGGATCTGACATAATAAAAGCGTCCGGTTTCATATTGACAATCGGTTCTAAATCACGGATAAACGTTTTAAGCTTTGAGTTATGCGGCGCAATGTTTACTACAACATAAAACTTTTTACCTTGAGCATGCGCCTCATTAATCCCGATAGCGAGATTTTCATGATTAAATTCGTTATTGCGAACACGTAGACTATAACGTGGTTGCCCTGCATAAACAGCATCAGCGCCATATGCAAAAGCATAACGCATATTTTTAAGAGAACCAGCAGGAGAAAGTAACTCTGGTTTTGTATACAAGTTTGTCATTAAAAAATGCCTCTGATTTCAAGTCAGTATTACTTATTCGTAATAGGTTAAGCAAAATAAGTTGGGCATTTTACGCTTTAGCATTGTGCTTGGCAAATATATTTAAAAATGCCAAAAACATCACAAATGTTGGATGTAAAGAAAATGATTTTTACATTAAAGTATGACAATACTCACATCAATTCACAATATTCAGTTGTATCAAAAATTTTTTATGTATTTTAACTAAACGCATAAAGTTAATAACAAATCCAAGCATCAACTATTTTATACACAAAATTTATTGTAATTATATTGTTGAGGAGAAAACAAATGTCAGAACTGATTAACTGGTATGGTGCGCTGATTGGATTATTCCTGGCTATATTGTTAATTTTAAGGGGCATAAATCCAGTCTACTCATTATTCTTTGGCGCTATCATTGGAGCATTTATTGGCGGGGCGAATTTAATTCAAACTGTTGCAATTTTAACTAACGGAACACAAAGCATCATGGGCACAGTGATACGGGTACTAGCTGCCGGCATCCTTGCTGGCGTGATGATGGAATCCGGTGCCGCTGAAACAATAGCACAAGCTGTTGTAAAAAAATTAGGTGAAAAAAAAGCTCTGCTAGCTTTAGCCTTAGCCACTGGCATTATTACAGCTTCAGGGGTGTTTATACCGGTTGCCGTTTTAATTGTTGCACCAATTGCGCTATCTGTTGGCAATAAAATGAAGATATCTCGTTTAGCGCTGTTATTAGCCTTATCCGGTGGCGGAAAAGCAGGAAACATTATTTCACCCAATCCCAATACCATTGCTGTTGCTAATGGATTTAATTTAAGCTTAAGCGATGTCATGATTGCAGGCTTTTTACCGGCACTATTTGGACTATTAGCAACAGTACTGATCGCTTCTTTGATTAAAAATAAAAGTGACACAATTACAAATCAAGAAGTCATGGCATTAAAAAATCAAGAGCAAGATAAATTAGATACCCCATCATTAGCGAAAGCGATTGTGGCACCGGCCACGGCAATTTTATTATTAATGCTTAACCCTATCGGTAATATTTTACATATTCAATTCCTTGCCAATTTAAAAATAGACGCATTATTTATATTGCCACTCGCTGGAATGATTGGCATGCTAGCAATGGGACAACAGAGCAAAATTATTTTATTTACCAAATCTGGAATTGAAAAAATGACACCAACCGTACTAATTTTAATTGGTGCAGGTGCAATCGCTGGATTAATCGCATCATCAAATTTAGCCAGTCAAGTTATAGCAATGATCGAATCAATGGGTATTTCAGGTTACTATTTATCCCCCATTTCGGGAATTTTAATGGCAGCCGCAACAGCTTCGACATCAACAGGCGTCATTATTGCAACCGGCGCTTTTGGCACAACCATTATGGATATGGGCGTTCCAACAATTAGTGCTGCCGTGATGATGCACACAGGCGCTACAGTTATTGACTCCTTACCACAGGGCAACTATTTCCATGTCACAGCCAATAGCATGAACATGTCAATAAAACAACGGATGAAGCTGATTCCCTATGAGGCGCTTGTTGGTGGAACAATGACATTAGTTGCAACAATTTTCTACGCATTTATTTATTAATATCAGGAATAATATTATGAAACACAAAACATTTGTACTTGCACCCGATTCTTTTAAAGAGTGTTTGACCGCTAAAGCGGTTTGCCAGGCAATGGAGTCCGGATTAAAAAAAGTGTTCCCTGATGCAAAATTTATCCATGTTCCCATGGCTGATGGTGGTGAAGGAACCACTCAATCTTTAGTTGATGCCACAAATGGAACATTACACGCTTGCCAAGTCACCAGTCCCCTAGGTGATAAAATCACAGCTCATTATGGAATTTTAGGAGATAAAACTACCGCCGTCATTGAAATGGCAAGCGCTAGTGGGATTCATCTTGTACCAAAAACAAAACGCAATCCACTCATTACTACAACCTTCGGCACCGGAGAATTAATCATTGAATGCCTAAAACATGGTATTAAAAAAATTATACTGGGTATCGGTGGAAGTGCGACTAATGACGGTGGAGCAGGAATGGCTCAAGCATTGGGTATAAAATTTTATGATAATGAAGGTAAAGAACTGCCTAAAGGTGGTGGTGCATTGGGTAAATTAGCCAAAATAGACATAATGGAAGTTAACCCACTTTTACGCAATATCGAAATCATTGTTGCCAGCGATGTAAGCAACCCATTATGTGGCGAAAAAGGCGCATCTTGCGTATTTGGTCCACAAAAAGGGGCGACGGCTGAAATGGTTAAACAATTAGATCAGAATTTACAACATTATGCTTCAATCATTAAATCACAGCTAGGTAAAGATGTAGCAACCATTCCCGGTGCAGGTGCTGCCGGCGGGCTTGGTGCAGGTTTAATGGCATTTACAAACAGTAAAATGCAAAAAGGAATCGACATTGTTATCCATTACAGTGAACTACGCCAAAAATTAAAAGGTGCTGATTTTTGTTTTACAGGAGAAGGCGGCATTGATTATCAAACTAAATTTGGTAAAACACCTTATGGTGTTGCGCAAGTTGCTAAAGCGCAAAATGTGCCGGTAATTGCACTAGCGGGGACTATCGGGAAAAATATTGAAGAGCTCTATCCAAATGGAATTGATGCAATTTTCGGTATTATTCCTTCCGCATCACCAATTGAAGAACTCTTATTAAACGGCTTTAAAAATATTGAGCAAACAAGTGAAAATATTGCTCGTTTAATCAAAATTAGCCAAACATAAAACTAAAGCGATTAGTCTTCATGGGTAATAATACGCAACATCGTACTATTACCCATTAGATAAGGACAAACGAAAGATTTTTTATTTTTAAAATAATTAATAAAACTAAAAACATTATTTAATTGATGACAAATGATAGATTAAGCAAAAAAAGCAATAATCAATTAAAACACGTTTGATTATTAAACGCTATAACGAATCATCCTTATAAATTAATGGTAGATATTCATTCCAACGGTATTCTCGAATTGGCATAGGTTTAGCATTTTCGAAATACAACACTAAAGCTGGTTTAATACCATTCCAATTATCAACAAATTCATAGCGCACCAAAAAGCCTTCATTGATTAATTTTTTTGCTTTTGCATGATAGTTAAAATAGCTCATATTCGGGTTATATAATTAGTTTAAGTTAGCATTAGAATAATAGATTAATATTTGTACCACGCCTGAATTTGTTGATCAATGACATCTAGGAAATTAATTCTAACGATATATTCTAAATTAATTCTCTGTATTAATTGTGTTAAAAATTAATACTGTCTTTCTGCTCCCCAATAGCATTTGGGGTTTTTGGTGTTGGTGTTAATACATATGCAACAACAGCGGCGACTACAGCAACAATTATGCTAACAACGACCGACGCTTGCTGACGATTAACAATGACAACTTTATCAAAAATACTCGCATTTCTTGATAAATCATATTCTAGAGGATTTATTTTCTCATTATTGACATATATGTCTGTTACAGTGTTGTCAAAACCGTTTGGAAATTTATTACGAATATTTTGAGAAGTGAAAGAGAGGTGTCGAGTTGATATATTTCTTTTTCGGTCAGTCCGTTAGGGTCTTTATGATATATCAGCATATTGGTAGTACTCCACTTTTGTATAGGCTTTTTCTATTGCTTCCAGCTTGTTATATTGAACTTGTCCGCCTTGAATTTCATTTCCTTTAGCGTGCAACATATGGTTATCTATCACAACACCCACATGAGACGGAAGATCACCAACATAAACAAGAAACACTGCATTGTTACTCTTTTCACATGGTTTCCAGTTTCTAAGTGATTCTGGGATGGCTTAATTTTGAATTGTCGTTTTCTATGATTGATAACCTGTAATTGTTTTTAGTTGGATTCTTAAAACATGTCGATAATAAAGAACCACCAGCCCCCCAACAATCCATTTCATTAAAAGTACATGCTCTATCTACCCATTTTGTACCAATCACCTTGTTAATAAATTCATTAACTGCCGTGTTTTTATGCATAAGCCAGTCCTCTGTATTCTTCAAGCGTATAAATTGGTTTGCTCTCTGTATGCGTAGGTTTTGCCAGCACCATTGAATTATCATCCGTTGCTGTAATTTCACCGGCGGTGCGGTTAAATCTTATGCCCTCTTCCGATATATAAAGTGAGTAGCGTTGTGTTGGCTTATTCATTGATAGCTCGTTATATTGTTCATAAATCATAGATATAGGCTCTTGCCAGCCAAAGGGGGATATCGAATTCACAATTTTTTTGATTTCATCACCAATATGAATGCGTGAAAAATGTAAATTTAATTTTGGAGTTAACTCAGAACCCTGATCTGGCAAATTGATTTTTGCTGCGACAAGTATAAATTCATTACCGGCAAACGTTAAAGGCTTAAATTGATTCAAGATCAATCTCAATGGTGCTTTAAACTCCGGGTGATGAAAAGTTATAGTGTCGTATTCTTCAGCAGGGTTCTTCTGTGTGAAAAATTCACGTTGTTCTTGTGATATAGTCATGTCTAACCTATATTTTTCATATTGACATTAATAATCTGATCAAACTGACTACGTGCTTTATTTGAGTAATAAGCTTGATGATTGATAATATCGAGAGGTATATAATCTGGTGGTGCGTAATTATTAATTAATATCTTTGCACTGTAGCTCCATTGAAGATGATTATTTCTTGTTGTGTTCAATAGTGAATCGGGTAAAAAACGACAATTTAATGTTTGTGACGAATCCCATTCCGTCGCCAATTTTATATCAAATGGTAAAAACCCTTTTTTTAAAACGTTATTAAACCAATGTAAAAAAATTTGTGCTTCATAATCCAATAAAACAAAACTAATATCTCTTAAAATCGGCTGTTCTTGCGCTATACGTTTAAAATAGAGTTTACCGCTTCGTGTTTCTATTGTTGAAAACTGAGCCTTTTGTTGTCTTGAATAAGTGCTTAGCTGCACTGTTTTTTGCTCTAATGGATAATCATTCATTATCACTCCTGTTTTTTAGATAATAAAAAACCCGCCGAAGCGGGTTGATATAAATTGTAATTAACTAATTATTTCTAATAACTTTTCTAACCCACCTACTCGGCGGTAAACTTTTTTTGGGCAGTCAATTATTCTATTCTATTGCAAGTTGCTACTGCATTTATCTTGTAATTTTTTTTATTATCTTGGTTCAATTCATTATCTTTATGGGTTGCTATATGTTCTTCTGTTTTAGTAAATTTATTTTGTGATTCTTTTTTGATTGTGTGTGTAAAGCTGTGATTAACATCTTCTTGTTCATGTGATTTAAGTTTCCCTGAATATTCATCAATTACATCACTTTCTATCCAGTTATTATTTTCCTCATCAAATATATATAATTTCTCATTTTCAATTTTATATTCTTCAGTAAGTGAAACATTAAGGCCGTCTTTTACATAGTCGACAAATTTTTCATTCTGAAATTTTATCCTATAACTTGTAAGATCACACTTCCATTTACCAACAAGATACTCTTTAGTAACCTTATCATCTCCACAGCCAGTTAAAACAAACCCGATTAATCCAAGCAATGAAATTTTTTTCATATCATCTCCTTAAATTTTAGGTAATGGTATGAAATTTATTATTTAATATCAATTATAATTTAGATTGGACATTTGTTGTGCTCGATATGGCTTGCCAAACTACGCCTGTATGCTCTTTAATATCATTAACGATCTCTCGTTTTGCTTGTGTTACTGCGGTTCTGATAATTTAATTTTCATAATCAATTGATGGCTTACTAACTTCAACACCACTTACATGATTTTCTACAATAAAATTCCATTGTATGTTTTGACCTTGATTGGAAATGATTTGTCGATTGCTTAATACTCGTCCGTTTTCGCCTGGTATTAAATACTGTTTGCCACCTTCACCAACTCGGTACATTGAATTTACATCTACTGGACCGCCGTTTTTACGCGCTCCAGCAATGGACATTGCACAGACATTATACCTAATGCTGTACCGTATACTGTTGCGCCTGTCGTTGCTGCCGAGCCATATGATGCAATTGACGCAAGCATGACTGCAGATTTGTACGCTGCTACTAATGCAATTGCCTCTGCTGTTTGTGTAGCTGTAGTTGCTGCTGATATTGTTTTAGCTACAATAGCGTTTTTAACGTATTGCATACCCATTTGAACAAGTGACCCGATAGCTTCGTTTAAAACCACGTTAGCAAATTTTTGCATTGCCTGTGTAGCGTTCATCGTGCCAGACATAAGACCAGATATCGTACTTGTTACACTGCTTGCCTGTCCTTCGAGTGAAAAAGCAAGAAACTCGTTAGCGTCACTTTGATTGCGCCATATTTCCCATTGGGCGTCAATACGATTTTGCTCGAACTGATGATTAGCTGCTTCACGTAATGCAATAGCATTTTCTTCAGTCAACAACTTCTGATTTTCAAACTCTTGAACAAGCGCCATTTTTAAGCGGTTTGTTTTTATTATTTACAGTTAATTGTCAATTAATAATTTATTTAATTCTCTTGTGATTAATTTTTTATATAATGGGATCATAACTGGAGAATCATTTACCGCTCGCAGAACATCTCTGATACAATTTATTGACAAATCACCTCTATAAAACTGATCAAAGTTGTTATCAAATTCACAATTAAAAAAAGATATGTCATATGCATTATGCGCATCTATACAATTTAAATATGAATCCCAATTTAAAAATGGATGACTTTTCTTATCTAATTCTACTTGGCATTTATTTAACTCTTCTTTCGAACGTATGAAATCAGGGATATTTGAATTTATCAATAAAACTAAAAGAGGTTCACAGCAACAGATAACATGATATTTGTTTTTAGGTGGCGTGGTAAAATGGCAATGAGTAAAAATCACAGCTCCTGCTTTAAATTGTTTTTTCCTAAACTCTTTGGGGAAATTGCTACCTAATAAAACCATTCTTATCCAGCCAAATACTCTCGTAATGTATCAGAATGAGTAGAATGATTAATTATCTCATCAATTGAAATCTCATTATTTTGATCGGCAGTATAATATAAATCATCATGACTAAAGCTTTCTAATTCATTAAAGCTCATCCCTTTGATTTTTTCTATTGCCTCATTTAAGCACTCAATATCACTCTCACTGAGGTAGTCCATATTAGCTGCTCTTTTTGGGACTAGCTTATGCAAGCTCTTTTTATTTGAAAAATAAGTCAGATGTTTCTTAACTTCAGGATAATTACGGTTATCACCTCTAGCACTCTTAATCATGTCATATATATTAGATAAAACTGGACCGTTTTTCATGGCAATAACACGATCATCAATAACAAAGCGACCATACTTTTCGAGATGATATCTGTTCGCAAAATAAATAATTTTACCTGTATGATACATATACTCAACCTTAGAAGACACATACAACAATACTTCTAACGCTTTAGAATAATTAAATCTATCAGTAATCATATAATTTCACCTCAGAATATGATTAATAACTCAAGTTATTAACCTAACAAAATTATATTCAACTTAAAGAATCAATACAACAATTTGTTTACCTTTTAGTAAACAAAGCGCAATAAACTAAATTAGCTTAATCTATTTTTCAGACTGCATAGTAACGAATTTATTATTATCCTGAATTTTTTCTATCAGTTTGTTGCGCTCACATTCCCAATTACTCGGCGGATACTTTTTATTCCATGCGGTCATCAGTTTGTGTTCTGAAACAAAGAAATTGATATTGTATTTTATCTGACATGTAGAAATATGTGCGAGCTATAACACCACAAATTTCGTCATGAGGCTGAAATTTTCGGGTTTGAAAATCTACGGCGCTTTTGCATTGTCCGCACTGCGTGAACTCACTAGTAAACTGTGAATATCTGAAATTAGAACGGACGCCATTCACTTTACCGATTGACGGTTGTAAGTTGTGCAAGTCGCCTTCCATTTCATTGAAGGTCACATCTTTTTTACAGTCGTTTTGCCAGCATCGTAGATGCCAGCCAGAATTTTCTGGCCGGCATTATGTGCTTCCCCTCGATACGAGATGCTCTATTGAAATTCTTCCTTGGCTCATATTCGCATTTAGTGAAATCGACGATACCTTTCTTGCCTGTCCATGAAAGCTCACAGCCGCAAAAAAAGTTGGTTGTTCTGGGTTTGATTTATATAACTGAATTAGTTTTGTTTTTGCTCTATTGAAATTTTGCGCAGAGTGAGAAAATAGAGGGATAAATAGCTGAGCAACAAGAAACTTTTTCATAAATCCATTTAAAGCAACAAAAAATAAAGCCCGCGTTAGCGAGCTTCACATACTAAAATACCATTCTGAAAACTTTATACCACTTCATTCAGCAGAAATCAAGTGTTTTTTATTCTTTTGATAATTTTTTATTATTGTTATCAAAAAGTGGGGGATTTTAGGTGTTAATATTTAATACGGCGTCTCCTAACTGATTGTATTCTTTTGGTAGAACCTAATTTTTATCAAAAGGTTTCAAGTTTTTAGCTAAAAGTTCAGCTTGAACAGATTCAATTAATCGAGAATAGAGTAAATTATTATTTTTTGCGCTTTCATATGTTCCTTTGTTTTGCATCATAGCCAATATCTCTTGACGATCTTCTTTAAGAAGATTTATCATTTCAATTACATCTTCAGGAATACTTCTTGTTCCCTGTTCCCACCTTTGCCAAGTACGAATATGGCAGTCTCCAATAAATTGAGCAGCCTCCGCCACATCTAAGAAAAAAAAACGCCGAAGCGCCTTTAACTCGGTATTAGTCATAAACTCTCTCCATTTCATTACTTAGAGAATCGGCATCCATCCCTTTGTAATCTTCGACTAAATAATTTTGTTTAATGTAGTCATCTTTCCAGAGATTGATTCGAACCAGTCCTAATCTAGGTATACACCATAGGTCGTAAATGCGACCGTGTCAACTATTATTTTCTCATTTTCCGCTATAAAATAATTCTATCTTTAACTATTTCTAGCTCAGTCCCAGAATTTATTTTTAGTGACGCAAAATAGCCTCTTAAAAAGTCTTCACCGCTTTTTATGCACTGATTTGCAAAATCCCAAGTTATTTCTAACTTTTTTGCAATCGCTGTTAGAGATAAAGGTTTTACAATATAAATATTATCAACTCTAATCCCTCTTGATACTCTTTTTATTGGCGCTCCGTGAGCACATTGTGCAAACCGCGCCATTTCCTTGCGCATGCTTCTATCAGTTACAACATAGTCTGTGATAATTTGTTTTTCACCGAAATAAAATAAAATTAAAACTTCATAAAAATCTTTTGAATAAGATATGTTTAATCATAATATTTCAAGTTTTGTCCATAACAGATACCTTAATTATTGTTATGAGCATAAGTATTACATTATGTAATTTATTATTTCAGTGATAATTACATTTTGTTGGTTGTTAATTTAATACATTCCGTAATAATTAAAGCTGGAGGAGCTTATGAATACTTGTAAAAATATAATTAAAAAAAGAATGCAAGATATTGGCGAAACACAAGAAAGCCTTGCCGAAAAATTGAGTGTATCTCAAGGAAGTATTGCGCATTGGCTATCCGGAACCTGAGGAAGAAAGCCGGACACTGATATTATCGCCTCAATGCTTAATGCAGTTGGAATCAGGGAATTAATCATAAATGCTGATGGCTCAGCATCAGAAAATAATATGCAAAACAAACTCAATAAAAATAATTTTCAAATTGAGGGTTTAGATATTAAAGCTAGCGTAGGAGCGGCCTACCTAAATTCGGATATAAAGGAAGTGATTAAATTAATATAATATGATTCAGAGCAAGCAAAAGACCTATTTAATGGAGTGAATACTGAAAATTTAAAAGTTATAAATATATCGGGCGATTCAATGCAAGGCACGTTTTAAGTGGCGACTCGATCTATATAGATGTTCCAAAAAAAGAATTTAACGAAGATGGAATATATGTATCTACATTTTGTAAAATTTTGTATGTTAAGCGATTACAAATAATAAAAAATACAAAGAATGGGATATAAGCGAAGATGAATTGACCAACTTTATATAAATGGTAAAGTAATGCTAAGTCAATCAATATTATTGAGAAAACACGGCTAACCACTTCGATTGTTTTTGTTTAACAAAACTATAATCATGATTAGATATATATTAAATAATAATTTAAGGAGAAAACAGTGAGTTATATTTATGAAACAGTTCAAATCCCACCAAATATTAATGTAGGAAAAAAGGATAAAGGCAATGAAGCTGGAGCTTATTTGCGTGAAATAATAAATAACAAAGCCAACGATAATTGGGAATTTGTAAGCGTTGAGAGCGTTGGAGTAAGAACATCTCCAGGGTGTCTTGCTGCTCTTTTAGGAAAGAAAGAAGAATATTCTATTTATTATGTGATTATCTTTAGACGTGAAGTGGCTTAGTTTTAAATTAATATATCTATATAGAGCGATAGCCCCCAATCGCATTCGCTCAGCATGTAGATTCGAACCGTCTTGCTCAGAATATGCCTTATTAGCAATTGAAAAATATGGCGTATTAAAAGGGTGGAAAATGACATTAGGTAGATTAATGAGATGTAAACCACCAAATGGCGGCAAAGATTATCCGTAACAACCGCTTCGGCGGTTTTTTTAAATAAAAAGAGCAGAAGGAATAGTTTAAAGGAAAAAAGAAATATAATCCATGAACGTGAAATTGTTTTGGGTGAAACAATAATACCATGTTATGTTTTAACGAATGGAACTAGGGTTTTGTCTGGTAACGCGATGCAAAATGTATTGAAGTTGCAAGAAGAGCATGAAACGAAATCAGGGACAAGGTTGGCCAGATATTTGAATCAAAAAACGCTCGAAACCTTTATTTATAAGGACAAAAGCCTTGACCACTACAACCCAATTGAGTGTTATAAAGGGAATCAAAAAATTAATGGTTATGAGGCAACAATACTCGCTGATATTTGTGAGGCATTTCTCGAGGCTAGAAATAATATCAATTTATCCACGAGACAGAAAATCATTGCTGATCAATGTGAAATATTGATTAGAGGTTTTGCTAGAGTTGGGATTGTAGCCTTAATAGACGAGGCTACCGGCTATCAATATGAAAGTGAAAGATTTGAATTACAAAAAATTCTAACTGCTTATGTCTCAGAAGAAATATTGAAATGGCAACTGACATTTAGGGATGATTTCTATAAAGAAATTTTTAGATTGTGGGATTTACCATTTATACCTAAATATATTAAAAATAAACCTTCATTTATCGGCAAATTGACCATTAAATACATATATGACCAAATGCCTAGAGGTGTAATTGAAAAAGTAAAAGAGAATATTGGAAAAACAAAAAATGGGAACTGGAAATATAGATGACATCAATCTTTAACTTCTGATGTTGGACGGGAGCACTTGAGAAAACAAATCGTTGAAGTTACACCGACGCTAAACTCACCCTAAAAAGAAGATTTTTTCTAACTTCATATTCTAAGTATATTCCAAGTGTTTTAATTTTCTGGTCGGTTACTTTTTTAATTTGTTGATTTATTTGATATTTTAATGGAGGCGCGTCCCGGAGTCGAACCGAGGTAGACGGATTTGCAATCCGCAGCATGGCCACTCTGCCAACGCGCCGTTAAGGTCTATCTGAATAGGTGGCAAATATTAGCATCGCCTTGTTTAGACGTCAAGTTTAAATAGCTTATAATTACAGCAGTCATCGTTTTTCGCAATAAATTTTACAATATAGGCTTTTTTGTCAAGAAGTTTCAGATTTTATATACGTTTTAGTATAAAAACACACATCGCATGGCATGCATATCATTTAAATTCATCTAAATAAATAATTTGCCCTGATTGTTTTAAGTGTTATTTTACTCCAACACAACTGTTAACTTAAGCATTGCCATATTGAGCAAAAGGGACTTAATTTAAATTTAGATATTACAGACAACTTTTTTATCTTATAATTTTTTACAATTTACTCGCTAATTTTGTATACTCCACATAGCCATATTTAAATTTGAGGTAAGCCATGATTGATTTAAAACTTAGAGAGGTGAAAAAAGATCTTTCAGAAAAAGAGCTTGCCGTCGCTCAATATATTCAAGCGAATACACAAGCGCTTAAAAATATGAGCATACAGTCATTAGCCAAATTAAATCATGTCAGCACCACAACAATTCTACGCCTTTGCAATAAATTGGGTTATAACGGGTTTAGTGATTTTAAAGTTGATCTGATCTCTTCAATTCCTCGAAAAATCAATGCTGAAATACTTCAAGACGACATCAATCTTAATGACTCCTTACAAGACGTTAATAGCAAAGTACAAGCTATGGAAAAATCCTCAATTGATGAAACCTACTCTATGGTGAATATCGAATCGCTAAATAAAGCAATCGATCTTATTATTAAAAGTAATAAGATTATTATTTATGGCACCAGTAGCAGTGGATTGGTTGGAAAAGAACTGGAATATCAATTAATTAAAATTAAAAAAGATGTTAGCTGTCATTTCGATTCGCATATTCAAAAAAGTATCGCGAATACATTAGACAAAAATGATCTGGTTATCATTATTTCACATTCGGGCGAAACACCGGAATGTATCGATTTATTGAAATTGGCCAGAAAAAATAGTGTTCCTTCGATTGCAATTACCAAAATGGGACAAAGTCAGGTCTCTTTATTAGCGGAAGTGATTTTACATACTACATCAACGGAACATGCTTCCCGTTTAATTCCGATTCGTTCAAAAATTTCTCAACTTTCAGTCATCAATATGCTGGTTACCAATCTATTTATCCGAAAATATGATGAACGCTTGTTGTTACAAACCCAAAATCGTGAAGAGCGTAAATATCCTCATCGCTAAATTTAAACGTGATAAGTGCCCTTCTGTCTTTGCTATAGAAATCACATTAACTCATCTTCTGCTTGCTCATCAAATTAGCTAATTTTTAGCGCTGATAAAATCGATTAAAAAATTTCAATAAACATGATCAACTTCACAAATTTCTAAAAATCTCACAAAAAAGAGATGACTTATATTTTGCTTAGATGTAATTTTATTACTAAATAAAATAATATTTAAAGTAACATTGTTACAACCATTTCAAATGTAGTTAAAAAAAGGAAATAAAAATGCAAACACAAATTCCCATTATTTTAGCTAGCCATGGACCATTTGCTCAAGGAGCGCTTGAATGTGCGCAGATGCTAATGGGGGAACAGCAAAATATCGACGTTATATCGGTTTTGATCGATAGTAATGTTGACAATTTAAGGCAACAAATGCATGACAGTTATCATCAGCTTAATAGCGGTAAAGGTGTAATTATCTTGGTCGACATCTTAGGAGGAACGCCGTGTAATTTGGCTGGCGAACTGTTGTTAAATCATGATGATGTCCTGTTATTTTGTGGTTTTAATATTCCGGTTTTGCTTGAAGTTTTAAATAATCGAGAAGGTACGCTTGATGATGTTAAATCAGCCATTGAAGAAGTCTTTCCACAAAGCTGTATTGACGTACGACAAGTACTAGATTCTCAGCGTGAAACATCTATAGATTTGTAAGGAGAACACCATGCCAATTAATGTAGCAAGAATTGATGATCGTTTGATTCATGGACAAGTTATCACAACTTGGGTAAAAAATTTTGATATTGAACAAGTATTGATTATTAATGATAAAGTTGCCGCTGATAAAGTTCAGCAATCGGTACTTACCATGTCTGCCCCACCAGATTTAAAAGTATTAGTCTTTGGCGTTTCACAATTTATCGACATATTGAAAAAAACCGAAATTAAAAAACGTACGATGTTACTTTTTACAAATAGTATTGATGTCAACAAATTGATCGAAGGTGGTCTGAAAATTGACAAGCTCAATGTCGGCGGCATGCGAATGCAAGATGGTCGACATCAATTATCAAGGGCGGTATCGGTGACAGCTGAGGAAGAACAAGCATTTAAAAATATTATAGCCAATAATGTCGAAGTTGAAGTTCAGATGGTACCCAAAGATCCTGTTGTCGATCTGAAAACCCTACTTAACTAATCTAATTATTTAAAGTTTTATCTAAAAATTTGGAGGTTAACTTATGTTAACACAGGCTATTCTTGTCGCCATTTGGGCGGGAATCTGTTCGATGGATGACGTCGGACCACAAATGTTACGTAGGCCATTGTTAACCGGTACCATAGCAGGCATCATAATGGGTGATATGGTTCAAGGCTTGGCAATTAGTGCAACGTTGGAATTGATGTGGATGGGTATCGGAAACGTAGGCGCCTACTCAGCACCCGATATTGTTGCTGGTGCAATCATTGGCGTGTCACTCGGTATCACCACCGGTGGAGGCATTGCAACCGGTATTGCGCTTGGCGTTCCTGTATCTTTATTATGTCAACAATTGTTAATTATATGGCGTTCTTTCGCTTGCTTTCTTAATCCTTGGGCTGAACGCTCTATTTTAAACGGTGACTATAAAGGATTAGCACGAGTTCACTTCTTTTCAACACCTCTTTGGTTTTTAATTCGAGCAGTACCTTGTTTTATTGCTATCTATTTCGGTAGCGATCTGGTTAAAACCATTCTTGATGCTATCCCACAAAGCATCATTGATGGCATGGGGGTAGCCTCGAAATTAATTCCTGCGGTAGGTATTTGTATTTTACTGTTAATGTTATTAAAAGGACGTATGTGGTTTTTCTTCCTGCTCGGTTTTATGTTAACCACTTATCTAAAACTGCCAATTATTCCAATTACCTTTATCGCTTTGGCGTTTGCCGTGCTTTATGACATGGCATCAAGTGGTAGTAAAAATCATCAAGAACAATCAGATAATAATCAAACATCAAATAATACCGAAGAGGAATATGATCTATGACCAATCAAAACAAAATCACCAAAAAAGATCTTAATCGCATCTTTTGGAATTTACAAACTATGTCTTTTTCTTACAACTATGAAAAAATGCAGATGATTGGCTTTGCGCATTGTATGACGCCTGTCTTAGAACGTCTTTATAAAGATGCAGACAAGCAAACCCGTGTTACTGCCATGCAACGCCATTTAGAATTTTTTAATACGCAAGTAAATGCAGGTGCACTAATTTTAGGTGTCACTGCCGCCATGGAAGAGAAAACGACCGAAGCTGAAAAAGAAGCCGTAGTCTCAGTAAAAGCGGGATTAATGGGACCATTTGCCGGACTTGGCGATAGCTTGCTCAAATTTACCTGGATGCCGATATGCGGCAGTATTGGCGCTGCCTTTGCGCTACAAGGAAATATCATAGGTCCAATTTTAATGTTTTTGATCTACAATCTGGTTAATGTGCTTTCTAAATACTTTTTTATTCATTATGGCTATAACAAAGGTGTCGATCTGATTGAACAGTCAAAAAATTCCAACATCATTCAAAGAATTAGTAATCTGGCTAATGTTGTTGGGGTAATGGTACTTGGATCACTCATTGCCACTACGGTAAAAGTGGTCACCCCGCTACAGATAAATGTTGGCGATCAATCGATTCAAGTTCAAGAGATGTTTGATAAAGTCATGCCAAATTTTCTGACCTTAATTTTTGCTCTAGGCACATTCTTTTTGGTTAAGAAGTTTCAAGGTAAATATACCGTTGCGTTAATACTGGCGGTAATGGTAATCGGTGTGATCTTTTCAATGTTAGGTATTTTAAAGTAGGAATGAAACATGACAACGACAATTCAAACAGCTTCAGTAATGCGTAATAAAGCCGGCCAATTAGAGGTCACTTTTGATAACATTGAAGGCAAAGCAGCTAGCTTATACTGGACAAGCTATGCTAATGCCAATACCAATGACAAAACACTTATAGGTAAGCAAATTCAAAGCCCTTTTATTTTTGATGATCCTTTAAATGGTAAACAACGAATTTATCTTATTTTAGAGATTGAAGGACAACCCAATTTTTTATTTGCCGAACGTACTTTACCGATCACCGGATTAAATAATTTTCGTGATTTCGGCGGCTATCTGGGGCATGAAGGTAAACGGGTCAAATGGGGACAGTTGTATCGTTCTAATCATCTGTATGGTTTAAAACCGGATGCACAAGAGTATATCAAAGCGTTAGGAATAAAAACAATTATCGATTACCGCAGTACTAATGAAATCAAAACCAGTCCCAATACGTTTGTCGGCGAAAAGCAAACTTTTCATTTAGATGCATCAGCCCAAACCGCAGAGTTAGCAGCACAATTTGCCGCTGATCCTAGTGATGAAGATCGTGCTTTGATTGAAAGTGTGCTACGTGATATACCGAAAGAGTTAGTTAATGGTGATGGCATTCAAGTGCTTGAGCAATATCGTAATTTTGTCTTAAGCGAAAAATCGAAAAATGCTTATCGACAAATGCTTAAAGTCTTATTAGATGCCAACAATAGCCCGAGTTTACAACACTGTCGAGGCGGAAAAGACAGAACGGGTTATGGCGTATTATTAATTATGATTATGCTCGGTGTATCTGAAAAAGATATTATTGCCGATTACATGCTAACTCACGATAATCGCTTAGAGCGCAATAAAATCAAAATGGCCGCTTATCGTAAGATTACGGATAACGAAGATGTATTAGGCTATTTACTTAGCTTAATCGATACCCGTGAAAGTTTTGTTGTTGAAATCCTCAATACCATGAAAGAAGTTTCCGGTACACCAAGTAATTATATTAAACAGGCTTTAGGATTTACTGATGAAGATTTCCGATTAATGCAATCTATCTATTTAGAATCTGATTAACCTACCATTATATTAAAGCGCAATGATATTGCGCTTTAAATTTTCGTTATATTTGATTTAGATTTTTATTCTGTCTTAAAACATTCAAACTGGCGATTGCTTTTTTTTATCTAAAAAACCAATCCTCGATTTTTAAAGTACTATTAATTTGCTAAATAGCGTCATTTCGATATTCTTAAGCCTTGACCGCCAAAACAGTGATAAGTAGTAGTCATATAATAATAAGCAGTGAAAAGCGCTGATACTGGCAGTTTAAAAGGTAATATGGCATATAAAAAAGGGCAAATATAATTTGCCCTATTACTCATTGATAGAATCAATTTTAAACTTAACCAATCGACTCTACTATTTCATCGAGATAAGCCATTTACCATTATCTTTGATTAACGTTAGCTTTTGATCAAGCTTAGTATTATCTTTGAAAACAACGGTAATATCTACGATGCCCTTAGTTTTGTCATCATTGGTATATTGGATAGGTGCACATTCCACTTTATCCAGTCCACCATGACTTTGAGTCTTTTCATAAGAAGTTTCCATTGATTTTGCTAATTTACTCTTAATCATAGCTTTCACGTCGACTCCTTCAGGTGCATCTTCTTTCGGAAGATAAATAAGATCAACCACCGTATCGACATCCTTATTGTAACCAGCTGTTATGAAGGTTTCGGCTACTTTTTCAGGGGAATCGCCTGATGAACAAGCACTGAGGAAAAACGCAAGTAGAAAGATACTGCAAAATTTCATTATTAATTTCATTTTTATTTCCATTTCCAGTTAATTTATATAAACGTTATTTAAACACATTCCTCAAAACAACCGCAAAAGGTCAAATGAGGAAAGGTATAAAAATAATACTATGCAATCGCTAAATTGCAAAGCAACTTTGATTTTTTTACCTTATCGATTACATTGTGCCAGGTGAAATGTCCTACCTTGTGCAAGTTTAAGAGCAATGCCGGGAGTCGATCACAATGCTTCTATAAGCGTTTCAAGCAATGACTTATTTGTATGAATGAATTTTATTACCACTTAGTAAAGACTAAGTTAATTCATTTTGTTCAGATAATCCAAAACCAATCTTTATCACAAAAATAATGATCAAATTTACCTTGATGAATCAGGATTATTGATACCTCTACTAATTCGGATATTTATAGATCCAGATCAAATCTTTATATTTAGCAAATGCGTTGGGATAAAGGTAATTCCCATAAAAAAGCGCAAAATCAGAGTGTTGCCACTCAACATTAAAATCAGGCATGACTTGAATAATGGCATCATAAAGCAACGTTGTACAATATAGATGAGGCTTTTCACGGGATGCTAATACAAATTTTTCACTTAATTTTGTCTGTAATATATCAGCTACTTGTTGCTTTTGTTCATCCGTCAAAAAAATAGGTCTTGCAATAGCATAGGTTTGGGCGAGATCTGGCGATATAAATTCATCTAATGTTGATATCAACACTTGGCTAGGCCGATTTTCAAAATCATCGGTTGTAGCATGGATAATTTTAACTTCAGGCGCTACTGATATTACCATGCCAATATGTGAAAATTCACCACCACCTAATTGTTTAACTAATAAACTATCGATGGCTGTCCCTTGTCTAAAAATCCAATCCCCAATTTTTAAAGTACTGCTAATTTGAGAAATCGAGTCATTTCTAGATTCTTGGGCATTGACCACCGAAACATTGACAAATAGTAGCCATATAATTAAAAAATAGCGAAAAGATCTCATAATAGTATTTTCAAAAGGTGAAATGTTACATAAATGAGGGTAAATATAATTTACCCTTTTACTCATTAATAAATTCAATATTAAATTTAATTAATCTAATATTAATCCATTTCGATAAACCATTTGCCATTATCTTTGATTAATATTAACTTTTTATTAAGCTTAGTTTTATCTTTGAAAACAACGGTAACATCTACGGTGCCCTTAGTTTTGTCATCATTGGTATATTGAATAGGCGCGGTTTCAATTTTATCAAGCCCACCATTGCGTTCTGCTGATTCTAATGAGGCTTCGAGTGCTGCACCCAATTTAGACTTAAGCATGGCCTTCATGTCGATTCCTTCAGGAACATCTTCTTTTGGAATATACATAAGATCGATGACTGTATCGATATCTTTATTGTAACCAGCTTTCATGAAGGTTTCGGCTACTTTTTCAGGGGAGTCGTCTGATGAACAAGCACTTAGGAAAACAGCAATTAGAAAAATACTACAAAATTTCATTATTAATTTCATTTTCATTTCCATTTCGATTAATTTATATAAACGTTATTTAAACACTTTCCTCAAAAAAACTCCGCAACGAGGAAAGGTACAAAAATAATACTATGCAATTGCTAAATTGCAAAGCAACATTGATTTTTATCTTTATATTTTTCCTTGTTATTCATTTAATTATCATAAGCAGTTATATTTAGGGCTTGTAGAGCTTGGAATTGAAACAGTGAATGGTAATAACAAAATTTTTACATACGGCGGTCATGTACGCTTAATGAGTTAGCTATTATTGAAAATAGCAACCCTAATCATTGGACTGAAAATGAGATAAGATTTCTAGCCAATGCTGATCTAATTTTGCTTCAATTTTAATTGGTTTCAAACTGGTTGGATGAACAATATTTAAGGTAGAGGCATGTAACATTAGTCGTTTAATACCAAAATACTGACTAAAAGCACGATTTTGATGAAGATCCCCATGTTTACTGTCACCTAAAATGGGATGAAAAATATGCTTCATATGCCTACGTAGTTGATGTTTGCGTCCTGTCTGCGGTTTTAATTCAACCAAACTATATCTGGCTGTTTCATGCTTGCCTACTTTGATCGGCACTTCGATATGACTTAAACCGCGATAAAAAGTGACTGCCTGTTGCGCTGGTTTATTTTTATCGGCAAATTTGTCAGCTATTTTATCAAGTTGTTCAATTAGCGGATAATCAATTATCGCTTCATCAAATAGATAGCCACGAACAATAGCATGATAAATTTTTTCAATCTGTTTTGTGGTAAATTGCTGTGACATCAAACGGGCAATTTCACTTGAAAGCGCAAACAATAATACGCCAGATGTTGGGCGATCGAGTCGATGCACCGGATACACATGCTGCCCGATCTGATCACGCAGTGTTTGCATCACAACGACAGTTTCATTTTTATCTAACCAGCTACGATGAACAAGCCAACCGGATGGCTTGTTTATCGCAATTAATTCATTATCTTGATAAAGGATTTCAAACACAGCTATTTTTTAAATCCATTATAAAAACAGTTTTTTAAGTTCAGTGGCAATGCTAGTGCTATTATTATCACCAATAGCATAACTCGCTTTCGCTTTCACCTCATCATCAGCATTGCCCATAGCAATACCCAAACCGGCAATGGTTAACATGCTAATATCATTATAACTGTCACCAAAAGCAACAATTTCACTTAGGTCAATGTTTTCATGTTCAGCCCAATGGGTTAAACCATTACCTTTAGTATTACCTTTAATTGCGATATCAGCACGATTCGACCAAGACCATTCACATGAAAATTCCCCCAACGCATCAACTGCATCTGAAAATTGCTGTAAAGCCGGAATGTTATGGCTACTGGTAGCAAATTTATAGATCGCTCCGGCTTGCTCAATAACTTTCTCAAAACTATCCACTTTTTTAATTTCGGGTTGTAAAAATTCCGGTAGTGAATCAACCCATTTAAAAAAGCCGGCTAAATGGTCGTCTAACACTTCGTAAGTCATCATTTTATCAGTATAAATTAAAGTATGAATACCAAACTGATTAACTAAGTCTAATAGCGTTTTGGCCTGCTGTTTGCTCATCGGTTTAGCGGCAAATGCTTGTTGTTTTTCAAAATCGTATAAATAAGATCCGTTACAACAAATAGCGGGAGTTGAGAGTTTAAGTTGATAATAATAAGGGTAAATTACTGAATGATGTCGACCGGATACCAAAATAACTTTTACGCCTTTAGCGCTGATCTTTTCAAGAATATTCACGGTTTCGGGCAAAATTAAACGATTACTATTAAGTAAAGTACCATCCATATCAAAGGCAACTGCTTTATATTTCATACCAATCCTCTTCCTTTTACTTTCATAAATTTTGCTAGCAACACAAAAGTTAATTGACTTAATTTTGCCGTTGCCAACATTAAAATCTCTAAAAATCTATTTTTTGCCGCCCAACAAATGAATGCGACAATGTTGTGCCGTCAACCATTTCAAGCTCTCCACCGACAGGTACACCATGCGCTATGCGAGTTGCGATAACATCAAACTCAGCACACATTTGAGCAATATAATTAGCGGTTGCATCGCCCTCAACGGTTGGATTGGTGGCTAAAATCACTTCGTTAATCGATTCGGTTGCCAATCTTGATTTCAATAAATCCAGACCAATATCACTCGGGCCTATTCCGTCAAGCGGTGATAAATGCCCAAGCAACACAAAGTAACGACCACTATACTGGCCGGTTTGTTCGATAGCAACAATATCAGCGGGTGTTTCAACAACACATAATTGTCCACTTTGTTGACGATGCCTATTGGCACAGATAGTGCAGATTTCTTGTTCAGTAAAGGTTCGGCACTCTTTGCAATGATCGATATTGATCATCGCTTCATGTAAAACATGAGCTAGCTTAATGCCACCTTGTCGATTGCGCTGTAATAGGTGAAAAGCCATACGTTGTGCAGATTTGGGACCAACACCGGGAAGACATCGCAATGCTTCCATAAGAGTTTCAAGTAATGGGCTTATTTGCATGAATTAATTTTGTTACCACATATTAAAGATTATGTTATTTATAATACCTTGTTTCAAAAATCGATAAAACAAGAATTACACGATTAAGTCAATACGATTAATTTTTGACAAAAACTTTCAGAAAGTATATACGTTTCAGTATAATTTATGTCGTTTTCGTATAAAACTCTTAGGCTCTTTCCCCTTAAATAAACGCATAATATTACTATTATAACGAATTACGATTAATTTTTGACAAGAACTTTCAGAAAATATATACGTTTCAGTATAATTTATGTCGTTTTCGTATAAAACTCTTAGGCTCTTCCCCCTTAAATAGACGCATAATATTACTATTATGACGAATAATGACAAGGCACGAAAGCATAGTTACCGGCAAGGTCAACTCAGGTTTAAATAGCCATACATAAAATGGCGCTAATAAAAAACCCACAATAGCCGCCACCGAAGAGTAGCCGGTAAGCAGTAGCGTGGTTAACCAAGTTAGGACAAAACAGCCGGTAAAGTCTAGACCGATTGGCATCATCATACCTAATGCAGTGGCGACACCTTTTCCGCCTCGAAAATGAAAAAAGCAGGGAAAGATGTGACCAAGGCACGCTGATATGCCAATAATGCCTAAAAAGAAAGGTGAAATACCCAGTCGATAAGCAATATAGACCGGTATTGCACCTTTTAACATATCGAAAAGTAATACCAGTAAAGCAGGTAATTTGCCGCTAATGCGTAGTACATTTGTGGCTCCGGGATTGTGAGAGCCATGTTGTACCGGGTCTTGTAATTTCATTAGCTGGCAAATAATGATTGCTCCGGAAAGCGAACCACAAAGATAAGCAATAATGATCATCAATATAATTTCAAATGCCAAATTGCTTCTCCTTTGGTTAACTTAAATTATCCGTACTAACTTATATTACTTCGCCTTGTCTTTTTCAAGTAACGGTTTTAAATATTGTCCGGTGTAAGAAATTTTTGATTTAGCTACATCTTCAGGTGTTCCTTCGGCAATGATTTCACCACCACCATTCCCCCCTTCCGGTCCTAAATCGACAATCCAATCTGCTGTTTTAACCACATCTAAATTATGCTCAATAACAACAATGGTATTGCCTTTGTCTCTTAATGAGTGTAGCTGCGCAAGCAACTGTTTTACATCAGCAAAGTGTAAACCCGTTGTTGGCTCATCTAAAATATACAATGTGCTACCAGTATCACGCTTTGATAACTCTTTTGCAAGTTTTACTCGTTGCGCTTCACCACCGGATAAGGTCGTTGCCGACTGCCCAATTGTAATATAAGAAAGCCCGACATCGATCAATGTTTGTAATTTACGAGCAATCATCGGGACAGCATCAAAAAATTCACGCCCCTCTTCAACCGTCATATTTAAGATTTCATTGATTGATTTGCCTTTATATTTAATTTCTAACGTTTCACGATTATAACGTGCCCCATGACACTGGTCGCATGGGACATAAATATCTGGTAAAAAGTGCATCTCGACTTTGATCAGTCCATCACCTTGACAAGCTTCACAGCGTCCACCTTTTACATTAAAACTAAATCGACCCGGAGTGTAGCCTCGCGCACGAGACTCTGGCACGCCAGCATATAGCTCACGAATTGAGGTGAAAAATCCGGTATACGTTGCCGGGTTTGAGCGTGGTGTTCGCCCGATAGGACTTTGATCTATCGCAATGACTTTATCAAAAAAGTTAAGTCCTTTAATTGATTTATAAGGCGCAATATCACTTTTTTCAGCACCATTTAACTCGTTTTGCGCTAAAGGATATAAAGTATCATTAATTAACGTTGATTTTCCTGATCCAGATACCCCTGTAATACAGGTAAATAGTCCAACCGGAATATTAAGAGTCACATCTTTTAAATTATTACCGGTGGCGCCAATTAACGATAACATCTTTTTCTTATCAACTTTCGTTCGTGTGGCTGGTATCGCTATTTTTTCTTTACCGGATAGATATTTTCCGGTTAACGATGAAGGATTTGCCATGATCTGTTTCGGCGTTCCTTGAGCAACCACTTCACCACCATGCACGCCTGCTCCCGGCCCAATATCAATCACATAATCAGCAGCCATAATGGCCTCTTCATCATGTTCTACCACAATAACGGTGTTACCCAAATCACGTAAATGCGTTAAGGTATCGATCAATCGAGTATTATCACGTTGATGTAAACCAATTGAAGGCTCATCAAGTACATACATCACCCCAACTAATCCGGCACCGATTTGACTGGCTAGTCGTATACGCTGTGCCTCCCCTCCCGATAGCGTTTCCGCTGATCGTGAAAGTGTTAAATAATTTAATCCAACATTAATCAAAAATTGTAAACGGTCGTTGATCTCTTTTAGAATTTTTTCAGCAATTTGCGCTCGTTGTCCGGTTAGGGATAACTTATCAAAGAATGCTTTTGCTTGCTGAGTGCTTAAATTACTGATCGTTGGTAAATTGGTATCGTTAATAAAGACATGTCTTGCCGTTCTACATAAACGAGATCCTTCACAGCACGGGCAAGGACGATGACTTATATATTTAGCCAACTCTTCACGAATTGTTGGTGAATCGGTTTCTTTATATCGTCGAGTTAAATTATTAATAATTCCCTCAAAGCTATGTTTACGTTTAACCACATCACCACGATCATTTGTATAAACGAAAGTAATTTCAGTATTACCAGAACCATTTAATAAGATATCTTTTACTTTTTCGGGTAATTTTTCATAAGGCGTATCAATATCGAATTTATAATGTTCAGCTAACGATTTGAGCATCTGAAAATAGTAAAAATTGCGACGATCCCAACCCTTTATTGCACCAGCAGCTAAAGAGACTTCAGGCATTTGTACTATGCGTTTTGGATCGAAATACTGTTGCACACCTAAACCATCACACTCAGGGCAAGCCCCGGCAGGGTTGTTAAATGAAAATAGTCTTGGTTCAAGTTCAGATATACTATAGCCACATATCGGGCAGGCAAAATTAGCCGAAAACAACTGCTCCGGCGCTTTGGGATCATCTAAGTTGGCAACTTTAACAATTCCGTTAGTAATTGACAGAACGGTTTCAATGGATTCAGCCAATCGCAATTTTAGATCATCACGAATACGAAAACGATCAACCACTACTTCAATGGTATGTTTCTTTTGAAGCTCAAGCTCAGGTGGATCAGAAAGATCGTAAACATCACCATCAACCCTTACCCGAATATATCCACTTGCAGCCAGTTGCTCAAAAAGTTTAACAAACTCACCTTTACGCTCAGTGACTACCGGTGCCAGTAACATATAGCGATTTTCAGCCGGTAACGCCATAATGCTGTCAACCATTTGCGAAACAGTTTGAGCAGCTAAAGGTAAATTATGATTAGGACAACGCGGCTCACCAATACGGGCAAACAATAGACGTAAATAATCGTAGATTTCAGTAATTGTTCCAACCGTTGAGCGCGGATTGTGCGAAGTCGACTTTTGTTCAATCGAAATAGCTGGCGACAGACCTTCGATATGATCCACATCCGGTTTTTCCATTAAAGATAAGAATTGACGAGCATAAGCCGATAACGACTCAACATAACGTCGTTGCCCTTCGGCATAAAGGGTATCAAATGCTAGCGAAGACTTCCCTGATCCGGATAGACCAGTAATGACAACAAGCTTATCTCGAGGTATTACAACATTAATATTTTTTAGATTGTGCGTTCTCGCACCACGAATATCGATATCTTTAATTGACATATATCTCTTCTTTTGTGTGTTTTTTAAGCAGATTAGATAAAAAATTAACTGTATATTATACCAGTGTTTTTGAAGTAAATATACTATTATATAACTGAATATGGTCGGTTAGGACAATTTCAATGATGCACGGATAATTTCCCATGAATATAGCACAATTTACTATTTTATACTAAAACGTATATAAAATCTGAAAGATTTTGACAAAAAATATCAATTATAATGAAGTTTTACCACTAATAGACAAGTACTCATTGTTACAAAATTCAATAAAAAAACGGTCAACAATGACCGTTTTTATAAGCTAATTAATCTTCAATTAATTTTGGTGTCACCTCTAAAGGAATAATAGCTCCACGGTATTGAATAATCGTACCTGCAACTAAATGTCCTTGTGCGGCAGATTGTGCCGGACTTCTTCCCGTTAAACGAGCACCGAGATACCCGGCACTGAATGAATCGCCAGCAGCAGTGGTATCGATAACTTTATCTTTGGCAATCTTGTTAGCAGGGACATCAAAACGTCCTTCGGCTGATTGAATAATGCAGCTATCACTACCCCGCTTGATGACAATTTCACTCACGCCAAAGTTTTGCGTTCTTTCGATGACCTTCTCATAAGGAAGCGCTCCCCATAACAAATCTTCATCATCCAGTGTTAAAAATGCGATATCAGTATAAGATAAGATATCTGCATACACGCTTCGGGCTAAATCTAAACTGCTCCATAAGCGCGGGCGGAAGTTATTATCAAAAATGACTTTTCCACCATTTGCTTTCACCTGTTTTAACAGGTCTAACAATTTAAGAATACTTTCAGCATCTAAAATTGCAATACTAATACCACTTAAATACACATAATCAAACTGGGCAATTTTTTTAATAATCTCTTCACTTTGCGAAGTTTTTAGCCAAAACTTAGCAGCGGCATCATTACGCCAATAATAGAAAGAACGTTCACCATGCTCATCGGTAACTATAGAGTAAAGCCCGGGCATTTTATCTGCCATTTTTTGCACTAAATCAGTCTGTATATGCTCTTTTTGCCAGCTTTCTAACATTTCTTGGCTAAAGGGATCAGTACCGAGCCCTGTAACATAATGAATGGAAAAATCTTTATCTTTTAAAAGGCGGGATAAATAAACTGAAGTGTTTAAAGTGTCTCCACCAAAACTGCGGGTCGTCGAATCTTGTTTAATCGACAATTCAATCATACATTCGCCAATAACAGCAATTTTTGTCGTCATAGTGTTACCTATTGTCCTTACTCTAATTATAAATAGTCCAAAGCAATTTTTATCACAATTTTGCGAACTGTCGTAATTTTATTGTCAATCGCACAAAGCGGCTTATGCACTTCGTTTGGGAAAAATACGATAAAATCGTTGGGTTGCAAAACCAGCATGGTTTCTTCTTTAGGGGTTTGAATAAACGCAATATCATTATCGGCTAATTTATCTTCCAGCATCTTGGTATGCGGTGGCAAAGTGCAAATCGCCATGCCCTCTTGTCCTTCTAACACGATTTGAACATCCATATACTTATGATGATATTCAGGATTAGCCTCATTAATTAAGCGTAAAGTATTATCAGACAGCATAAAAAAAAGATTATCTCCGTCGATATCATAACGCCCAACAGGTGTATTTTGATTAACATTGTCTTTAATATACTCAATCGATTGCTTTATTTTGGCGGGCAAATAAGGGACTAAATCCAAATGATGAATGTTACCTAAAATCATACTCAATGATCCTTAATTTCTTAAATGAGGCAATAACTTAAATTAGCTTTATCCGCTATCACTAAATAGCGAAGAAACCTTTGCTTAAAAAAGAAGTATATACTTAAGTCAGTCATTTTTGTAGATCAATTAATAATAAGTTTTTAAAGGTTTTTATGTTTTAAACAATATGCAAACATTGCTAAAAGGTTTGAAAATGAAAGAAAAATTGACAACTGGCTTTCTACTAAACTTGTCTCACAAACGGTCAAAATACCGTCGATAACGTATGATTACCAATATAATCAGCTAGCCTTACAACTTTTGGCACTACACTCCCTAATGTTACTTAACCACCAAACTAGTGTTCTTTAGCTTTAATTAAACATTGAACGACTACATTTAGCGCCCTATCCGTTCTTTCCCCTGTTGTCATACTGATTTTTTCTATTTTAATTCAATGAAATAAAAGCATCACACCATTGCTTTTAACTACGTAAATTCTTTTTCCTTCTATGCGTTTAAATGCATCGTTAATATCATTTGATACGTTTTAGCAAACAGGCTATTTATTGTCCCAGTTTACTATTATTAAAAAAGCTTCCTTAGGGTAATGTGTGATAAAATAGTGATCTAATATTTTTAAAGGTGATGCTATGAAAAAAATAATGCTTATTGTGTTTATGATTTGTCTTTCATTTGTATCGCTTGCCAAAGTTGATGTGTCTAAAATTTATGGAAGAATTAAGATTGTTAATTCCTTCCCTGATTATAAAGTTAAAGTCGTGAATTCTTTTCCTGATTTAAAAGTTCAGAAAGTCGATGCGTTTGCAAATAGCGTGGGTAAATGGCAAATAGTCGATAGTTTTCCTGACTACAAAATACAAATCGTCGACTCATTCCCTGATTTTACTATCCAATATGTATCTAGTTTTCCAGGCGTTAATCACTAATAGCTAATCCCAATTACTTTAATGCAATTTTTTGCTTGAAGCGATGTTTTGTTAATTTCGAGTGGATTAAAAATAATCCTATATTATTTGAATCGATAATTTTAGTGAAAAGTTCCAGATTAAATTCATAATACCGCCAAAGCTACCGTTAAAAAAAGGTACTTTAAGGATATTGCTTGAGACTAAAAAGCCTTGAAAAACAAGGCTTAAAATAAGAATAAATGATATGAGATTATATGATATTGATTGCGGTTACTCCCACTCAATCGTCGCTGGCGGTTTGCCGCTGATATCGTAGACAACTCGTGAGATGCCATTGACTTCGTTGATAATACGATTTGATACTCGCCCTAAGAAGTCGTAAGGCAAATGCGCCCAGTGTGCAGTCATAAAGTCGATAGTTTCTACCGCACGCAATGAGACAACCCAATCATATTTGCGTCCGTCACCCATTACCCCAACAGAGCGTACCGGTAAGAATACGGTAAAGGCCTGACTGACTTTGTGGTATAGGTCGGCATTGTAGAGTTCTTCAATAAAAATGGCATCGGCTTTGCGCAGTAAGTCGCAATACTCTTTTTTCACTTCGCCAAGAATCCTTACCCCTAAACCGGGACCCGGGAATGGGTGGCGGTATAACATATCGTAAGGTAATCCAAGTTCTAAGCCCACTTTACGTACTTCATCTTTAAATAGTTCACGAAGTGGCTCTACTAATCCCATTTTCATATCTTCGGGTAAACCACCAACATTATGATGCGATTTAATCACATGCGCTTTGCCGGTATCAGCTGCTGCCGATTCGATTACATCGGGGTAGATCGTACCTTGAGCTAACCATTTAACATCTTTGAGTTTTGCAGCCTCTTCATCAAATACGGCAACAAATTCACGACCAATAATTTTGCGCTTCGCTTCGGGATCGGTTTCGCCTTTTAAGGCGGCTAAAAAACGATCTTCGGCATTAACCGCTATAATATTTAAACCAAATTTATTGCCAAACATGTCCATAACTTGTTTTGCTTCGTTCAAGCGTAATAGTCCATGATCAACAAAAACACAGGTTAACTGATCGCCAATAGCTTGATGTAACAATAGTGCAGTTACCGAGGAATCCACCCCACCGGATAAACCTAATAAAACTTTGTCATTTCCCACTTTTTCTTTTATTCGGGCAACGGCATCTGTGATGATTGAAGAAGGTGTCCATAGTTTTTGACAATGGCAAATATCAATGACAAATCGTTGAAGTAATTCATAACCTTTAACCGTATGGGTAACTTCAGGATGAAACTGAACGCCATAAAATTGTTTTTCATCATTTGCCATGATTGCAAAAGGACATGTTTCAGTGCGACCAATAACGGTAAAACTTTCAGGTAAAGCTGTTACTTTATCCCCATGACTCATCCAGACATCGAGCTGCTCTAAGCCTGCTTCGTTTTTGCTATCGAAGATGCCGTCTGTCAATTTTGAGCGACCAACAATATCGACTTTGGCGTATCCAAATTCACGCTGATTGGAACCAGTAACTTGTCCGCCATTACCAATTTGAACAGCCATTGTTTGCATTCCATAGCAGATACCTAAGACAGGCACGCCTGCATTAAAAACGTATTGAGGAGCTCTTGGGCTATTTTGTTCTGTCGTACTTTCAGGGCTACCAGATAAAATGATACCTTTAGGATTAAATTGTTTGATTTTTTCTTCCGATACGTCCCATGGCCAAAGTTCACAATAAACACCAATTTCGCGGACACGACGAGCAATTAACTGGGTAACTTGAGAACCAAAATCAAGGATTAAAATACGTTGCTGGTGGATATCATTTTTCATCAAATTTATTCCTAAACTATGAACTATTACAAAATTGGGATGCTATTGTATCATTTACTGATTCAATTGAATTGATTAAATGAAAAAACAATTGTAAAAAATTTAATTTGTTAAATTTTAAACCTATCGAATATATCATTCAATATCAGCGTTAATACGATTGACTTTATTGGTAATGATTCACTTAAACTTTATTCACAACTAAATTTAACTGTTTGATTGATTACGTTTTTAATGGTATCTATATCGCTTTACTTAATTAATAAGTATACTTATAATAAAAACACTTATTAAAAAGGAGCAAACAATGAACGCTATCTCAATCTCTTTCATCTTACCTACTCAGTCCAATCCAGCACAAATTTGGCAGTACTTTATCGAACTTAATTTAAGAAAATTATGGGAAACCGACCTTGAAGACTTTCGTATAATCGGTGAACTAAAAACTGGGGCTAAAGGTATTTTTAAATTACAAAACATGCCCGAAATGGAAGTGACTTTATCAAAGGTGATTAACGAACAGGAATTTACTGAGCAATTTGATATGCCGGGTATCGGATTACTTTTTTTCTCACATCAAATAATTCAAATAGCTGAAAATCAATATGCACTTAAAGCTGAAATTTCGCTAAAACCCGACCCTCAATTGGATACTAAGGCCTCGTATGATTTTATTAAACAGATTTCAGATGATATTATTGATAAAACTTACAAACTAAACAGTTTAGTAGAAAGGTAAATTATGACGAAGGACAATAAGTTTTTAACGCAATTCCAAAATGACGCTGAATCAATTGGTTTTATTTTTATGAAAACTTATTCTTCCTG
Source organism: Gilliamella sp. B3172 (assembly GCF_026536465.1). NCBI lineage: Bacteria > Pseudomonadati > Pseudomonadota > Gammaproteobacteria > Orbales > Orbaceae > Gilliamella > Gilliamella sp. B3172. Next base: position 70,494 of record NZ_JAFNOA010000005.1, on the reverse strand, counting down.
GCACACGAATATAAAAAAATGTTTAAAAAAACAGCTTATTACGCATCCTCAATTTATTGTGCTTGCCACTCTTGCTTATCTGTCTCAATATCCTGATGAAATTACGCAAGTTATTTTGTCTAATAAAACAAATATCGATGTGATGACCATTTCTCAAATATTAGAGAATTTAGAAAAAAAGGATTATATAAAACGCTCTTGCTCAATCAAAGATAGTCGAGCAAAATCGATACAATTAACTCAAAAAGGCCTTGATAAGGCTAATGAAACAGTCCCTTTAGTTGAAAAAATTGATAATGAATTTTTTGCCGCGTTAAAAGATGAGAAACAAAAATTTATGGAAATGCTTTCAACATTATTAAAAAATCATGATGAAGAAAGTGCATAATTAATCATTATATGCTTATCCAGATATTTGCCATTTTATGGTGAGATTAAAAATAAAACGTAACGTCGTTGTTTATGACAAAAATATTCTAAAGATAAGGTTTAAAATAGTAACAATTGCTGTTTTAAGAGCGTTTTATGTCTAATACGATTAAAGCATTATGCGACCAACAAACCTGATTGGTAAATCTTATTAAGCATTGTTGATTTTCAAATTTCATTTGTCTTTTTATCAAAAAATATACGCAATGCATAACAAGCCATTGCGTATATTGAGATAATCAGATTGAATAAATTGGCAACGATCAATTCGATCTAAATTGAATTATCCAATTTACCATTTATGCTCTATACCTATATTTCCTCGATACCCCTGACGCTTTGTGTTACCCAGATCGTGTTCATAACGAGCATCACCATATACATGGAGGTTTTGCGCAATTGGGGTTTTAGCACCTAAGCCCAATTCGCCCCATGTACGAGCATATTTCTCTTTAATACTATCTTTACCTATTGTGACATGGCTTGGTTTAACAAAATCGTACCAAATATTACCAATAGCGTATATTGATGTAATTTGTTGTTCTGCGGTTTGATTATTATCTCCCATTCGAACGCCAATTCGTCCACGTAGTAAATCTTGATTATTTTGATCTACCCGACGATATTTATCAGTAAAACTATCTAAATCGACATGTTGATAAACAAGTTGCGCTTGAGGCTCAATGATCCAATAATTTAAATCATTATCGTTTTGAGAAAATTTGAATAAATGCCCTGTTTCAGCAGAAAGCGCAACTCCCCAACCATTTTGAGCATGCGGATTGTTACCGTTACGAGCTTCATATTTATTGCGCAAATAGGAAAACTGCCCGACCAAATCCAAATAATTATTATTTATTGAGAAATAAGTATTGGTTAATCCCAAACTTACAGACTCTGATTTCCCTTTACCGGTTCGTTTATTGTGTGCAATTAAACCATGCTCAGCTCGATATTTATCTGAAAAATCGGTATGCCCTTTACTGTAAGTTATATATATACCAGTATAGTTATGGCTACCGTCATCACTGATATTATTTAATAAATCATGCCCAAATTGAAATCCATAAATATCAGAATCGACATTTAACCGATTTTTACCATCTTGTTTTAAATGTTTACCGATTAACCTGCCCCATGTTTCGCTTAAGATGCCGTCACAAGTGTTACAATTCGACAAGTCAAAATTCGTGTATTCTCCCCGACGTTCATGTAAAGAACTGATACTTAAAAGCCCTTGTTCCTGATTTACTCTCGCCATAGCAACATAACCTGCTATTGGACTTGCATAAATAGGTATAGGCTTAGCTGGCGTCGGCGGCGTTGGTGGTGTCGGCGGCGTTGGCGGTGTTGGAGGCGTCGGCGGTGTCGGCGGTGTCGGTGGTGTTGGCGGCGTTGGCGGTGTCGGTGGTGTTGGCGGTGTTGGCGGTGTTGGCGGTGTTGGTGGTGTTGGCGGTGTTGGCGGTGTTGGCGGTGTTGGCGGTGTTGGCGGTGTAGCGGCTTGCATTGTCCAGAAATATTCATCGCCATTAGCTGTTTGTCGTTTAGCTAACTGAACTTCAGTGGCGCCTTTTGTATGCGCTTCACCAATAAAGTTATTTCCACTACCAGCTGTTCCAACAAAAATGAAGGCTGCACTGCTAATTACTTCAGCAACCTCCTTTATATTACCATCAATAATATTTTCCACACCTTGGGAATTTATCGGTATAACTTTTGTCAAACCACTAGCGCTACCGGTGATTTTTAAAACATCAGATTGCGAATCATTTGCAGACCTTGTTGTGGTTTCATTCCAAAGTGTATTTACTTTTAATTTAGCATCATTTGAAGCACTATAGTTGCCGTCAATAGTTAATACATCATTATATTGATGATGTGATGTGTTATCTAAATCAATCAGACCGGAATCACTAACAACATTACCTTGTAAAATAAAATCATTTGAACCTGCATCTTCAAAAGCGCCATTAATTGTTGCCCCATTTGTTAGCATAACAGTATTAAATTTAGCGATGTTCTCGTTGTCCTTCTTTTTCAAATTCCAGCTAAAACCGTCAGCTAAATTAACATTGAGTGTTTGGGTAAGGTTATTATTAATGACTTCCCCCTCTTCAACTTTCACCGCACCTTTAGAGATCAACCCAGTCATACTCCCTTTTCCTGAAGCGTTAAACGTTACAGAAGATCCTTGATAAGCATCTAGCCCTTGTTCAACCCCACTAGAATCATAAGTATTAGAGTAGAATACATAATTAGGTGCAGAATAATTACCACTGACATTAATAATATAGCCACTATCGTTAGCAGTCAGATTGGTTTTATCACCAGTAAAAGTCAAGAGCGTATCAATTTGCCCCTGATCGACAAAAATCAGATCTTTACGTCCAACAGAGTTGCTGATAACCGGATCGTTACTTGTTCCGGTAGTAGTAAATATGGCATCTTTAAAACTGGCATTTAATCCATGCGATGCGGCTTGTTCAAGCACCCCACTTGGCGTTGCATCATCATGCGTACCAATTTCTAACGCATAGCCATTGGTTTTAACAATGGTTGAACTTTTATTATAATCGGCTTTAAATTGAGAATTACGAACCATTTTTATACCACTACCCTCTGTAGCATTAGTCGTATCTATGGTTAATTCTCCATAAGATTCAATAATTCCTGGACCTTCACCAGTATTACGTGTCTTCCCCAATTTAACACCAATGCTATCCCATTTAAGCATTGAATTATCGCTACCTTTATTAATAGTGATTGTGTTTTTTTCGCCTTTTAAGATCACTTTAGGTGTCAATTGACCTTGGCTACCGACACTATCAGCAGCATCATGGTTGGTTTGATTGCCTGAAACATAGATACCGATTGAGCGGTTTCCGGTTAGTGTCATATCCAAATTATTATTAACGATAACTTGACCGGCTGAACCTTCGCCAGAATTATTATAAGCGCCTTGAATAGCACGAATACCGTTATTTAAAATTGGTTGAGTTTTACCGCCTTGAGTGGTCTGATTGATTTTCAAATTATCAACGGTAATTGTACTGTATTTTCCATTATAATTACCATTTTCACCGGAATTTGCAGCAGAACCAACTAATATACCATATGCAGCAACACCTCCGCTTGAATTACGGCCTCGTGTATAATTGTCGTTTATATTCATCTCGACATTTTTGGCCGTTATGTCAACATTGTGATAAGTAGCAAGACCGAAGATATTACCGTTGTTGCTGAGAGTGAAATTCAAATTACCGGCCTCAATTCGTCCGCCAGATACGCCATAAGTATATTGATTTCCAAGCGCGGTATAATCACCTAAAACATTGGCGGTCAGGGTTGTATCTCCCACATAAAGGGGTTCATGTAATTTACTTCTGGTAAGGATGTAAAAACCTGCATTGCCTGACTGGGTGGCTGTAGCGGCATTGATGTTATTACAGCTAGGGCTATTTTGCCCTACTAAATAAGATCCATCGGCACTCGCCGTACAATCTAGAGCAAAAGCTGAAGCAGAACTAACTAAAACGCATACAGTTATCATCGCTTTACTAGCACGTCGCGCTAATTCAGAACAAACTACAGTAGTGCCGGTGATAACATTAAATTTTGTTAGATAAATTTGGTTCATATCAATTTCCTTCAAATTAATGATAAAAATAAGTACGACCACTTAGTAACAATCGACAATGACAATGATTTATTTTAGATAGATCTTAAATTCAAGATTAAAAATAGATATCGACAGCAGCTAAAATGTAAAATGCTAACATTGAACTTTTTTAACGGCTGTTTGAGCTTTTGACTTGTGATAACCAAAGAAACAAAGATTGTTTTTCAACACTTTTTTACAGATAGATTTCGTTAACAATACATCCCTGAGTCCAAATGGACAAAAGAAGGATAAAATCCATAGGCGTTTAGTCGCCGCCGGATGATGATATTTTACAAAATCGATGTAAGGCTTTTCTTTATTAAGATATTGTTCTTCTTCTTCGCTATTAAAATAAGCCCAATTAATATAACCTAATGGCTGATTATTTTTAATAACTAAAACATAATTCTTAGATTGGATGATAGGTAATAATATGCTTAAAGCCGAATCTAAAGCGACATTTTTATATTTAGGATTTTGATTCCATAACCAAATCATAGCCCCTAACACCTCGGCTTCATTACTTAAGGTATCTGGATATAAACTAGGTGCTATAACTCTAATAACGTCTTTTGCAACACTATTCATATAGCTTTACCATTGTTAACTTTTATTTACAATTGTATTACAGAATGATCAAAACTTCATTAAATAAATAATAATGATCATAATCAATAAGTTAAGTGGGTTCTTTCCATATTACTTTGGCTATAAGTAGTTAAAGTATTTAAAAAGCCAGTATTATGATCAAACATAACAGCTTCTCTTCTTTCAAATATTTTATTTATGAATAAAAATTCATTTTGTGCAACATTAGGCACAATTCGCTGGAAAACTCGCTTTGTTTATAATTATGAGTGAGCTATAAAATGCCAATTTAATTGGTGAAGAAAATCTTTATACAAAATGTAGGAATCAAAAATAAATGTTATAAGTTCCATTAGATTGATATAAAAAGAGGTGAAAATATTCACCTCTTATGGTTATCAACATTTGACTCGTTAAGATTATTTATTAACGTTTTGTTCTTGTGCTGATTGAATTGCAGTTAAGGCAATTGTATAGACGATATCATCAACTAACGCACCACGTGATAAATCATTCACAGGTTTACGCATGCCTTGTAACATTGGTCCAATAGACACAAGATCGGCAGAACGTTGTACCGCTTTATAAGTGGTATTACCAGTATTAAGATCAGGGAAAATAAACACTGTCGCTTTACCGGCAACTTGAGAGTTAGGCGCTTTAGATTTAGCCACATCAGGCATTACCGCTGCATCGTATTGTAAAGGTCCGTCGATCATTAAATCAGGACGTTTTTCTTGAGCAATTTTGGTCGCTTCTTTCACTTTTTCAACATCAGCACCTTGTCCGGAGCTACCTGTAGAATAAGAGATCATCGCAACACGTGGTTCGATGCCAAAGGCAATTGCAGTATCGGCTGATTGAATCGCAATTTCAGCAAGTTCTTGCGCATTTGGATCAGGATTAATCGCACAGTCACCATAAATATAAACTTGATCAGGCATTAACATAAAGAACACAGATGATACCAATGAACTACCCGGCGCTGTCTTGATTAATTGTAATGGCGGACGAATGGTATTAGCAGTAGTATGCACTGCACCAGAGACTAAACCATCAACTTCGTTAGCTTCCAGCATCATAGTACCAAGTACCACATTATCAGCGAGTTGCTCACGTGCGATAACTTCAGTCATACCTTTGTTTTTACGCAGTTCAACTAAACGTGGAACATATTTTTCACGAATAGTTTCCGGATCAACAATTTCAACACCTTCACCTAAAGTCACACCCTGTTGAGCGGCGACTTTACGAACTTCATCAGGATTACCAAGCAATACACATTTAGCAATATGACGCTCAGCACAAATTGCCGCTGCTTTAACAGTTCGTGGCTCATCACCTTCCGGTAAAACCACCACTTTTTTCGCATTACGTGCCAGTTCAGTTAATTGATAACGGAAAGCCGGAGGCGATAAACGACGTGCAGAATTTACCACTTCATTAAGTGATTTAATCCAATTTGTATCAATATGATCAGCAACAAAGTTTTGGGTATTTTCCATACGCTCTTTGTCATCAACCGGAATTTCTAAATTAAATTGTTGTAAATTGATTGATGTTTGGAAAGTATTGGTTTGGACAGTAAATACCGGCAATCCTGTATCAAATGCTGGTTGGCATAGCTTGTAGATTGTATCATCGATTTCATAGCCACCCGTTAATAATACACCACCAATAGCAACGCCATTCATTGCGGCTAAACAGATAGTCACCAATACATCTGAGCGGTCAGCAGAGGTAACTAACAGCGCATTTGGTTGTAAATGACTGATGATGTTAGGCACGCTACGTGAACAGAATGAAACATGTTTAATACGGCGGCTTTTAATGCCCCCTTCATTAATGATTTTAGCATCAAAGTGGTTAGCAATATCAATAGCACGGCAAGCGCTAAGATCGATATTCCACGGAATACAACCTAACACTGGCAGTGGGCTGTGTTCACTTAAATCTTTAATGGTAATTTTTTTATCATCAAATTTAGGGGTATGATAGATTTCGGCTACATCCGGACGAGCAAGGCTTTGCTCTTCAACCGGTGCATTGACTTTATTAACAATAACACCCACAATTTTTTCGTTTTTAATGCCACCAAAATTTGAACGAGCAATTTCAATGCGCTCTTTAAGTTGTTCAGGCGTATCTTTACCCATGTTAACAACAAAAATAATTTCAGCACCAAGGGTTTTAGCAATATTATTATTGAGTTCATTTGCGAAAGGATAATCGCTGGTTGGTACAATACCTTCAACTAAAACGACATCAGCGCCTTTCGTATTTTCAGCATATAAAGCGACAATTTCTTCCATAAGCACATCTTGTTGATTTAAACCTAACAAGTTTTCAACATGGCTCATTTTAAGCGGTTTTAATGCCGGAATTGATGTATTGTGGCTAACTAAAGTGGTGGTATTATCTGGCGCATCGCCACCTGCTCGTGGTTGAGCAACCGGTTTAAATACATTTAGGTTAATTCCTTGACGCTCCATAGCTCGAATAACACCCAGGCTCACACCTGTCAACCCAACGTTGGTTCCGGTCGGAATGAGCATAATAGTACGAGACATAATCGATTTCCTCTTAATTCTTTATTAAATATAAAAACAAACCGCCATGAAGGCGGTTTTATTTGTCTTTTAAGCAGTTAGACGCGCTGCATCTTGCGCAATGACTAATTCTTCATTAGTTGGAATTACCATTGCAATTGCTGAACCATCTTTAGTGATTGTACCACCTTTACCAAAACGTGCAGCTAAGTTGCGCTCTTGATCTAATTCAAATCCAAGAATAGATAATTTTTGAAGTGCCATACGACGAACTTCTTCAGCATTCTCACCGATACCACCGGTAAAGATAATTGCATCTAAACGACCGTCTAATAACATGGCATATCCACCAATGTATTTCACTAAGCGATGAACGAAAACATCTAAAGCATTTTTAGCATTTTCATCTGTGTCATAGTTATCAGTCACGTAGCGGCAATCACTGCTCACACCAGTTAAACCTAATAAACCTGATTTTTTGTTTAAAAGATTATTAATATCTGCAACAGACATATTTAAATTGTCATGTAAGAAGAACATGATAGCGGGATCGATATCACCACTACGAGTCCCCATAACTAACCCTTCTAATGGCGTTAGACCCATAGACGTTTCAACACATTTACCATTTTTAACCGCAGTAATAGATGCACCATTACCTAAGTGACAAGTAATCACATTAGTTTCATCAACAGGTTTATTTAATAATCTAGCAGCTTCACGGCTAACATAATAGTGGCTAGTACCATGTGCACCGTAACGACGTACACCGTGTTTAGTGTAAAGCTCGTTTGGAATCGCATATAAGTATGCTTCTTTCGGCATGGTTGTGTGGAATGCAGTATCAAACACAGCAACATTTTTATCTTTTAAATGAGGGAAAGCAGCAAACGCTTCACGGATACCAATTAAGTGCGCAGGGTTATGTAGTGGTGCAAAGGCAGAGGCTTCTTCAATACCTTTTAAAACAGAATCGTCAATCACAACAGATTGAGTGTATTTTTCACCACCATGTACAATTCGGTGACCAATAGATTTAATACTATCTAATAATTCTGGTTTTTGTGGGAAGATGCTATTAACAATAAACTTAATTGCTTCACTGTGTGCAGCACCTGCACCTAAAGAAGCTTCGTTCTTAACACCATCAAGTTTCCACTTAATACGAGCATCAGGAAGATTAAAACATTCAGCTAACCCAGATAAAAACTCATCACCATTTTCAGGGTTAATAATGGCAAATTTTAATGATGAACTTCCACAGTTAAGAACAAGAGCGTTATTACTTGATGACATAGTAATTCCTATATATTGAATAAAAAGATATATACCAATCAAAATTGGTAACTCAACACATGATTTAACAATCGATGCGATTTTATAAGGTGACTTCTGATATCTTGTGTTTTGAGATAGAATAAAGAGAGTCCCCAATTTGAATGGCACTATTTTAAGACAATAAAATACGAATGTCGAGGAATCCCCAACAGATGAATTTAATTAAAAATTTTAAGGCAGGTCAAAGATATATGGCGCTTTGTCCAATGGATAAAGCGCTTTCTTATTCTTTTCCTGAATTAAAAATCATAAACCACATAAAAACCGCAAAAAAATATTTACCGCCTATCATTGTTTTTATTGCTGTTTGGCAATATTTTATGCCGGCACAATTAGCCGTAACAGTGATAACTATTCTTTTTGCACTGAGTTTACCTATTCAAGGTATCTGTTGGTTGGGTAAACGATCGCAATCCCCGTTACCGCTCAATTTGGTGGACTGTTATAATCACATCAAAGCTCAGCTTATTGAAAAAAAAGTAATCGAAGAAAATAAAAACAACCGTGAAAAATTAACATTTGAATCTTTCATGAAGCTAATTAAACTATCAAAAACCCATTTTGGCAGCTATTTTGGTCAAGATGATGACAATAAGCTTGATATTTAAGATTAAAAAACAATGCAAAAATTTCTAGCCCAATTAGATGCGCAAATTACGGCTCTTGAACAACAGATCAAACTATCAGATCAACAACCTTTTCAAGAGCACTATTTTGATGAACAACTGTTTAATCAGCCTAAAATCGCCACTAACTGTGATTATTACTTAGAAAAAATTAAGCTAACCTATCAGGCATTGTGCGATAGTGTACATTCCAATAAGCTTGAACAGATGACCTTTTTATCTGACAAGCTGATCAATCAAATGACTGCGCTAACCCGAGAGTTAGCCACCCACCAATTACGCCAAAACAAGAGCGATACGGTGTTTCATGAAACACTTTATGAAAAACACTCAAGGCATCTTGATTACCTACGCCGATTACAAGAGATGAAGTATGAACTGGAACTATCAGCCGAATCTATTGACCATGTAAAAATCGCAACACTGGATAATCGTATTTATCGTTGCGAAAAAGCCATTGAGGCGATTGAGTTAGAAATGGAAAGCGCGGGTAATACCAAGTAATTACCACTTTATACTAATCAATTTATTTATCGAATTGCTAGCGTTTATATTCTGCTTATTACCAAAATGCATATTGATATAATTATTAATTAGTATCATCTTTTTGAGTTATATTTATAATACTAACGATAATTTGTGGTAATACTTTGGTGTTGTTCCGTTTAATGTTTTTTAATAAGGATTCTGATATGAGTAAAATATTTGATGATAATTCACAAACTATTGGCCACACGCCTTTGGTGCGATTAAAGCATTTTGGTCATGGTAACATTTTAGCCAAAGTGGAATCACGTAACCCGAGTTTCAGTGTTAAATGTCGAATTGCATCAAACATGATTTGGGATGCTGAAAAACGTGGCTTATTAACCCCCGATGTTGAATTAGTTGAACCAACCAGCGGTAATACCGGTATCGCTCTTGCAGCAGTAGCCGCTGCTCGTGGTTATAAATTAACCTTAACAATGCCAGAAAGTATGAGCATTGAACGCCGAAAATTGTTAAAAGCGTTAGGTGCTAATCTGGTATTAACCGAAGCTGCGAAAGGCATGAAAGGGGCAATTGAAAAAGCCGAAGAGATCGTTGCCAGCAATCCGCAACGCAATATTATGCTACAACAATTTAGCAATCCAGCTAATCCCGAAATCCACGAAAAAACCACCGGACCTGAAATTTGGTTAGACACTGACGGCCAAATAGATATTTTTATTGCCGGTGTAGGCACTGGCGGTACATTTACCGGGGTAAGCCGTTTTATTAAAAAAACTCAAGGAAAAAATATTACAGCCGTGGCTGTCGAGCCAACTAACTCCCCAGTTATTTCGCAAGCATTAGCGGGCGAGCCTATAAAACCGGGTCCACATAAAATCCAAGGTATTGGTGCCGGATTTATTCCGTCGAATCTCGATTTAAGCTTAGTTGATTTAGTCGAAAAAGTATCTAATGAAGAAGCCATTGATACAGCTCGTATCTTAATGGAAAAAGAAGGTATTTTAGCCGGCATCTCATCAGGGGCAGCCGTATTTGCCGCTGATAGACTAGCGAAGTTACCTGAAAATGCCAATAAAACCATTGTTGTGATTTTGCCTTCTTCCGGTGAACGCTATTTAAGTACTGACTTATTTAGTGGCATTTTTACTGAAAAAGAGCTAGGTTAATTATTATTCACCAAAAAAGCGCAATAAATCTATTATTGCGCTTTTTCGGTTTAATTAGTCTTTATAATGATTTGCTAACCTAATTTAAAAAATAATCAATTAGCTTTCATAAATAATGCCAAAATGCCGATAAGCGTGTGGTGTAGCAATTCGACCTCGTGGTGTTCTTTGAATATAGCCTTGTTGAATTAAAAACGGTTCAAGCACATCTTCGATCGTTTCCCGCTCTTCACCAATTGCCGCAGCAATATTATCCAAACCTACCGGGCCTCCCATGAATTTTTCAATAATGGCAAGTAAAAGTTTACGATCCATATAGTCAAATCCTTCATTATCAACATCAAGCATATCCAATGCTAAGGTTGCTATCTTTTCATCGATAATACCTTTTGATTTAACATCAGCGTAATCACGAACACGGCGTAATAAACGATTGGCAATACGAGGCGTACCTCGAGAGCGTTTAGCAATTAAGTGGGCACCTTCACTCGATAAGTCCATACCTAAAAATTTAGCACTGCGACCAACGATATACTCTAAATCTTCAACACGATAAAATTCAAGGCGCTGAACAATGCCAAAACGATCACGTAAAGGCGAAGTTAGCGATCCGGCTCGAGTCGTGGCACCAATTAACGTGAAAGGTGGCAGATCAATTTTAATCGAACGAGCCGCCGGCCCTTCACCTATCATGATATCTAGCTGGTAATCTTCCATTGCCGGATACAAAATCTCTTCAACAACAGGCGAAAGGCGGTGAATTTCATCAATAAAAAGGACATCATTCGGCTCTAAATTGGTCAGCATTGCCGCTAAATCACCGGCTTTTTCTAAGACAGGTCCGGAAGTGGTACGTAAATTAACCTTCATTTCATTGGCAACAATATTGGCTAACGTTGTTTTGCCCAGCCCCGGCGGGCCGAAGATCAGAACATGATCAAGCGCATCACAACGCTGCTTAGCCGCTTGTATAAAGATTTTCATTTGCTCACGAACTTGCGGTTGTCCGATATACTCGTCTAAATATTTTGGACGAATAGCACGATCTAACGATTCTTCTTCTTTCTGAGCTTGTGGAGCAATTAAACGATCTGCTTCGATCATAATTATTTCCTATCTATAATGCTGATTTTAAAGCTTCACGTATGAGCATTTCACAATCCATTTCCGGTTTGATCACTTTGCTAATAATACGGCTTGCTTCTTGAGGCTTATAACCGAGAGCGATAAGCGCGGAAATAGCCTCGCTTTCAATTTGATTTGCCGATTTTTTAACATCACCTTGCTCAATCACAGTTTTTAATGATGATAACCCTTCGCCAATATTTTTTACACGATCTTTCATTTCGACAATTAAGCGTTCTGCTGTTTTCGTCCCAACGCCAGGTAATTTGACTAAGGTTTTAATTTCACCTTGTTCGACCGCTGCAATAAATTGTGCTGCTGACATGCCGGATAAAATTGCTAAAGCTAATTTGGGACCAATACCATTGACTTTAATCAGTTCACGAAATAGCTCTCGTTCTTGTTCATGATTAAATCCATATAACAATTGCGCATCTTCTCGCACAACAAAATGGGTTAAAACAATCACTTCTTGCCCATTATCTGGTAACTCATAAAAACAGGTCATCGGCATAAAAACATTGTAACCGACACCACCAACATCGATTAACACTTTGGGTGGCTGTTTTTCAATTATGATCCCACGTAAACGACCTATCACAATTTATCCTTAATAATTTAGGGTTGAATAATATAAGCGATGTGACATTCGTTGCTAAATATGCTAAATGTTTTACGCATTTGCACTGCATATTTTTAAATGTTAATCACTTAATTTTAACCGTTGATGATTATCGATTAGTTTACCTGATAGAAAAAAATTAATAAAGATAAACTGTATAAATAGACAGGAAAACCCAAAACAATTTTGCCGACATAAGTCGGCAAAATAATATGGGATTAATAGGTTAATGCATTAATTAAAAAGGCATTTTAAAGCCCGGCGGTAATTGCATTCCACCAGTAACTTGCGCCATTCTCTCTTTTTGCGCTTCTTCTAAGCGACGGGTCGCATCATTAAAGGCCGCCGCAATCAAATCTTCTAACATCTCTTTATCATCTTCGGTAAGAAGTGAAGGATCGATTTCAACACGTTTACAGTTATGTGCACCATTAACAGTCACTTTAACAATGCCAGCACCGGACTCACCCGTCACTTCAAGTTTGGCAATCTCTTCCTGAGCTTGTTGCATTTTAGCTTGCATTTGTTGGGCTTGTTTCATTAAATTGCCCAAGCCACCTTTTCCACCTGAAAACATAATTATTCCTCGTTAATAACAGTTAGCCTTAGATTATACAGGACGAATACTCGCTTCATCAATCTTTGCTTCAAAACATTGACAAATCATCGCAACTTTTGGATCTTCGATGATAGTTTGCTTCGCTTGCGCTAATTTTTGTTGATACAACGCTTCACGCATTTCTAAAGGCGTTTTTATCGCTTGATTATCATCAATAATCACTTTGACTTTCAAATTTTGTTGACGTTTATCACTTAAAGCTTTTTCTAATTTCGCTGTATTTACTGATGTGTTAATGAGATGTTTAACCGAAGAGCGCATATGTAACACAACATTATCATCATCAAGTTGTTCAATATAAGAGTTGATAGCAATTTGTTTAATTAATGGCGCGATATCTAACTGCTCAATTTCGGCACACCATGCATCTTTTTGTGCCATTTCATCAATTAATTTTTTTATCATTTCGGGGGTTTTATCACCATTTAGCGATTCCCGAAATGATTTGGTATCAATAGCTAACTCATCTTTGGTTTCAACAAGCCCACAAGATTGCCATTGATAGTTTTCAGCGGTGATTTCTGGCTCATCATCATTTTCGATACTATCGCTTTGCCTATCAACATTGGCATTGGTTGATTGCTCGGATTGTGTTGCGGATGATGATACCTTTTTAATCAACCTGTTTTTTGGTTGATTAGTATCAACCAATTCAGACTTTTTTGGTGTTTGTTCCTCTTTTATTAATTTACTGCGCATCTCTAAAATATTTTTGGTAAGAGACGGTGCATCATCGGGAATCGATAGATCTGCTGTCATAACATTTTGCATAGGCTCTACATTATTATTTGCTACACCAGACTGAGCCTGAGATAACGCCTCGTTTGTTGTTGCCGGTTTTGCAGAAGCGGGCGTTGGTGCTATAGGCGCAGCTAATTTGGCTTTAACCTCGCTATCGATTTTAGGTTGAACGTGCACAGGCTGATCCTGCTTTGCTGGCGCAACTTGCGGCTGATTAAAGTTAGCGTTATTGGTTGCCGCTGGTGTAGCACCAACCGCTTTTGGCATAAAAGCTAACGCGCGCAAAAAGCTCATCTCAGCACCAATTTTTTTATCGGGCGCATAAGCAAGCTCTTTTCGACCCATTAATAAAATTTGATAAAACAGCTGTACATCATTAGGTGCCATATACTGAGCTAAAAATCGTATTCGCTCCTCATTATCGGTATATTCGCCTAATGCTGTTGGCACTATTTGCAGGAGCGCAACTTGATGTAATAAGGCGATACTTTCTGCTAACAAATTATCCCAATCTGCACCTTGCATAGCCGCAGATTCAATTTGTTGCATCATCGCATTGCCGTCACCATGATAAAGCGCTTCAATTAGCGAAAATGGGATAGATTTATCCAATGTGCCTAACATTGCCGCAACCGAATCAGCATCAACCTGACCATTACCTAAAGCGATTGCTTGGTCGGTTAAACTTAACGCATCACGCATACTGCCATTAGCCGCCTTAGCCAATAGCTGTAACGCTTTCGGTTCACTATCAATTTTTTCTAATTGCAAGATATGCGCTAATTGCTGGGCAATAAGAGAAGTATCCAGCATATTTAAATGTAAATGCAAACACCGAGACAGTATGGTGATCGGCAGTTTTTGCGGATCGGTTGTTGCCAATAGGAATTTAACGTGTTCAGGCGGCTCTTCAAGTGTTTTTAACAGTGCGTTAAAACTACTTCGAGAAAGCATATGTACTTCATCGATAAGATAAACTTTGAAACGGCCTTTGGTTGGCAGATATTGAATGTTATCTAAGATTTCACGAGTATCTTCAACCTTTGTTCTTGATGCGGCATCAATTTCAAGTAAATCAACAAATCGACCCTGTTCAATATCACGACAGTTATCACAAACACCACAAGGGGTTGCAGTGATACCTTTTTCACAATTTAATCCTTTAGCTAATAATCGTGCAATTGACGTTTTACCCACGCCTCGTGTGCCGGAAAATAGATAAGCATGATGAACTCGTCCTAACGAAAGGGCATTTGATAAAATTTTAAGAACATGTTGCTGTCCTACCACTTCAGTAAATGATTTTGGTCGCCATTTGCGCGCCAGAACTTGATAACTCATGATCACCATTATATATTGCCAATAAATTTGCGCTAATAATAACATAAAGAGTTAAATTAGTCTTTAATTTGCCGATTAAGTGGGCTGTAGATCTGATAATTTTTATACTGAAACGTAGGGTATTTCTGAAACTTCTTGACAAGGATTTTACCCTTTGATACTTAAATCAAATAGGGTTTTATAGCTTAATAAATTTTTAAATTTTGTTAACACTACCGCTAAACAGATTTATTTTTTTATCCAGATAAACTCATATGGCTCAAAAGTTAAATGACGATATTTCAATCATGCTTTGACTAGTCACGACTGTCATTATTGCGCCAAATAACCGATTAAAACCTTTCTGATGTAAAAACCATAACGATAAAATTGCTACGCAATAACTGGCGTTTTCTATTTTCAGCCTAAAAGAATTAACCTTTATATAGACAATCCAACCACCAATAAATGGTTGGATTGTTTATGATTAGTTTTGATTGAGGTATGCCCATGCATATTGTGCATAAAACTCTGCACCAATTGCCAAACCGTCCTCATCAACATTAAAACAACCATGATGATGTGGCCACTGGGTATCTTTATCCGGATTACCTGAGCCAACTAAGGCAAATGCTCCCGGAATATTTTCAGTGTAGTAACTGAAATCTTCACCGCCGGTTGTAGGCGGCTCAAAATAAAGCGCCTCTTCACCAAATGACTCTACGATAACTTTTTGCGCTAGCAAAGCGCTCTCTTTATCGTTAATAACCGGCAAAGTGCCATAAATATATTCCACTTCGGCCGTTGCTCGATACATGGCAGCAACTTGATTAGCATAACGTCGAATAGCTGCTTCGATTTTGTCACGAACGGCAACATTAAAGCAACGAACTGTCCCTTCTAACACCGCATTTTCAGCAATAACGTTAAAACGAGTACCCACCTCCATTCGGCCAATTGTTACCACCGCAGGTTCAAGTGGTGAAATTTCACGTGATACAATCGATTGTACATTCATCACAAAAGCGGATGCCACCATAACAGCATCAACCGTATCATGCGGCATTGAACCATGACCACCTTTACCCTTGAATCGCACCGTTAATAAATCTGCTGAAGCAAAACTTGAACCAACCACGCAAGACACTTTACCAACTGGTGTTTGTGACCAAATGTGCATACCAAAAGCACTATCCACACTCTCAAGGACACCTTGTTTTATCATCTCTTTTGCGCCTTGTGCAACCTCTTCAGCGGGCTGGAAAACCAATCTGACATGACCTTTTAACTGATCACGTATGGCATAAAGGGCTTTTGCCGCAGTGAGCAACATGGCGGCATGGGTATCGTGTCCACATGCATGCATTTTGCCGGCAATGGTTGATTGATAATCGATATTTTGACTTAATTCTTGCACCGGTAGCGCATCAATATCCGCGCGAAGCAAGATCCTTTTCCCTGGTTTTCCACCTTGAATTTCTGCAATAATACCGGTTGGCTCTGTACGACGATAAGGGATGCCTATTTTATCCAGCTCTTCAGCAATTTTATCAGTAGTTCTAAACTCTTCCCATGGCAATTCGGGATGACGATGCAAATCACGACGAAAGGCGATCATCTCAGCAATGTTTTGCTTAACTAATGTTTTTATATTTTGATTTATCATAGTACGACCTTTAATATTCCAATTTTTATCCGATCACCACAATTTAAGAGCGGATAATTTAAATGATACAGACAGCGTTTAAATCCATTAGCATCTGCATTTATAAGCGTATCGAAGACGTCATCTTCTACTATAAATCTAAAAAGATGACATCAAATAACGATGCAACTTTAAGCTTTCACAATCATATTGACCATAATGCCTGCTAAAACCACTGATACAATTGTCACCGAGATAAACCCGCCGATTAACATTGGTGGTAACATATGGCTGGTTAAAATCTCTTTTTCTTTTTGGTTTTTACACAGATTATTAATGACTTCGTTAGTAATAATATAGTCAGCAGGAAAACCATATAATGCAGTAAGCGCTATAGAAAATGCCATTGCTCGACTTACATTTAAAATCTTACCTACTACAACTGAGAAAATGAACATGCCTACCACCGCAGCAAGAATGAAAACCACTAACGGCGTAATAAGGCGAACAAGCATTTCGGGCGTTGCGCGGCTCAATGTATCAAAAATAAATAACATCAACCCCATTACTGCCAATCCAAAACCACCAGCTTTTTTTAATGGATGACGTTCTAAAAAACCAATTGAAGAGGCAATGACGCCAAATAATAAACACAACACAAACGGGCTTACACTGACCCATGGTTTTAAAATTTCAGCAACAAAATAAGCTAAGAACCCGACAATAGCTATCCGTAAAAAGATAAAATAAGATGAGTTATAACTGGCAGGAATTTTGCCAAATAATTTTGGCATCGGGTTTTCATCTAATGAATTGGCTTCTTCTTTTTCGACAGGGGATTTGGGATCGTTATTTGAATTCCATTTTCCAGCGTGATAGAGTTCCAGTACTCTGCGTCCCTCTTTTTTAAGCATGATAGATGTCAACGGATAACCGACAAAGCCCTGCATGACGTAAATAATAATGGCAAAAACGGCAAGATCTGCCAATCCGGCATCTGTTGCACCTTGCGCCATTATAATGGCTGAAACAATCCCACCAACTAACGGCGGAATAGCCACAACGACCGTATTAAAATCAAAGAACAGATAACCAACTATAATGGCAACAATAATGATTCCGGCAATACCGGCTAACGAGATTAATATGGTTTTCCATTGTAACAATAACTCTTTGACTGATAATAGCGTTCCCATATTAACGATGAGCAGGTACATAAACATGACAGCAACAACTGGCGGTATACCCGCCCGGGCTACAATATCTTTTGGAAAGAATGTCCAGTAACCTATTAAAAATAAGACTGCACAAATGAAGACAGAAGGAATCCAAGCTTTAGTGCGTGTTGAAACCACATCGCCCAGATATAAAATGATAAGTAACAAGACCAGTGCCAGCATCTGTGGCATGTCAATCATCGGTGACATAAAAACTCCATTTTACTTTAAAGATTATTTCACTATCAAATAAAGCTAATCAATTAGACCAAAAAATGTATTATATTTTAAATTTTTTACATTGTTAGCTATTTTTTATTATAAATTCCTTAATTTCATCTAAAAAAAGATTGCCATATTTTTCCAGTTTGATATTACCCACACCGGTGACATTGATCAGTTGCTTTTTACTTTCAGGTTTGGTTTGAACCATTTCCAGCAAGGTAGCATCACTAAACACAATATAGGGTGGAATATCTTCAGCATCGGCAATGCTTTTACGCAATCGTTTGAGATTATTAAATAATATCCTCTCTTCATAAGACAAAATTGTCGATAAATTAATTGATCTTGCATAGCGATTCAAACGGCTCTTTTTAACAATTTCTAATCGAGGTTTTGCTAACGACAAGGCGACTTCACCTCGCAGGATTGGGCGTGCTTTTTCGGTAAGTTGAAGAGTGATATAGGTTGAGACATTTTGTTGCAAATACCCCAAATGAATCAGTTGCCGAATAACACTTAACCAATACTCTGCCGGATGAGTTTTACCAATACCATAAACCGACAATTTTTCATGACCATTTTCTAAGATTGCTGAGCGTTTTGAACCACGCAAAATATCTACAATATATTGAGCGCCAAATCGTTGCTCTACACGGTAAACACACGATAATACTTTTTGTGCATCAACCAGCCCATTATAAATTTCAGGCGGATAAAGGCACATATCACAGTTATTACAAGGCTCACTGCGATTTTCGCCAAAATAGTTAAGCAACACAATTCGCCGACAAGTCAAACTTTGAGCAAAAGATTCCATAGCACTAATTTTATGCAGTTCAACGTCTTTATGTTGCCCATCCATTTTCTCGTTTGTTTGACGATAATACCAATTGAGATCATTATTATTAAAAATTAAAAGCGCTTCAGCCGGTACCCCATCACGCCCTGCTCGGCCGGTTTCTTGATAGTAATTTTCAATAGTTCGAGGGCAATCAGCATGCACCACAAATCGGACATTGGGTTTATTAATTCCCATACCAAAAGCTACGGTAGCCACAATAATTTGTACATCATCTTTTATAAATTTTTCTTGAGCATTTTGCCGTTCATGATTGGTTAATCCGGCGTGATAAGCGATAGCCGAAAATCCTTTGGCGATAAGTCTTGTTGTCATATCTTCAACTCGAGATCGACTCGAGCAGTAAATAATGCCACTATTACCGTTTTGCGTTTCAATAAACGAGACAAGTTGTTTGGTCAAATTAAATTTCTCAACCACAGTATAACGAATATTAGGTCTATCAAAACTACGCACCACAACCAAAGGATCAACTAAATTAAGTTGATGAATAATATCTGTTTGGGTCATTTTGTCGGCAGTCGCGGTTAATGCAATAATCGGCACTTGCGGAAAACGATTGGATAAATGGTGTAACTGCCGATAATCTGGCCTGAAATCATGCCCCCACTGTGAAATACAATGCGCTTCATCAATTGCGATTAATGATGGCGGGTGGGTATCAATCAAAGAAGAAAAGGAGGATAACGCTAAACGTTCCGGCGAAATATAAAGCAGTTTGATACTGTTATTAAGATATTTTTCAATAACCTGTTTTTGCTCGACATTAGATTGACTGGCATTGAGAAATGCGGCCGAAATGCCATTAGCTAATAATTGATCGACTTGATCTTTCATTAAAGAGATCAGCGGTGAAATGACTAATGCAGTACCAGGCAACAAAACAGCAGGAATTTGATAACATAACGATTTACCCCCGCCGGTAGGAATAATAGTCAATATATCTCGACCGTCAATAATCGACTCGATGATCTCTTTTTGTTGATTTCTAAATGATTTATAACCGAATGTATTGTGTAAAACATCTTCAATCTGATCTTTTATTGACATACTAACCTAAATAACGCATAAATTGATGCAGCGAGTATAGCCAATTTAAGCATAACAAACTACCGCCAACTTATATTTATTCCTTTATTCATTCCAAAATTGAAAAATAATACTGAAAAATTTTCTGCAACCACCAAAAATAATCGACAATATTAAGATTTAATCTTAAAGTTAACCGTAAAATGCTTATTTTAAATACAATTTTATTCAACAGACTAAAAATTCAACTATTTTTCAATTTTTTTACTTGCTACAAATCCAATTGCCAGCTAATATTTGCGTGTTTCAAATATACGCCCGTAGCTCAGTTGGTTAGAGCATCACCTTGACATGGTGGGGGTCAGTGGTTCGAGTCCACCCGGGCGTACCATTCTAAAGCCTTATACGAAAAGGCCTCGAAAGAATTAATCTTTTCCTCAATTTTATTAAAGGGGTAAAACTGAGGTAAAACCCACACCATTTTTAGCAAATTTTTGCGACCCACTAATTCATAATTTCACATCATTGCTTCACACTTTAGAAGATTAATTTATTATGAATAAAATACAAAACGACTTTAGGCGCCTTGATTCTTAGTAAAACAATAAAAAGCCCAACTTTAGTTCAGGCTCATTTTTATTTTAATTAAATATGCTTCTCAATTTATTTCATTGTTTTTGGCAATTACTATTATCCACATGAATGATTAGAGGCTCTCCATTATCAATAGAATATACATAAGATGCCCCATTTGAGAATATAAATTTTATACGTTGCAGTACTTTATTGTCAGACTTATCAATATTACAGTATTTATCTACCGCAAATACGGTTAAAAAAGCTTTTAATGTTTCATCATTAGAGTCTTTTATTGAAGTATTTTTTATGGTTAATTTAAAGAACAATTCATTATTATTTTTATAAACATCTTGCAATACTGTGTATTCATCTAAATCTTTAGGAGTCTGTTTTTTAAAGCCTTCTATAATTTTATCCTGCAATGTATGCAAATTATCTTGAAATTTTTTTCTATCAACTTTATGACTAAAAGGGTTTACTGTGTTAAATTCACAAAAAGGCAGAGTATCCTTACCGGTAGTGTTTAAGAAATTGATTTCTAATTTATTGCAATCGATATCTCTCAATAAAGTATTTACGGGGAATAAAGTTAAATGCATAAAGCTTCATGCTGTCGATATAGAATTGATTGAGTAAGCAAGTCCCAGACTTTTATATCGCAAAGTCTAAAGTTGTCATTAATGCAGTTAAGTCCAATTAAAACAACAGGCCAAATTAACTAAAGCGAAATAATAGCATAGCAAATTTACCACATAACTCCCTTACACCATCTCTCTGTTTTTGTAGGAGTAATTAACTCAAAGTTATTTCTGCGCATACATTGTTCAAAATGATACTTATTAAAAAATTCGAAGAAAAGAGTATCGGGACCTATTCCTTGATAATGATAAAATGTGTTATTTTGGGGTATAAAACGAGCACATGCTTTATGAAGTATATCTGCATTAAGCGGTTTATTTTCGATATTTTCGCCTAAGAGCCGGAGAAAAATTTGGTCCGTTGTTCCTATCAAATTTTTAGGTCTTGATCTAAAACGGTTTTCAAGATAATTGTGCTGAATCGCAATTGCATTAGGTAAATTTTCCTGAGATATATGCCCACTTGAACACAACTCGGTAAAGATATTAACCATAATTAGTCTTGTATTTTCTGTTTCTTGATTACATTTTTCAAGATCACTTTTTGAAGCTTTTGCTCTATTCTTTACAACTGATCGCCAATATTTTTTATCATAATCTGGAAATTCACTGTCAGTATAGCCAAACAAACATAAATCGCCTCTACTTGAACAGGAGTTCACGCTAATAACCATCAGCGTTAAAATAAAAATTCTTATTAATTTAGCCATTAATTATTTCCTAAATAATTCATGTAAAATAGATTTTATATTAATATTCTCATTTAGGACAATACTTTATCAGCAAAGGTTTAAGTTTTTAGATAAATATTATCTATATATCAACAATATTTTAAAGGTTTATACTAAAAATCACATTGAATGAGTAGAAGTTCCGCACGCTCAAATCGTAATTTAGGTGGGGTAAAACTCTACCTAAGTTATTGATATCTTTAATATCTTTTTTAACTCAAATCACTGTTTTTATGCACATGTAAATAAATTATAATTAATTGATTTATTTAAATATAATCTAAATTAGGACTTAATCTTGACATGGTGGGGGTCAGTGGTTCGAGTCCACCCGGGCGTACCATTCTAAAGCCTTATCCGAAAAGGCTTAGCAAGAATTCATCATCACCTCGTTTTTTTCTAGGGTAAAACTCATACTATTTTATAGTAAACTTTTGCGTCCTTCATTTCCATAAATTGAGTACTTACTCGATTATGCTTTAAATAGTTTGTTGTAAAACTTTTAAGAAACATTAGTTTTATTTAACTAAAGCGCTCAGTTATAACAATAAATTAGCTCATAAGATTACCCACATAAATTTACCACATAATGCCCTTGCAGTATGTTGTCTTTTTAGTGGGTACAATTAGCTCAAAGTTATTTTTAAGCATACATTGTTCAAAATTATACTCATTAAAACTTTTATAAAATAGAGAATCGGGACCTACAACTTTATAATCATAGTAAATACCATCTTTTGGTATATAACGAGCGCACGCCAGTTTTAGTTTATAAGCTTCAGAAGCTTTTTTACTGTCGTTGTTTATGAAAAATCTGGTGAAAATCTGATCTATAGTTCCTTTCATCTCTTCAGAGTCTTTACCAAAATGATAACCCTCAAGATAATTGTGCTGAATCGAGATTGCATATGCTAAATTCTCTTGAGATATATGCCCAGTTGAACATATATCGAGGAAGATCTTTTCAAGATTAACCTTTATATTTTCTGCTTCTTGATTACATTTTTCTAAATCATGCTTTGAAGCTTTAGATTTATTCCATAAAGTCGATCGCCAATATTTCCTTTTATAATTAGAATCTTCACTAACCCATGTACCAAACACGCATAACTCACCGTCACTCGAACAAGACGCTACATTGAAAGCAATCATAGTGACAACAAAAATTTTGACTAATCTAACCATCAATTATTTCCTATATAATGGTGGAAAACCACTTTATATAAAATAACACATTTATTATCATTTGAAACGACATTTTAAAATTTATGTTAAGGTATAGCTTTAATTAACATGCAGGAACAAACACAAATTTTAACATTTTCAATTTAACTTGATGCTGTTAAATTTTATTTTTAATTCTGAAAAAATCTCTTAATTAACGTTCTTTCCATAAAACTGATGAGCTAGTTAATATGCCGAATTGTACTAATGCAAAATCCTTAACTAATTATAAATATCAACACAGGTTAAGCGTTGGTAATTATCGAGTTTTTTTTGATGGCTATATTCATATTGTTTGTATTGAATAGATGAAAAAACGTGATTATCAAACTTACTAATATACAGTTTATAAATAACGAACAATGACAACCACAATTTAGTCATGCTTTTTTGTCTTTTTTTAGTCCATTTTTATCTACCTGTTTTTTACTCATTAGAGTAGTTCAAAAATAGACAAATACACAAATTTATTTACAGGGTCTTATTTTGTTCTAGTGCAGATTCTTTTTATTTGGCTTTTTGATTTTTTCGCCTCTCCTTTTTCATTTGAGCAAGTTAAAAACATCTCAATGTCAAAAGTAAATTTGTTGATGGAATTTTTTATCAAACTTCGATTTATTTTATATTCACAATCATTTTGTTTACCTTCTATAGTTGGCTGTGTATAAGTTTTATTTGAGTCAGCTTCAACAACTTCATCGCTAGGCAATTTTAACATTAAAAGCCATCAACGATTTTATAGGGGTGTTTAAATTGTTCACCACTTTCTAAATAATAGTCTTCATATTCTTTAAATTTTGAATTGTACTTGCTTTCATATTTTTCTTCATTACAATCCCAGTTACCGACTAAATACTCATTAGTAACTTTATTATCACCACAACCAGTTAAAATAACCTCAATCAATCCAAGCAATACAAATTTTTTCATACCATCTCCTTTATTTTTCGTGAATGGTATGAAAATTATCATTTAAGATTGAACATTCATTTTGCGTGACATAGCTTGCCAAACTGCTCCTGTGTGTTCTTCAATACCATTAGCGAACTTTCGGCAAAAATTGGGGGAAAATTGAAAAGATAAAATAAAGCACTGGCAAATAATAAATGTTTTACTAGTGTTTTATTTTAATGCAATGCTCTTCAAGTTTATTTTTAAAATTATCTTTTTCTTGTACTGACTCTGTATCATTACCGTTTATTACTGATAAAACACCAGTTATTCTGTACTCATTTTCTGAAATAAAATCTATTTTTCTTTCGATAATGGAAACATTTTTATCCGTTATGTTAATTCCTTTAATATTATAAATTGATTGGTATACAGAATAAGATTCCCAATCGTTTTTGAAAAGTTCAATCGGTAGAGTCCTTATGATTACTCCATCGTAAATTTTGTAAGTTACAAGAGTTTTCTCGCTTTTTACTTCACCATACTCTTGAAAAGCTCCATTTTTCCACTTAGCAAGTTGCTGAGTTATATTACACTCCCAATCGCCAACTAACATTTCTTCATTTATTTTCTTCTCACCACAACCAAATAAAGCTAGGCTAACAAGGCTAATTAATGCAATTCTTTTCATACCACATCCTTATGTTTTTGTTAATCTTATGTTATTTAATGGATTTAGGCAATAAAAAACCCACCGAGGCGGGCTGTATAATATATTTTAATTTAAGCATTTTTTCTAACCTTTCGTTAGTTTTTATAGCCTACGAAAGAAAAGGTTAAATCTCTTGTCGATTTAGTTCCTACTCTTACAATGAGCTTTTTATCATTCTGAATTACTTCATTCATAAATTCTTCTTTTCTGACACTGACATCACCTCTATGCAGACCCCATTGCATTTTAATTATTTTTTCTTTATTTACTCTAAAAATGATTTTCATTGCATCATTTGGTTGTCTTGCCAGTTTTTTGACTGTGGTATAAGACCTACCCTTTCACAACTAACCATAAGCTCAGCACTTTTAACCTCTTTATATTTCGTTATATCAATAGTGAATATAAAAACTTTTTTATCTGTAATAGGAGTAATAGTGATGTTAACGCTCCAATCTTGGTCATTAGTTTCATTGCATAAAGACTCGATGAGATAAAAACAATAAAATGGTGATACATATCCTTTTCATACATTTTTCTATAAATAATTTGGCTTAGTAATACGAAATTTATGAAATTTGCACAATAAAAAACCACCCTAAGGTGGTTTTTTAGCCTATGCGATGATAATAGATGAATTAAATTTTATCTTGAATAGGTAGTCATAACATCACGTCCATTAGTATTTTTGAATGTGTATTGAATATCCACCCACTGATTACCTGATTTGCTTTTAACAAATTGTTTTATTGTTAAAGAGCATCTTGGCGCATCTTTATAGTTATTATTAAGGTTATCAAGAAAAACCAAATATTCACCGCCTTCAACTGGTGTAAATACTATATTATCATAGCTACATGAACTGGATCTGTTTTCTTCTCCTGATGTATCAGAGAGGTTTGAATACCAATAATGCCAAATACTAGCATTAAATTTAAAAGTCTTATTTGCTGGAATATAAACATTATATGCAATTTCACTATTATTTGGAGTTGGTATGCCAAAGTTACGATCCTTGGTTTTTTCATCAAATTTTATTTTAGTTTCTGTATTATTGAGATAATTACCTTCTGTTTTACTCATTGAAAAAACACCAAAAATCATTGCAGTACTACTATTAAAATTTTTGGAATAAGTAAAGGTTACTTTGGCGACTTTATCACTAGGAAGAGGCTCAGAATAACTTTCATCTTTATACGTGGTGCAAGATGATATTAAAAAAGCAATACAAATTAACATTAATGGTAAAAATTTTTTCATCTCTATTCCTCAATAGTAAATTTTCTATATTTGCTCAATTATTGTACCATTGATGATTTGCAATAACTATAAAAAAATGAAACTACGCAGATAAACATGATGTAATCAATTGTCCATTATTCACCAAATCAGCGATAGATAAACAACAATTAAGCATTGATTTCCCCCAAAAAATACAATACTATTAAAGAGCGTTTAACTTATTGATTTTTATTATGAGAAAGACTTTATTTACCTTAATTGCTTTACCTTTTTTAGCCCTCGCTAATGATCAACTTGAGAAAGAAATCGACAGCTGTAAATCGCTGACTGACTCAACTCAAAGACTTGCATGCTACGATAAGATATTCGAGAAAAAAACTGAAAGCTCGATAGATAAAAATGCCATGGGCAAATGGTTTGTCCAACAAGGCGTATCACCCGTTGATGATAGTAAATCTGTGACCATAAGACTGAATGCTGATCGTCCAATAAACGCGCGATATAATTTAATAACACCTCATTTATATATCAGATGTAAAGAGAATGTAACTGAATTATATATCGATTTTGATACATTTTTACGTTCTAATGATTTAACGCCCATAACACGTATTGACTCTGAAAAAGCGGTATCGAATAGAAGATGGGATATTTCAAATGATCATAAAGCAATATTCTATTCAAGCACCCGATCAAAAAAGACAACGGATTTTATTAAGGAATTAATCGGAAAAAATAAATTATTTATTCAAGTCACACCATACGGTGAGTCAGCAGTAAATACAACATTTACATTAACCGGGCTTGATGAAGCAATAAAACCGCTAAGGGAAACCTGTGGTTGGTAATGGTATGGAAAACTAAATTCTTTAAAATATATTAGATTACCTTAAACACAAATCTCAACATTAAATGTTAAGCAAAGATGAAATTGATCCGTTTCGCTTCAAATACAAAGATCAATTTCATCATTATGATCATAAATCTTAACTTATAAAAGATCCTTCCTAACCAACAATTGAAAGTAATATTTATTATTAAAAACAGATTCAGATCAAACGGCGATCATAACCTTTTAGACACTGATGACGTTGTTAATTCATAGTGCATATAAAACAATTATTTGAAATTTAGCTTTCGACTTTTGGTATGTTATACAATTTATCATTATGCTTTGTTAATTTAATTGCTTCTATGAATAAGTCCAATCACGGTATTTTTGATAGGTTATCTCAAAATACCCTCAAATATACCGTAAACAGTTTAGAAAAGTTATCAATCTGAAATAATTGATGGCGTTTTTTTAGATATGTTATCAATGAAAAAAAATAAGTTCCGATAAGGTTGTAAAGGCGGGTTATCGATTTTACCTGATTGAGCGAATACGACCCCAGCAGGAATCGAACCTGCAACTAGCCCTTAGGAGGGGCTTGTTATATCCATTTAACTATGAGGTCACCGGGTCGGTTATTCTAATCAATTTAAACAAATAATACCAATTAAATAACAAAAATTTTCCATTTTATACAAACATGATACAATTAGCTTATCAATAATATTAACAATAATAGAAGAATATATTATGAAAAAAAGAATAATTGGAATGATGATTACTGCATTAGCGCTAACCAGTTGCGCTACATATCAGCCTGAAACCAATACATATAGCGACCCGTTGTCTGGGGTTAATAAAGCGATGTTCAACGTCAATTATTATGCGCTTGATCCCTATATTTTGCGTCCAGCAGCAGTAGTATGGAAAGATTATGTCCCGTCTCCTGTACGTAAAGGCGTCGTTAACTTTTCATCTAACTTATCTGAACCGGCATCTATGGTAAATAACCTGCTTCAAGGCGAAGTTCATCAAGCCAGTACCCATTTAGCCCGATTCTTTATCAATACTGTTTTTGGTGTTGCAGGGGTATTTGATGTTGCCAGCATGGCTGATCCGCAATTAAAGAAAGGAAACAGACGCAGTTTTGGTGATGTGTTAGGTCATTATGATGTTCCTTACGGACCTTACGTCGTTTTACCATTTTATGGATCAGCGACACTTAGACAAGAAGGTGGTGACCTTGTCGATACCCTTTACCCACCACTGGTTTGGTTAGATTGGCAATGGGCACTAGCGCGTGGCGTAGTTGACGGTATTGAAGCTCGCGCCGTTGCGATTGAATATGAAGATATGCTTAAAAATAGTGATGATCCTTATAACTTCATGCGAAATGCGTATTTCCAACGTAATGATTTTAATGCTTCCGGTGGTAAAGTCGATCAACAAAAACAACAGCAACGAGAAGAAAGCATTAACAGCTTTATTAATGATATCGATTCACAATAATAATGATGAATCACATTAACAACCGCCGACAAGCTCGGCGGTTTCTGTTTATATCACTTTTAATGATCATTAAATCGCTTTCAACAGTACTGACTATTAATAGGGCACAATATTGGTAAAAGCTCAATTTTATACTTAGTCCGCTCAAAATTTATATTTCAATAGACCCTTATAAACCCTGCATTTCCGGCAGATAATGCAAAAGCGTCTAGGCATTTGTTGCCGTTGTAATTTTGGATTCACTCTTTCTTTTATCGTTAAGGCTTGGCTATAACGATGCCACATAGTCTAAAAAAACTTCATCTTTCAACAGTACTGACTATTAGTTGGGGCACAATTTACGATAATAGCTCAATTTCTACTTAGTCCGCTCAAAATTTATATTTCAATAGACCCTTATAAACCCTGCATTTCCGGCAGATAATGCAAAAGCGTCTAGGCATTTGTTGCCGTTGTAATTTTGGATTCACTCTTTCTTTTATCGTTAAGGCTTGGCAATAACGATGCCACATAGTCTAAAAAAACTTCATCTTTCAACAGTACTGACTATTAGTTGGGGCACAATTTACGATAAAAGCTCAATTTCTACTTAGTCCGCTCAAAATTTATATTTCAATAGACTCTTATAAACCCTGCATTTCCGGCAGATAATGCCAAAAGCGTCTAGGCATTTGTTGCCGTTGTAATTTTGGATTCACCCTTTCTTTAATCGTCAAAGCTTGACAATAACGATGCCACATAGTCTGAAACAAAATTTCATCTTCCGTTAAGTATTTTTGATTAATTTTGCTGTTAACCAACAAATCATCTTGATCAGTTAAGGATATCTGTTCGATCTTTTCTAAATCATAAAAATATCCGTATTGTCGTTTTTCATCATAAATAGCCCATTTTTGATCGGCATAGCGATCTTTAAAAAACTTCAAAACCAAAGGCAAAGCATTATAAATAGGCGCCACAACAGAAAAATAGATTTTCTCTTTAGCATGATTCTGATCTGTCGGGCTTTCAATAGTATTAAAACGGACAAATTGAATTAAGTGATGCCGCTCTTTGCTAACTTTTTTGGCAATTTCATGTACTGCAAGTACATCCGGATCGGCAAAATCGGTTTCGATTGATTGCTGAGACTTAAACACTTTGCAAATATAGCGAAAGATAATTAAATCACTTTCCGGAATTTCGGATAACCACACGTACATTAAATGATTGAGTGAGATTTTCGCTAATTTTTTATTTAGCGCGCTCATCACTCGTTCATATTTACTATTACGAAATTCGACATCATGGATGTTAGAAACCAATAAAGGCGCCACCTCACCCTGCCCTAATAAGCATTCCGGCATTTGTTTGAGTTTAAAAGCATCAAACACAGCGCAAAGTAATCCTTCAAAACTTTTGTCATAACTAAAGGCAAGCATCAACTACCACCCCATAACCAATTGTTGCGGCACATTTAGATTTTTCGCTTCCAGCAGTGGCGGTTCTTGCAAGGAAAGGCGGATGTATTCGGCTGAAGATTCAAGCAATTTAAATGTTTTCATTTCATGACAAACAATAAAAAATTGTGCTCGTTTCAATACCACGCCAATACGTTTAAGCGCCTCTAAATTCAGTTTACGATGACGCCGAGCCAATACAATCATTTTTGCGGACTTAACCCCAATGCCCGGCACCCGTAAAATTTTTTGATAGCTATCACGATTTACATCAACCGGAAAACATTGCGGATTACGTATTGCCCATGCAAGTTTAGGATCAACCGTTAAATCTAAATCAGGATATTGCTCATTAACAATTTCATTCACATCAAAACCATAAAATCGTAGCAACCAATCGGCTTGATACAATCGATTTTCACGAACTCTTGGCACTTCTTGCACAACCGGCAATCTGCTGTCATAGCTGTTTACCGGAATAAAACCCGAATAGTAAACCCGCTTCATGCTTGGTCGCTTATATAATTTGGCGGTTAATTGCAAAATCTGATTATCGGTTTCATCGGTCGCACCAATAATCACTTGCGTACTTTGCCCTGCCGGAACAAATTTTGGAGTCGATTTAATTTTTTTGCGATCTTCGATATTCTCTAATAAGTTTTGCTGGATATGGCGCATCGGTTGATAGATGCTTTGATGATCTTTATCCGGCGCTAATAATTTTAGATTCTTTTCGGTGGCAATTTCTAAATTGACACTCATCCGATCGACCAATAGTCCCGCTTCGGTGATCAATTCATTACTTGCGCCGGGTATAGCTTTCATATGAATATAACCATTAAAATGATACTCATTGCGCAAAATTTTGACCACACGAATCATCTTTTCCATAGTGTGATCCGGGCTTCTGACAATTCCGGAACTAATAAATAGTCCTTCAATATAGTTACGGCGATAAAATTCAATCGTTAAATCAGCCAACTCTTTTGGCGTAAATCCGGCACGAGGGATATCATTACTTTGTCGATTGATACAGTAAGCACAATCAAACATACAGTAGTTAGTGAGCATGATTTTTAGCAAAGAAACACAACGACCGTCGGCAGTAAAACTGTGACAAATGCCACAGCTACTAGCATTACCAATGCCTTTATGCTTATTACTTCGAGAAGTGCCGCTCGAAGCGCAAGAAATATCATATTTTGCCGATTCGGCTAATATTTCAAGCTTAGCTATCATTTTCTCATTCATTTATTCACTCACCCATAAACTGTATATTTGTACAGTATAACGTAATGAGTATTCGCATCGCAAGTAAATATTGTGTATTAAAAGCGTTGTTTAAATCATAAAAATGAAGCGACGATAGAATTTTGTTTTATTAAATTTTTTAATATTAATTCGATTAATCAACTAGTTGATATGAAATTGATTATAAAAAAAGAGTTAAGGTATTGTTCAGCTTACAACTGTACGCTATAATCAGCGGAAGTTTTCATATAAAGCCAGATAATTTAGGAGTAAAGCATTAAATGAAACGTGTTGTTATTACAGGGTTAGGGATTCTATCAAGCATAGGGAACAATACTAAAGAAGTTCTCGAATCATTAAAAGTAGGTCGAAGCGGCATTACTTTTTCACAAGAAATGAAAGATAGTGGAATGCGTAGCCATGTATGCGGAAATGTAAAACTGGATACGACAGGACTAATTGATCGAAAAATTGTCCGATTTATGAATGATGCTTCTATCTATGGTTATCTGGCATTACAACAAGCAATTGAAGATGCTAAATTGACCCCGGAACAAGTTTCTAATCCTCGCACAGGATTGATTGCCGGTTACGGTGGATCGACAAAAACACAATATAATGTTGTGGCTGGTATGAAAGAAAAAGGATTGCGTGGCGTTGGACCTTATGCCGTGACTAAATCGATGTCATCTGCTATTTCGGCTTGTTTAGCAACACCATTTAAAATCAAAGGTGTGAGTTATTCAATGACCTCAGCTTGTGCAACTTCTGTTCACTGTATTGGTCATGCTGCCGAACTAATCCAACTGGGCAAACAAGATATTGTTTTTGCCGGTGGCGGTGAAGAACTGTGCTGGGAAATGTCATGTGAGTTTGATGCAATGGGTGCTTTATCGACTAAATATAACGATACACCGGAAAAAGCTTCACGTGCTTACGATGCCAACCGTGATGGCTTTGTTATTGCCGGTGGTGCCGGTATGGTGGTCGTTGAAGAGCTTGAACATGCATTAGCCCGTGGCGCTCACATTTATGGTGAGCTGGTTGGTTATGGTGCAACTTCTGACGGTTATGATATGGTAGCGCCGTCTGGTGAAGGTGCAATGCGTTGTATGCAAATGGCGATTGCGGATTTAGATGCACCGGTTGATTATATCAATACTCATGGTACATCAACTCCAGTTGGTGATGTTAAAGAGCTTTGGGCTATCAAGGAAGTATTTGGTGATAATATCCCGGCAATTTCATCAACCAAATCGATGACTGGTCACTCTTTAAGTGCAACAGGTGCACAAGAGCTTATCTATTCATTACTCATGTTAGAGCACGGCTTTATCACGCCAAGTATCAATATCGACGAACTTGATGAAGCGGCTATCGGCATGAACATTATCACCGAGCCGACTGAACGTGAATTAACCACAGTAATGTCTAATAGCTTCGGTTTTGGTGGAACTAACGCATCAATTGTCATGAAAAAATATCAAGGCTAATGCTTTAATCAATTAGCAAAATAAAAAAACCGTTCACTTCATAAGAACGGTTTTTTTGTTGGTTTATTATCTTCAAATGCTAATCAATGATTAATTTTAATTAAGCTAAGTATTAAATCTTCAGTCTAATTGTTGCCTGCATATATTGCGCCGCTGGCTAAATTGTTAATCTTTGGCTACTTCTCTCTAAAAATCCTTCAATTACAACCTAAGTAAAATTACCTTAAAGTGTTATTTTTTCGATAAAAAAGGTCAAAACCGCTGATCCTATAAGTGATAGCACCATAAATAAAAAGGCATGATGATATCCACCACTGGCATTATCAATTAAAAAGCCGATGATAAACGGTGAAACCACGCCGGCAACTTGTCCACCAAAGTTAACAACACTCGACGCTTTGCCCATAATGGCGGTTGGGATAAGATGCATCAACATTCCCCAAAAAATCGCAAAGGCGATAAACATAAATAAAGCTGAAATACATTGGAAGACAATAGCAGCATTAAGATTTTCAACCTGATACATTAAAAACAAAAAAGCGCCAGATAACAGTGCTGTAATGCCATAAAGATATTTAAGTTGTTGTTGAAACTTATCGGCAAAATACCCGCCAACTAAGGTGCCTAAAGCCCCAAATAAGAACGGAATGGCAGCCCAAATCCCTGTTTTAGACAGTGATAAGCCCCTTGCCTCAAGTAGATAACTGGGTAACCAGGTCGTAAAACCCCAAAAGGTGATATCAAATAAAAACCAAATCAGCGATAACTTCCAAAGGATTGGCATTTTTAATACCGCAAGCAATGAAAACGATCGAGTTTGTATCTCAATATTTTTCTTATCGTTTTGTTGATCAGCTTCTAACAGATGTAACTCATCGGCACTGATTAAGCGATTATCTGCCGGATGATTACGAATATAGCGATAAATAAGCAAGCCTAAGATAAGACCCGGTACACTTAAAATGACAAAAACCTCTCGCCAGCCTAGCCACTCAATGATAGTCACGGCCACAACAACAGAAATTGCCGGACCTAAGGTATTAACAGAAGATTGAATGGCGGTTGCTCGTCCTCGTTCATGAGGGGGAAAATAAGTGGCAATGACTTTCCACGATGAAGCCGGAAAACAACCCTCACCTGCACCAAATAGGAATCGTACCAACAACATCAAAGGCAACCAATAGATCAGCCCGGTAAAGAAGGTAAAAATTGACCACCATATAATGGCAAATGCCATAACTTTACGGGGCCCAAATTTATCGGATAAATAGCCACCGGGAATTTGAAACAGCGCATAACCAATAAAAAAAGCACTGATTATCGAGCCTTGCACGGTTTTATCTAAACCAAGCTCACTGCCGATAAAAGGCAACGAAACATTCATGACCATTCGATCAAGAAACGATAATAACCAACCCGACCACAATAATAATAAAATGGTATAACGCCCTTTCCATTTTTTTTGATTATACCCAGATGTAGGCATTTTATTAGCTGAGATATTCATTGAATCTCCTTATGCATTTTAAAGTAACATCCCAAATAACCTGCTGCAAAAAGAGTTACCTTTTGTTGCAATAAGGTAATATGGTTAATAACCTGATTTTTATGCTACCAATGTTAGCCCATCCAGCCGCACTTGAAGTAACTCATCTAGCAATAACTTCACTGGGTATAAAGCTAGCTCACTTGTTGTGAGCTTTTATTATTATGTTAATGACCAACTATTTTTGATAAACATCCCAAGCCGCTTGTAAGCCGGCACCTTGCGTAGTTTTAAATCCAACACGATTAAGCACTGCTTCAAATGCGGTTAATGTTTGCAGTACGCACGGTTTTCTTGCGTTATAACCCATAGTACCAATACGCCAAACATTGCCTTTAAGAGGCCCAAAGGAAGCACCAATTTCAATGCCAAAATCGTTTAGCATCAAATTGCGCACTTGCAGATCATCAATATTATCGGGACGTTTTACCCCAACCACATTATTCATTTTATGTTTAAGATCACCAAATAACTCCAGTCCCATAGCTTGCAGGCCGGCAACCATTGCTGCGCCATTAATTCGGTGACGCTCGATAACATTATCTAACCCTTCCTGAAGCACGATACGGGCGCACTCTCTTGCCGCATAGAGCATTGAGGTTGCTTCGGTGTGATGATTAATACGCTCAGCGCCCCAATAGCGAATGATCATATCGATATCAAAGTAGTTAGAGTAAATCATCTCATCACTTCCGCTACTATCACCTTCAGCACGAATACCAAGTTCAACACATTTACGAGACTGAATAATATCAACCATTTGTGGGCTAAGTGTTAAAGGCGCAACGCCCGGCGGGCCACTTAAACATTTTTGTAAACTGACTGAAACCCCGTCAAGTTGCCATTTATCAACTTCAAGCTCATTACCGACAATCGAGGCAGTTGCATCGACATAAGAAAGTACGCCATGGCGACGGCAAATTTCACCAATTTTATCTAATGGTTGGATTAAAGTTGTCGAAGTATCGCCTTGCACACAAAGTAATAATCGAGGCTTAACTTTTTTGATTGCATCTTCAATAACATTTGGATCGAAAACTTCTCCCCATGGCACTTCAATAGTATGAACTTCCGCCCTTGCCCGATGTGCAATTTCACACAGTAATAAACCAAAACGACCAAATACAGGCACAAGTACTTTGTCACCCGGGCGAATGGTTGAAACTAATACGGCCTCAATACCGGCTCGAGCAGTACCGTCAATAACGAACGTTTGTTCATTTTTGGTTTTAAAAATATCACGATAAAGTGCCATAGTTTGATTCATATAATCTGTCATCACGGGATCAAACTGTCCAATTAATGGCGCAGCCATAGCCCTTGTTACACGCGGATCTGCATTAATTGGGCCAGGCCCCATTAGTAATCGAGACGGCGGATTAATTTGATCATATTTGTCTAGGTCTAACATGTATTTTTCCCTTATTGATTTCGATTTAATCTTGTTAACATTCACATTACATTGTGATGCGGTGACTATCTTTTCTTATCGATATTTTTCAAAAAATTATTCGTAATGGGGTGATGAAACTTAAACAGATTCACAATTTCACTCATCACTTTACCCATATGCGTTTTTTTCCATGCTAATGAAAGCGGCGAAGGCTTGCGCTCATTAATCACTTGGCACTGAACCAACTCACCCGAATCTAAATAAGGTTGACAGATCGACTTAGGTAAAAAGCCAATACCTAAGCCTTTTAAATGGCAAGCTAATTTGGTGGTGATATTTGGTACAATGATTTCAGACTGACTTGGCAACAACCATGCAACACGTTTATTCATATGAATAGAGGTATCTTCAATATTAACAGCAGAATATTTACGGAGTATTTCGTTGGATAACGGACCTTCTAATTGAGTAATAGGATGATTTTTTGCCGCAATAAATACCCAACTAATTTCGCCCAATGGAAAAATATTAACCATGTTATCCAATGATTCAGTGCCTGTTGCACCAATAGCAAGATGACATTCTCCGTGTAGCAACGAATCCCAAACCCCCATATAAACCTGGCGGGTAAAATTAAAATTAGTAAACGGGAATTTTTCTTTCAAATGGGTTAACAAATCGGTCACAGCATCAACATCGTAAAGCAAATTATTGATGGTAACATTCACCTTACGTTCAACCCCGTCCCGAATCTGTTGTAACTCATCAGGCATGGTGGTCAACCATAACAACCACTGGCTACAATGCTCATATAAATGCTGACCGGCAAGCGTTAAACTGACTGTGCGAGTTGTCCTTTCAAAGAGCTGGGTATTAAGATCTGCTTCTAATGATTTAATGCGATAACTAATAGCGGCAGGGGTTTTATATAAAAGTTTAGCGGCTTTTGAAAAGCTATTGCACTCAACCACTTTAGTAAATGTTCGCATTGTTTCAGTATCTAACATGATTTAATCCCTAATAATAAAACGATCGATACCTAGCCAAATGCCAAATAAAAGATCGGCACCGGATGTATGACCATAATTTAACAATTTATGGATCGATACATGGTGGTATTTACCTTGTGCTAATGCTCTAACCACTTGCATAACCAGTAAAGAAAATTGGCGTTTTAACGCATACTGTAAAAAAGTGGCACTAATGGTGGTGGTCAGTTTATCTAACGGCATAGACTGCATAGCGTCTTGCAATCGTTGTAACGGCGCATAAAAACGCTCATCACACGCCAGTACCGCTAAGATCCCAACGATAATATCGTCATAACTCGGGGTTAATCCCACACCTAAACCGATATAAGGGGTGAGATCGGCGCGATTACCTGCCAGTAAATTCGATAATTGGAGACATAAATTTTCTAATTCTGCTTGATACGGCGTTAGAATCAGATTGCCTAACTGACCGTGTACCCCAGTAGAATTATTGATCTGTTGCAGTAATTGAGCAACACCCTTTTTATCAAAGGATAGAGCAGGATCGGGCTTTAATTCTAAATCGCAAATATGGCTCGTCTGATCAATGCTGATATGACCAATCTTTAATTCGCCGTTAATGGTTTGATTGATAGTTAAATGACTATCCGTTGTTAGTGCGGCTTGAACAGTGTCAAAATCTGCGGTTTTCAGCACACTACCCATTGGTGCAAATCCACTTCCATAGCGATGAAGAGTAATTAATTGTTGCTGCTGATTAATCAAATTAATGGTATGTCGATGTTGACTAAAAACAGTCAATTTTCCTTCACGCAAAGGCAGTTGTGAACTGCTTACTAATGGCTTTATAGGAGAGCAACAATTTGGCATCAATAACATGCAGCGCTGCCGATATTCATCGGCAGATAATTTAACGTTGAGTTGCGATTGGGTCATCGCTTTTAATAATTTTGCGTTTACTGCATGTGTTTGATTCATAAATTACACTTTTAATTTTTCTGCTAACGCCTCGAGTGCTTTTTCAAAACACGCTAATGGAGCACGTACGGTGCCTGCACCAATTTGACCCACGCCTGCTTGTTTATGGGCAATTCCTGTATTAATAAGAGGCGTGATGCCTGTTTCCACAATACGGCGGATATCCAATCCCATACAACAACCTTGAAAGTTCCATGAAGGGATTTGAAATAGCATATTGTGCGCTAAAAATATCTCACTCATCTCTTCTGATATTTCTAATGCAACATCTGCGCCACCTGCGCCAACAAATCGAGTTACCCCCGGCGCCGCAACCATAGCTGCCCCACCAATTCCAAAAGTTTCGGTAATGGCGCTATCGCCGATATCGGGGTTGGCATCTTTTTGAGAATAACCGGTGAAAAATAACCCTTGCGGCGTGTTTACTGGTGCAGTAAACCACTGATCACCTAACCCACTGACTTTGATACCAAAATCCTTACCATTACGGGTCATAGCAGTCACAATTGTGCCGGCTTGAATTTGTGCCGCACTGTCCATAACTGACTTACAAAATGCCATTGCTATGTTCAAAAAGAACTGATCGGTGACACTCAAAAATTCAAAAATTTTCGCCATTTCCGCTTTATCACGGTTAAGTAAAGCTAATTTAGGCGATAAAGTGCGCAGTAAAAGTGCGGAAGCGGCAATATTGCGTTGGTGGAACTCATCACCCATTGAAATAGCTTGTGCCATTAGTGCCGTAAGATCAATACCGTTATCAAAAAGCTTTAATGCCTCATTTAATGCGGGTGCTAATGACACTTTCATCCAATGATGACGATTGAGCACTTCTTCACCATAAGCCCCAAAACGCATCACTTTGCCAATACCTTCATTTAAATTACAGTAAGCTCGATTACCATGTGTGATATTTTCAACCACCACCATTGGCATATTTGCCGAAGTAATTCCCCCCATTGGGCCTACTGCATTTACTGAATGACAAGGAATAAATTCAACTTTGCCATTTTCGAGCAATTGCAAGGCTTGTTG
The DNA here is from genome assembly GCF_026536465.1 of Gilliamella sp. B3172. Taxonomy (NCBI): domain Bacteria; kingdom Pseudomonadati; phylum Pseudomonadota; class Gammaproteobacteria; order Orbales; family Orbaceae; genus Gilliamella; species Gilliamella sp. B3172. The sequence goes on along the minus strand of NZ_JAFNOA010000005.1, from coordinate 31,758 downwards.
TTCGTCTTGTGCCCAGCCTTCAAATAAACAAGCGCCTATGCACGCCCCTTGCATTGGTCCGGTCATATCGTGCCAAACAATCGGTGGGCCTGCATGTAATAATTTATATCCTTGTGCTAACGTTGGCACGGCTTCTTTTGCCGCAATAACCCCTATCCAGTGTGGTCTGGCGGCTTTAATTCGCTCAATAATTGCTTGGTTTGCTTCATTGATTGATGTATTCATATTATCAAAACCTCTTAATTTAATTTTTTCAAAATAGCCGCTAACTTCTTGTTTCCACCCGCTATTGGCGCCCATTGATACTGCACCACTGGAATATTTGATGCTTGAAGATCTTCAGCAAAACTACGTAGCCCGGCATTGATCACGCTAATATGGTTTAATAAAGGATAGGATCTAACCGGTGTTGACGCTTGACCCGCGGTGATAAGTCTTTTGGCAAGTAATACAGCTTCCGGTAAATTGTCCATGACAATGATATTTGCCGATTTGAGTGCTTCAATTTGTTGATGACGCGACTGCGGATCTTGCTCCGATCCGGTAACAGTCACAATAGCAATTAACGGATTATCAGCAGATCGCGCAGCACAAGCACGGCTAAAGCCACTAATTACTGATTCGGCTGGATCGGCGTTAGCGCCATAACCAATAACCAGATCCATTAACACAACGCCAACCGCAGGCTGTTGACCAAGTTGCGCAATTTCTTCTTCACGAATTGAAGGATCAATCATTGGATGTGGTCTGCCAACTGTATAAAAATCATCGCCTAGATCGATAATTTTATGTCCGTTTTGATCTAACATTATGCCTTTATCATGGCTGTGGCTAACAGCAAGATCGAGCGCTTTAGCTAACAACATTGCCACTTCGGCCGCTAAAGTTCCACCGGTATAAAGACCACTAATAGTTTTACCTGCAACCGTTGGTAACTGACAGGCTGTCGCTTCAACTTTCGCCAATAAACAAGCCAATCTGGCCGCTTCATCTAAGGTATTGGCAAAATAGATATTATCTTCTTGTGGCTGATCAATTTTTGAGGCTAAAAACAGAGCAACAATTGGCTTATTGATCTGTTTCATTGCGGCAATAACTTTTTTACGCACATTTTCTGCAGGCGGTTTAGAAATAAAAGTAATCACTTGAGTCGATTCATCAGCCGCTAACATTTTTAGTGCCGTAAGCGCACTAATACCGCCTACTTCTTCAGACAGATCACGACCACCTAAACCGATCGCTTGAGTAATGCCCTGATTTAATAAGGCAATTTGCGAGATCACCTCTTGAATACCGGTACCGGATGCGCCAATTACGCCGATATTTCCTTTCGGGATCACATTAGCAAAGGCTAAAGGGGCGCCGGCAATAATTGCAGTACCACAATCAGGGCCCATAACGATCAGATCTTTTTTATCAGCTTTAGTTTTTAAACGAACTTCATCATCGACCGAAACATTATCGGAAAATATCATGATATTTTTATTATCATCTAACGCTTGATCGGCCAGCTCAGCTGCATACTCGCCGGCAATGGAAATTAAGATAAGATTAGCATCGGGTAGCTTTTCGGTGGCACTGGCATAGCGTCGGGCTTTAAGTAGTTTTGTTCCGCCTTGTTGTTGCTGAGCAATGTTTTTCAATGCATCTTCTAACTGATCACTAATCAGCGCTATAACGTTTGTCGAATCATCATGGGTTTTGATAGCAACACAGATATCATTTGGGGTGGCATCGTTGAAAGTATCACTCCAAAAACCGGTGGCATTTAGCAACGATTTATTGGCAGGAGTGCCCATCATGACAGAAACTTCATCAACTTCTTCAAGATTACTGAGTTTTTTCGAGATTAACATCAAACTGACCGAGTCTTGAAAGCTTCCTTTTTTTATAAAAGATTGAATCATGAGAATTTGCCTCTCAGTTATAAAAATAGTTATCTAAACACTGATTGAATATAACTCAATAGCCACTCATCACATGTTTTGAAACATCTCAATGACGGAATAAAATATCTTCACAAGGCGAATTCTGATACCCGTTTGGATCTGTGTCATTACACTGGTAATGAGTTTATCTATTAAATCTAATTATCAGACTGTATTTATATATTACGTAAAAATGATTGAATAAGTAGGTTAGATGTCACAAATTGGCAATTGAATTAGAAAAATAAAATTATTTAAAATCATATAGATAAATTATTATTAAAAAATTTTTTATAATAATAACTCATTAATTTAATTAAATTTTACAAAATCAAAAAAGCTGGTTTGATCACATTATTATTTGCTATTAATAGTATCGTAGTTAGCAAGTTGAGAGAAAAGAAAAATTGTTAATAATCGAAAGTTGAATAATAGGTAAATGCTTATGAATATCTTATATGATGATGTTGCTAACGCAGTGAAATGGATATCAAGTTTTGGTGGATTAGAACAAGGCGGAACAACACGTTTACTTTACACAAGTGAATGGCTTGACGCACAAAATGCGCTAAAAGATAAAATGACCGAAATCGGCATGGAGAGTTATTTTGATGACATCGGTAATTTATATGGTCGATTTGAAGGAAGCAAATATCCCGATCAGATCATTATGTCAGGCTCACATGTCGATACCGTTGTCAACGGCGGAAAACTTGACGGGCAATTAGGTATTATTGCCGCATTACTGGCTATGGAGTATTTAAAAAAACACTATGGACAGCCATTACGCACCTTAGAACTTATCTCAATGGCAGAAGAAGAAGGCAGCCGTTTTCCTTATGTCTTTTGGGGAAGTAAAAACGTGTTTGCCATTGCTAATCATCAGGATGTCGAATCGATAGAAGATAGCAACGGCATAAAATTTGTTGATGCCATGAAAGCGTGCGGATTTAAATTTAACACCAAACCTGCACGAGACGATATCAAAGCATTCCTTGAAATTCACATTGAACAAGGTGGCGTGCTGGAAAAAGAGCAAAAAAGTATTGGTGTTGTAACCAGTATTGTCGGACAAAGACGCTACAACATCCGACTGATTGGCGAAGCCAACCACGCAGGCACAACCCCAATGGGTTACCGCAAAGATGCCGTCTATGCCTTTAGCCGGATCTGCAATGAATCAATCGATAAAGCCCTTAAAGTGGGCGACCCGCTAGTTTTAACCTTTGGTCACGTTGAACCGGTACCTAATGTGGTTAACGTAGTGCCCGGTGAAGTACTTTTTACCATTGATTGCCGTCACACCGATAAAGCCGAATTAGTCGCCTTTACTCAACAGTTAGAAGCGGACATGTTACGCATTGCAGCAGAGCTTGGACTTGAAATCGAAATTAATCGCTGGATGGATGAAGATCCCATACCAATGGATGATAAATTGATCAAGATGCTAGAGCAGATCTGCCAAAAAGAACAATTAAGTTATCGGGTCATGCATAGTGGAGCTGGGCATGATTCTCAAATCTTTGCGCCATTCGTACCGACTGCAATGTTATTTGTGCCGAGTATAAAAGGTATCAGTCACAATACTGCCGAAGACACCAAAACAGAAGATCTGGTTGAAGGCATCAAAGCATTAACCTATGCACTTTATCAATTAGCATATCAAGAGTAATAAGGAGTTAGCATGACAACTATTAACTCAACAACAGAAAAAACCGGCGGTATACAATACTGGCATAAAATTGTGGTACTTTTATGCCTAGGCTGGACAGTAATGTGGATCTACCGTCCGGTATTAACGGCCATTTTTCCTGAAGTCCAACAAACCATAGGGCCACAATCAAACACCGAACTTGGTTTAATCGCCAGTTGCTACTTTTTTGCCTACACCGCCATGCAAATCCCTGCCGGAATGCTGGTTGATAGATTTGGTAAAAAAGCAGTAGTCATTCCCGGCTTTTTACTGTTTACCATTGCGGCACTTATCATCGGTAATGCGCACTCAATTATGATGATCTACATCGGTAGTTTACTGGCTGGTTTAGGCTGTGGATCTTACTATGGTGCTGCATGGTCACTTTCAGCTGAAAATATTCCTTCAGCGCATCGCGGTTTCGCCTCAGCTATTATTAATACCGGTTCGGCGTTAGGTATGGGGATAAGCTTACTGGCTACCAGCTTTTTAGTAAAATCGTGGGGAATGCCATGGGAATACATGCTATACATCATCGCAGCCCTGTTACTGTGCTTAGTTGCCGGTTTTGCCATCATTATTAAAGAAAATCCAAAACTCAAAGCGGCAGCAAATAACGAGACCAAAGCGCAGCAAACTATCGATGAGCCAGAAGCGGCAACGCAAAAACACAGCTTCTTTAGTCCTCAGATGATTGCCTCTTATATTATGTATTTTGCTACTTGTTACGGTTATTACATGATTGTCAGCTGGCTACCTAATTTTCTTGAAACTGAACGAGGCTTTACCGGCGGTAGTATCGGTTCGGCCTCATCATTGGTCGCTTTTGCTGCCATACCGGGCGCACTAATTATTAGTAAAATTTCTGATAAATTCCGAGATAAACGCTTAATATTTATTATTGCGCTTGAATTAATTGCAGCAGCAACTTTATTTACCACTGTTCAATCAGCAACGATCACCTTTTTACTGGCAGGGCTAATTTTTTATGGTCTATTTGGAAAATTAACCGTTGAGCCAATTTTGATATCGCACGTTGCCGAAACCGCCCCGAAAACCAATTACGGTACCTCATTTGGCGTATTTAACTTTTTCGGTATGAGCTCTTCGGTCATTGCGCCACCATTAACCGGCTATCTGGCAGATCTTACCGGCACCAAAATAACCGGATTTTATGTAGCAATTGGCATATTAATTGTTGCTACTGTGATCTTCTTCCTTATCAACATGCGTCAAAGCACAAATAACAAATAATATCACTGCCGGCTATTTGCGATAGTCGGCTTAACAACAAAATTGAAAACATGCTGTTTTTTAAAGGCGGGGCTTTCTATTACCTAAAGTAATATCAAAAGCACAACAAAACTCTAAATGTTACAAGGAGATAAACATGGGATACATCAATAACAACACCGGTTATCCTAAAGATTTGTTAGCTTCACGAGCTATCATCAAACGCCATAATTATGCGTTAATTCCACCGGACGGACTGGTCAAAAATATCATTCCCGGGTTTGAAAATTGTGATATTACAATCCTATCGACCCCAAAACTCGGTGCCAGTTTTGTCGACTATCTTGTCACCATGCATCAAGACGGAAAAAACCAGCAAGGTTTTGGTGGTAAAGATATTGAAGTATTTGTTTATGTCATTAGCGGCGAGGTGATTGCCAAAGCCGACGAACAATCTTTCCAATTACAAACCGGTGGCTACTTGTACTGCCCGGCAGGGGTAAAATTATACTTACAAAATCAAGCACAAAGCTCACGGCTATTTTTATATAAAAGACGTTATATCCCGCTTAATGGATATCAAACACGGGTGGTTTCCAATCATGTTCAGCACCTTGATACGATTAACTATGAAGATATGGATAACGTATTTGTGCAAGATCTATTACCTAAAGAGTTAGGGTTTGATATGAACTTTCACATTTTAACGTTCAAACCTGGCGCAAGCCATGGCTATATTGAAACACACGTACAAGAACATGGTGCGTATCTGCTAAGTGGTGAAGGCATGTATTTATTAGATAACCATTGGATACCGGTCAAAAAAGATGACTACATTTTTATGGGAGCCTATGCATTACAGGCTTGTTACGCCGTTGGCAAAGAGCCACTAAGTTATATTTACTCAAAAGATTGTCATCGAGATATCGATATTTAATCAATAAAACAAACGAACCAGAAACATCAAACAGATTATTTTAATACTTAACCAACAACCCAAATAGCAAGGATTGACTATGGAGCTAATTGTTATTGCTTTAGGTGGTAATGCCATTTCCAAACGCAACGAATCATTAACGATTGAAAATCAATACCGAAACATTCATGCTACAACCAAATTGATTGCTAAATTAGCGGGAAAATATCGATTGGTTATTGTTCACGGCAATGGTCCACAGGTGGGACTACTGGCATTACAAAATGCCGCCTATCAAGCCGTGCCAGCCTATCCACTTGATATACTCGTTGCGCAAACTCAAGGCATGCTTGGCTATATGATTGGGCAAAGCTTACAGCAACAAGAAACAGTTAAACAGGTTGTCACGCTACTCACTCAGGTAGAAGTAGCGAGTGATGATCCTGCATTTAGCAACCCAACCAAATTTATAGGACCTGTGTATGATCCAAAAGATCAACAACATCTGCAAAGCCAATATGGTTGGACATTCAAAGCAGACGGCAAGGCAATACGCCGCGTTGTGCCCTCACCCAAACCGCAAAAAATTCTGGAAATTGACACCATAAAAAAACTGCTGGCCGATGATAATATTGTTATTTGTAATGGAGGTGGCGGAATTCCGGTTATTAAACAAAAAACCGGATACACAGGCGTTGAAGCGGTAATCGATAAAGATCACAGTGCTGCGCAACTTGCTATACAACTCAAAGCCGATCATCTGATGATACTAACCGACGCCGATGCAGTATATGAAAACTGGGGAACGCAAGCACAAACAGCATTAAGACATGTTAATACCGAGCGTTTAAAACCACTGGCAATTGATGACGGCGCAATAGGACCTAAAGTCAAATCCGTCATTGAGTTTGTTAATAACACCGGCAATAAAGCCTATATTGGCAATTTAACCGATATCGAGTCATTACTCGCCGGCATCAAAGGCACGATTGTCACCAAATAGAGACAGAAACAGTTATAAGCAACAAATGGGAGTTTTATTATGAGAATCGACAGAAAAACATTACATGACTTAATCGCCAAAAAAATGCATAAAGCCGGATTAAGCAAAGAACATGCAGATATTGCCGCAGACGCATTAGCTTTTGCCGATGCACGAGGAATCCACTCCCACGGCGCAGTGAGAGTAGAGTATTATTCTGAGCGTATCGCTAAAGGTGGCATGACCCACAATCCACAAATTACCTATACAGAAACCGGGCCGTCAAGCGCCATTTTAGATTTCGATAACGGCTGTGGTTTGGTGGCAGCAAAAATGGGAATGGACAAAGCAATCGAAATGGCCAAAAAAAATGGCGTCGCTGTTGTTGGCATCAAGCGCATGTCACACAGTGGATCACTGTGTTATTTTACCGAAATGGCAGCCGAACAAGACTTAGTGGCAATATCGATGTGTCAATCCGACCCCATGGCAGTACCGTTTGGCGGTGCACAAGCATTTTTTGGTACCAATCCAATAGCTTTTGCCGCCCCGACAGCCGATGAGCGTATCGTATCATTTGATATGGCAACCACCGTACAAGCATGGGGTAAAGTACTTTATGCTCGTTCCAAAGGCGAACCAATTCCACCAACATGGGCAGTGGATGAAAATGGCGAACCGACTACCGATTCACATAAAGTTAATGCATTGGTACCTATTGCTGGAGCTAAAGGCTATGGTTTAATGATGATGGTTGATATTTTGTCAGGCATATTACTTGGTCTACCATTTGGTAAAAATGTCTCTTCGATGTATGCCGATTTATCAAAAGGGCGCGATTTGGGACATCTCCATATTGTTATCAACCCTGAATATTTCATTGGTTTAGATACCTTCAAAAAAACCATGTCAGCGATGCTCGATCAACTTAAGCAAGTCAAACCGGCTAAGGGCAATAGTGAAGTATACTTCCCGGGTGAGCGAGGCAAAAAACGCGAAGCGGATTATCAAAAAAATGGCATCGAAATAGTGGATGATATTTATCAATATCTCATTAGTGATGATATTCATTACAACCGCTATGATCATAAAAATAAATTCGCCGAGTAAAGTCGTTTACTATCAATACAGGGAATACCAAATAAGCACTATAGCTCCCCATAATTAATTTGGTATTACCCTGTTATTATTGATACTATCCGTTTTATACTTAAACATAGGGTATTTCTGAAACTTCTTGACAAGACTTTTATTTATTCCATTATCCATTTAATAAAACCACCAGCTAACGCTACCTTATTTATACTAACCACACACCTTTAGCGTTTTATTGTTTAATGAATAAATTAAAATAGTTTTATACTTAAACGTAGGGTATTTCTGAAACTTCTTGACAAGACTATTTTTTATCCAATCCGATATCAAGCCTTCAATGCAGAATATTCAATTTATTTGCGAATTTTATTAATGAAAAATTCACGAAAAGAGTGGTAATATATTGCTCAATTTATCGTAAATCAATGTTGAATAGGAATAAGGATTGAAATGAATAATGGTTTTAAATTAGACAAAATAAAAGACTATTTCGAGCTCGAAAAATTACCAGAATTTGACGATAAATCAATACTATATATTTTGAAAGATGCCTCACTTTGGCAATATATACTTTTTAATTTTTTTGCTACTTTATTGATTAAACACTATTTAATTTACTTCCAACCCAATCAGATTATTTTAATTAAGTTAACTCTATTAGGTGACTTAACCAAAAATATAAAAAAAATCCCAATGGAAAAGATTACCAATCTACAATTCAAACGGGGCACTATACGTAGTAAATTATCTTTCATGGTCGATAATCAAAAATTCGAATTTAAACTGCCCAATCTGTTGTTGATCGGAAAATGGCAAAAAGCTAATTTAAAACAAATTATTAACGATTATTTTTTATCAGCAAAAACAAATTAAATTTATAATACTTATAAAATTTTTGCTTAATACTAACTTGATTGTTAATGAAGTTGAAAAAGCATTCTTAAACTAATTTGCTTCATGCTTTTTCGATTCAATTTATATTCAAACCTAAACACAAAATTAGAGAGTAAACATGACAATATCATTCAAAGAGCAACAACAAAGGATTAGTTTTGTAAAACAATTTTTTGCTGATAAATTGGCCGAAAATTTATCACTTATAGAAGTACAAGCGCCGATTTTAAGCAGAGTTGGCGACGGTATTCAAGATAATTTATCGGGAACAGAAAATGCGGTACAAGTAAAGGTAAAAACAATACCGGATAGCCAATTTGAAGTGGTTCATTCACTTGCTAAATGGAAGCGTAAAATTTTAAGTTGTCACCACTTTGCCGTCGGTGAAGGCCTTTATACCAATATGAAAGCTTTACGCCCGGATGAAGATCAATTATCGCCTATTCATTCGGTTTATGTTGATCAATGGGATTGGGAAAAAGTAATCAGCCCGCAAGATAGAAATTTAACCTATTTAAAACAGACTGTTGAAAAAATCTATAGTGCTATTAAAGCAACCGAAAATGCGGTGTCACAAAAATATCACTTATCACGTTTCCTCCCTGAAACCATTACATTTATGGATAGTGAACAATTATTAAAACGCTACCCTAATTTAACCCCTAAAGAGCGTGAAAATGCTATTGCTAAAGAGCTAGGCGCAGTGTTTTTAATCGGCATCGGTGGCAAACTATCAAATAACGAAAAACATGATGTGCGTGCACCGGATTATGACGATTGGAGTAGCGATAATGATTTAGGTTCTAAAGGCTTAAATGGCGATATTTTAGTATGGAATCCGGTATTAAATAGCGCTTTTGAAATTTCATCAATGGGTATTCGTGTCGATCCAGAAACATTAAAGCGCCAATTAAAGATCACTAATGATGAAGATCGCTTAAATTATGCTTGGCATCAAGCTCTAATAAACGGCGAACTATTGCAAACTATTGGTGGTGGCATTGGGCAATCTCGTTTAGTGATGTTACTTTTACAGCAAAACCATATTGGACAAGTACAAGCCAGTGTTTGGGACAACACCACAAGCCAACAATATCCAAATTTACTTTAATTGATGTGGATATCTTCACGACATTTAGAGATATTAATAGGATCGATTGAAAGGAAAATTGTTTAATCGATAGCATCACGCTTTTTAACATGTGATTGTAAGGTAAGTTATAAAAATGCGTTACCGTTCTACGGTAACGCGCTTAACAATTACAACACTGCCGTTGCTAACCTTTTTAAACAAAAGGGAATTTTGCATAATTCCCTTTTTCTTAGTTTCTTCTATTTTTTTCTTATCCGTAATAAAACAAAAAATAACTAAGTAAAAACAAGCTGATTATTTTTTTATTATTACCTATCTTATAACTTCTAATTCGTCTGAGCCTTCGGGTATATGAAAACGGAAGTAATAACCTCCAGTAATCTCCTTTTTATCTTCTTTATCAATTGCTTTAAATTTAATTCCGTCTGTAAAACTATCATCGTCTTTTTGTCTTAATTTTACAATCCTATTATTGGGTTCAAGTATTATCTGATAGTCAGTAATCGGTAAAATTTGTATATCATCCAATATTTTTGAAAGCTGCCCGTTGGTTAAAGAGTCTTCTTGAAAAGAATTTTCAATTTCTTGTTGAGTAGCATATAGACAGATAAATTGTTCTTTCGATCTGGGCATAACTGCTTGAAAGTAAGCTTCTGAATCCTTATTTTCTAAAATAGTACGCAACGCCTCTATTTTTTTAACTACTTTCTTTTCTAAATCGGGGACTTTGGTTAAATCTTTAGATTTTGTCCAACCTGTTATTTGATAAGGCACTTGCGCTTCAAATTCAAACGATTTTTCAAAATAAGGTAAATCTTTAGTCTCTTCATAAGGCAGTTCGAAATCTAGTATAGGGATTTCAGGATCTTCCTTATCCCTAAAATTTTTATTGAAAAATAATCTCATTCTAAAAGAGGCATACTCGCCTAAAACAGCCTGTCCATTCGGGGGATAAATGCGAAAGGTTATTTTTTGTTTACCACTGCCCAGTATATTATAATTTAGTGGGACAATGGGACTGGTAATTTTACCTTGATAATGGGCAAACATTTGTACATCATTAACAAATAGTTCCCATTTAATATTAGCACTGTAAATTCCGACATAATAGAACGGTTCTTGCTGGTACTGCTTTGGCATTTCAATTGCTTGCATAGTTTCTTGAATTATTTGTTTATCTGTTTTTGGTGCTTGTCCGCAAGAAAACAAAAAACTGCTAATTAAAAATAAACTGATTAATTTTTTCATCGTTACCATACCTTCAACTCATTGCTTCCTTGTGGCATATATAAGAAAATAGGCCGACCTCCTTCTATATTTCTTTCTTCTCCTTCATCATTTTTTACACGAGCTTTCATATAAAGCATTGGACATAGATTTTTTTGCCAAAGTGCCACAATTTTACCGTTGGCATAATATTGTATAGTATAGTTTTCGATAGGCAAAAATTCGTGATTCGTTATTCTAGAATCCGAATCGATTAACATTGGCTTCATTTTATATGAATTTTTTATTTCCTCATAAGTATTTTCGTAGGTTGTGTTTGATACAATACCTGAAGAATGAAGAAATTCCCTATGATATACAATTTCATCTCTGTTAATGCATATTGTTCTTATTTGATTATATTTTTCGACAATTTTTTGTTCGATATTTGGGACATTTTTTAAATTAACTGATGCTGCAAGCTCCTGATCGTAAGTAAAGGGTACATCAACATCAATCATCAATTTAGCTTCATAATAAGGTAACTTTTGCTCTTCCAACCCTTGTGGCAAGTTAAATTCGGCAATTTGTTGATAATCTTTTAAAGAAGTATTCTTGTCGGCTGCTCGGTATATGGTAACAGATGCATTAGCGTATTTAGATAGATAATCTTCTCCATCTCTCGGGTAGACTTTGATGATGACATTTTTTTTACCGGCATTGAATAATAAAACATTTAAAGGAAGCATGGTTGATTGTCCATTATTATCAATAAATCGATAATCTTGTGCTCCCTCGACTTCAATAATGAGTTTGCATCCGTTTTTGGTAACTTGTGCGCCGAATGCCGGGCGATGTGTGTAATTTTGCGTTAAGGCTAATTCTTGTTGTATGATTTCTTCCATTTGTTTTTCTTGGTTTTCTTGTCCGCAAGAAAACAAAAAACTGCTAATTAAAAATAAACTGATTAATCTTTTCATGATTACCTATCTTATAACTTCTAATTCGTCTGAGCCTTCGGGGATATGGAAACGGAAATTGAATGATCCTTCAAAGTTTGTATTATTGCCTTTATATTTACCTTTAAAAGGAATACCCCAAAACTACATGTCATTACCATCCATATTGAATTCAAAAACCTATTATTACTCAGTAATGATATTATGGTATTACTTTTTATCTTCATAATTTAGATACTTTTTCATTCCCAATTGGAGGTTTTAGCGCTTTAACAATAACGTTATCAACACATCTGGCTATTTATCATGAATCTCAAAACAAATAAAAAATGCCATTTATTTGAGCAAAAAGATATGATAATAATGAGAAAAAAGCCAGTTAGGGCTTTCGCCCTAATATTTAGCTTTTTAGCAAGATGTTTAATTGATTAGGTATTACGATTGAACATCCTCATCGGGTACTGATTTCTCGGGAGTTGGGGATATTTCATCCGGTTTAGCTGGGGCTGTTGACTCTGTTGGCGATGAAGCAGATACATCATTTAATCGCACATAAATAATTTTTTGACGACCACCGTCACAAGATCCGACAACTTTCCCTTCAACTTGTTGTGATTCATCAACCGATACATGCTTAAGTTCAAAACGGCTGGCATCAACACCATTATTTTGAATCTTATCGGCAATCTTTGCACTAACTTCTTCACAATTTGATGCACCTGCAATCATCGGTAAGCTCATCAGTAAAACAGAGACTAATTTTTTCATTTTCTTTTCTTTCCTTTCATGTATACATATTTATCAATAAAATATCAGCCTATTGATAAATCTAATAATATACTTTTTATCTAATTAAAAAGTGGTAGTGCAATTAGCGATTTTAAAAATATTATTTTCAAGATGATGCAGCAAGTTTAGTTATGTCTGTTTTCTAACGTTTTCAATTTATTTAAGATCCAAGACCGAATATCTTCGATATCGGCTTGCGATAAACTATTGACAAAATCACGTTTTTTGTGAAGTTTATTACGGTCTTCTTCAGTTAACACAACGCCTTTTAAGTTTAATAAGACTTCTTTACGATACATTGAATAAATAAAGTCTTTAATTAATTCATCTGAAAGATTGAGATTTTTCATCGTAATTTCCTTATTTATTATTTGATCTATCAGTAAGCTGGAAATAAGCCTATCTCTATAGCACTTTCAATATATGCTAATATTTAAGCAATGACAATGGTTGTTAATTTTAAATTTAGATGATTTTATTCACTGCAAGGAGCACATTTATGCACTGCTTAATTTGATAAGTGATTAACAAACCTGTTGATAACTTGATAATGCTCTAATTATTATTGATTTTTTGATGCGGTTAAAAAATAACCTATTTTTATTAAGTATCGATTAAGACAATAAATCAGAAAATATTAGCCCAATATAAAACGAAAAGCGCAAAAGATTAGCCAATGTGTCACAGCAAATAGTGATTTGCTGTGACACTGACTATTATTGGAATTTATAAAGCGGTAAAAAAAGCCATTAAGCCAAAAATAACGCCGGGAGAATTGGCAATAGCAATTGGCCAATCTTTCTTTTCACGTAATAAGCCATAACAGACCCATAATGAACAGTTTATAGCGGCGGCTAGGGGTTGTGTTGGATTAGATTTAAACCCATGAAGATTATCAATGATTTGTGGGATATAAGAAACATACATACCTAATGATGCAATGGTTGCAATGATGCCCAAATAATGAAAAGCTTTCGGTGAGAGATTCAAGATCTACCTGCCTGCTCAAAAATGAATGGAGGCATAAAACTCTAGCATATATCTAATAAAAATTAAACTTGCGATAAGATGTGAAAAAGTAAAATATCATTAAATATTGACCATAATGCTGGCGGAGTTATTCGCTTTTATCCCCCCAACCGACACCTACCTAACCGCATTAAAACATACTTTAGAGAGTATTATTAACGGCTTAGCTTAACAAAAGCGCTAAATCCCGTGAGGCTTAATAACATAGATCAGTTGCAATGCAAGATATGAATGTTAAAGTTAGCGCAACGAGTGGATTTATCATCTTGTCAACCTATGGGATTGGCCCCATAGGTTTTATCGTTAACTTCGTTACGTTAAGTTAATTCGGTTTGCTTTGTTTCTTTGCCTAATATCACAATGGCCATAATTGCCACTAAAATTGATAGGCTAAATAAAGCAAAAATGGCGCTAACACTAAAATCTTTCGCCATTAATAATCCCACCATTAATGGACCTAAAATGCCACCGATTCGACCAACAGATGCCGCCATTCCCGATCCGGTTGCCCGAATATTGGTACTATATTGTTCCGGTGTATAAGCGTACATGGCTCCCCAAGCACCTAAGTTAAAAAATGACAATAATGCGCCGTAAATGAGCAACTGGTTGGCTGTATCGGCTTGTCCAAATAAATAAGCACTGATTAATGTGCCGGATAAATAGGAAACTAAAACCCATTTACGCCCTACTCGTTCAATTAACCATGCAACGGTAAAATAGCCAGGTAACTGCGCCAGTGTCATAATTAAGATGTATTGAAAGCTTTTGACCATATCAAAACCTTTCATCATCATGACACTCGGTAGCCATAAAAACATACCGTAATAGGAAAATACCACACAAAACCAAACTATCCATAACATAACACTTTGCAAACGAAATGGTTTTGAAAAAAGTAATCGAATCTTTTGTATAACCGTTTCTTTTTTTATTATCTCATTTGAATGGCTATAAGTTGGCGAATCAGGCAGGTTAAACCGCAAGTAGAGTGCGTAAAAAGCTGGCATGGCACATAAAATCATTGCACCTCGCCACCCTACTGACGGTAATGGTATCAAAAAGTAAGCGATCAACGCTGCCAATATCCAACCAACAGCCCAAAAACTTTCCAGTAACACCACAACACGGCCACGTACATTTGGCGCAACACTTTCACTCACCAAGGTAGAGGCAACCGGTAATTCACCCCCTAGTCCCATTCCAATGAAAAATCGAAGCACCAGCAGGCTATACAGTCCCCAAGCAAAAGCACTTAAGCCGCTGGCGATGCTAAACATTAGTAAGGTAAATAAAAAAGCGGCTTTGCGACCTTTTTTATCCGCATAGAGACCAAAAACGAAAGCCCCCACAGCCATACCTATTGAGTTGACACTTCCAATTGTACCTAACTGGGTGGCTGATAAGCCCCAATCTTGTTTTAAAGCCGCTAAAATAAAAGAAAGCAATCCAACATCCATTGCATCAAATAGCCAGCCGGTACCGGCAATAAGTAACAGTTTGTTGGTCGTTAGTGATAAAGTTTTAGAACGTTGCATAATCGATATAAAAAAATGGTAAACGTAACTGGATCAAATCAAATTTTGATTAAAATGTCCATAACTTAATCGAATTTAACCGGCATTTTAGAAAATTTTATGCTTGTGCAACAGTCATTCTTTAGCTGAATATTAGTTTCAATATGCGATTTGATAAGCCTATTTTAAACCAGATAAATGATACTATTGCTTTGGATATAGAGATTAAAATGGTAGGTTAATCGTTCACCCTAAGAGCTTTTAAAAATCAATATTGCATTATAACGCCACAAAATAAGTTAATGAGTCAGTGGATTTAACCTTTGTTTTACTGTTGATAACCAAATTAGACACGATTTGGTTAATTTTAGATGATTGAAACAGATATCACATTTTCTAGTCCCAAAAACTAACTGCAAACCCACTATTTGTGAGTATTTAAAGCAGCGATTAATATCACAATCAGCTAAAATCTTCGACTAATTTTGGGTGATATACACCTGATTATTAAGTATATTTTTTGGGTCATACTGCTGTTTAATTAACTGCATTAAATGACGATTTTTTTCAGGTATCGCCTGCTTAAAATAGTTTACTTTGGCTGTTCCAATTCCATGCTCAGCGGATGGTAATCCTCCTAATTCATGGCATTTTTGATAAAGGGCTTCATGAATCTGTGTTAGTTGAGTAAGCCACACTGAATCTGAACGCCCGTCACGAAGTATACATAAATGAATATTACCGTCACCGGCATGCCCAAAAGCGAGCATACGTACGCCGGTTTCTTCTGATAACTGTTTGGTAAATGTGATAAAGTCGGCAATTCGATTGATTGGTACAACTGTATCAATCGGATCTTGTTCTGTCACAGCTTCAACTGCCCGAACCAGCGATCCTCTCACTGCCCAAATTTGATTGGCTTGTTGGGCTGTTTCGGCAACATAATAACGACAATCACTTAGATTGGCTAATAACAGTTGACGTTGCTGCAAAATAGATTGAGTATCTAAGGCATCTAACATAATAATCAAATAGGCCTTAGCATCAGCAAGCGGAAATTGAAAACCTGAATAACGCTCCCCCCACTGAGCAACTTGCCGTTCTACCAATTCCAATGCGGTTGGCGTTAATGTTTGCAAAATAGTGGTAATATTGGCAACGGCCTGTGCAAGGCTGGCAAATCCTAAAATTACCGTTTCAAAAACTTTGGGTTTTGCAATTAGCTTTAAGGTACATTGAGTAATAATCCCAAGTGTCCCTTCACTACCAATAAATAGATGCTTTAACGATAACCCGGTATTATCTTTTACATTTTTACTACCAAAATTTAAAACAGTGCCGTCGGCAATGACAACTTCAATTGCTTGAACATAATCCCGAGTCACACCGTATTTAACCGCCCGCATCCCACCGGCATTAGTACTAATATTGCCACCAATTGTGGCATTTTTTGCCCCCGGATCGGGTGGATAGAAAAGATCATGCTGCTCAACAAATTGTTGCAGATCTTCTAATAACATGCCGGGTTGCACTGTGACGGTAAAGGTTTGTTTATCCAATTCTATCAACTTATTCATCAATGAGAGATCAATAATAATCCCGCCATTGGGAATAGTTGAACCGACTAAATTGGTACCTGCGCCTCGTGTTGTAATATTAATGGCGTTATCATTGGCATATTTTACAATGGCTGCGACTTCTGCTGTGGTTAGTGGATAGACCAACACATCGGCGTGACCAAATTTCAATTTTAAGCCATCACTAAGCTGTGATTGCGCAATCGCTTTTTGGTAAACAATACGCTGAGGATCTGCAATAAGATCTGCTAAGTTTTTCATATTCTTATACTCATTACTTGTAACTTCTGTCAAAATGATTAGCGAGCTTGTCCCCTAAAAATTGTATTAGCATGACAATCATAATCAGAATAATAATACATAAAACAAGAATTTCAGTCACATATCGCTGATAGCCATAACGAATAGCTAAATCACCTATACCACCGCCACCAACTACCCCCGCCATTGAACTAAAACTGATTAACGAAATGGTTGTTACTGTTGCATGGCGAATTAATTGCGCCATGGCTTCAGGAAATAGTATTCCGGCTATAATTCGAATATGTGAAGCACCACTTGCAACCGCGGCTTCAATTACCCCTTTATCAATCTGACTAAAGGCATTTTCAGCTAATCGTGCATAAAATGCGATCGCAGCTAAAGATAAAGGAAAGATCACCGCTTTAGGCCCTACCGTTGTGCCCACAATAAGCGCACCTAACGGTAGAACCGTGACCATGAGAATTAAAAATGGTATTGAACGTGTCGCATTGATGATAAAATTAGCAATATTATTCACCACGCTATTTTTAAAAAAGAACGGACTGGAGAGTAAAAAAAGCAGTAAACCAATTAGGGTACCAAACACAATACCGGCAACCAAAGACCAGCTTACCATGATAAAAGTCTCATAGGCGGCTTGCCATAACATTTGAGCCATTTGGGCGATAGTCAGTTTGATCATCAATTTATCTCCTCAATAATGACACCTTGATTAGCAAGTTTGGTAATAAGATGATTAATATTATCCGGCTCGCCTATCAACGCTATGACTAAATTGCCCAATGCTTGATCATCAAAGTATTCAATAAATCCATGCAAAATATTAAATGCGACCTGCGTTTCTAAGGCTGTTTGATACAAGATAGGTTGCGTAGTGTTTTCATTAATATAACGTAGACGCACTAACTTACCTTGTGCATTTTGCTTGATTAGATCCGGCAAATGGGTGTTTTCATCAATGTTAAGAAAATCTTGAGTAAAAGGCTGTTTTGGGCAAGCGAAAAGATTAAATGTTGTATTCATCTCAACAATCCGACCTTGTGACATGACCGCAACACGGTTGCAGATTTTTTTTACCACATCAATTTCATGGGTGATAAGCACAATAGTTAAACCAAACTTTTGATTAAGCGCTTTGAGTAAATCTAAGATTGCGCTTGTCGTTGTTGGATCTAAAGCGCTGGTTGCTTCATCACAAAGCAGTATTTTAGCCTCATTAGCTAAGGCACGAGCTATCCCAACCCGTTGCTTTTGCCCGCCACTAAGTTCGGCCGGATAAGCATCAGCTTTATCACTTAATCCGACAAGGGCAAGTAGCTCTTTAACTCTGTTTTTAACCGCATCGCCTTTTTTACCCGCCGCTTTAAGTACAAAAGCGATATTTTCAAATACCGTTTTTGATGAAGCCAAATTAAAATTTTGGAAAATCATACCGACTTGAAAACGAAAGGCTTGTAAATGACGGCCTTTTAACGTATTGATATCAATACCATTAATTATGATTTGCCCGCTGGACGGTTCAGCAAGTCGATTAAGTGTTCTCACCAGTGTACTTTTACCGGCTCCACTGGAGCCGATAATGCCAAAGATATCGCCTTGATAAACATCAAATGAAACATTATTGACCGCTTCTATCAACTGATTTTTTGCCTTAAAATGCACCGACACATTTTTTACTTCAATAAGAGGTGTAGTTTGCATAGTTAGAATAATTGATAATCAGGTTTTTGAAAGGTGTAAAAAATACCATTTTTATCTTCAATCACTTGGCTAAATTCCGGCGATTTAAGCACTTCAATCAGATCTTTGCCTAATGTCTCTTTCGATTCGGTGCGAATGGCAATGACATTTTTAAGGTCTTTATCTAATACTTCCGTATAAAGCGCTTTAGACAAATCTAAGCCGGCACCAATAGCATAATTACCATTTACAACTGACAATACCGCACTATCTAAAGAACGTGGCGTTTGTGGCGCTTCGATAGGAACAATATTTAATCCATAACGATTCTCAATAATATTGCTTGGTGTAAGGTTATTTTTATCAATAGTTGGATCAAGCTTAATTAATCCGGCTGCTTGTAAAATTCGTAGCGCTCGCGCTTCGTTAGTGACATCATTGGCAATCGTCACTTGATCGCCGTTTTTTAACTGCGAAAAATCGGTTATTTTATTAGAATAAATACCCGCCCCAGCAGTCGGGACAAAACCGATTGCTACAATATCTAATTGGCGTGCTTGTTTGAAATTATTCAAATAAGTGAGATGTTGAAACAAATTAACGTCGATCTCTTTATTTGCTAAAGCAAGATTAGGTTGAACGTAATCACTAAATTCACGGATCTCAACACTATACCCTTTTTTAACCAATCCGGGCGCTATCGCTTGCTCAAACATATCACCATAAGGACCCGCCGCAACACCAACGATAATATGATTTTCTTTTTTACTGTTGTCACAACCTGTTAACAGTACCACTGTTGATAAAACGGCAAAAGCGAATGCGATTAATTTTTTAAACATAATAATTTTTCCTTAAATTTGGATAATCTTTCTAAAGCATCAATCAAGGTTTGTTGTTGTTTAGCAAAATGAAAACGAATATAACGATATTCAGGATGTTTGAAAAAAGCCGAACCGGGAACCGCAGCGACTCCCACCTCTTTGATTAACCATTCACAAAATTCAAAATCAGTTTTAAATGGGTTAAATGCTGAAATATCTACCAGCACATAATAAGCACCTTGCGGCGGATAATAGCTAAGCCCAATCTTATCTAAACCTTGCAAAAACAGCTGACGTTTAGCCATATAAGTTTGTGTTAGCTGCGCATAATAATCATCAGTTAAAGCCAACCCTGCACAAGCAGCTTTTTGCAATGGTGCAGCTGCGCCCACAGTTAAAAAATCATGGATCATTTTACATCCATCAATAATCGATTTATCAGCAATGATATAACCCAAACGCCAACCGGTGATCGAATAGGTTTTCGATAATGAACTGCAACTAATCGTGCGTTGCTGCATTCCGGGAAAGTTGGCTAAATAAAGATGTTGATAAGGCGGATAAACAATATGCTCGTACACCTCATCGGTGATCACATAAGCATCAAACTCAATCGCTAATTGACTGATATATTCAAGTTCGTCTTGAGTAAATACTTTACCGCAAGGGTTGCTAGGATTACATAAAATTAATGCTTTAGCGCCTTGCTCAAAAGCTTGCCTTAACTCTTGTTTATCAAATTCAAATGTCGGCGGTTTTAGTGGAACATAAATGGGAGTAGCATCAGATAAAATGGCATCTGCGCCGTAATTTTCATAAAAAGGAGAAAAGATGATAACTTTATCTTTCGGATCACAGATCGTCATCACCGCGCACATCATGGCTTCAGTACTGCCACATGTGACTAGAATGTTTTCCTCAGGATCGATCTCAATATTCATCAATCTTTGTTGTTTTTTAGCCAACAACTGCCTAAACTCACGCGAGCCCCACGTTATTTCATACTGATGCGGACCTTGCTGTGCGGCTTGTTTCAATGCTTCAATCAAGGCTTGCGGTGGGTCAAAGTCAGGAAATCCTTGTGAAAGGTTGATAGCTTGATACTGATTGGCAATTCGGGTCATTCGGCGAATAACCGAATCAGAAAAATGGTCGAGTCGTTTAGCGAGTTTATGCATTATTTTCTTTATTTATATTTATAAATTATAAGGCTAGCAAGTATAATACAAAACTCTATTTTTACTGTTAAATAATATATTTATATATCTTTATAATTTTTATTTATAACCACGATTATTAATCGTATATGGTTAATTGCAATTCAACTAGCTGTGCAAGCTTGAATAAAATATATGGCAGAGAAACAACATAGACGCAAATCAAAAAACAATTAACCTAAACATTATTCATAACCCCGGTTAGTTACAGCAATTTAACTCTATACAGTCAGAAAAATAACATTAACTTTGTTTAAAAAATAATACCAATATGATAACGGCACGACTCGACAAACTTGATGTTGATTGTCAAAAAGTTTCAGATTTTATATGTGTTTCAGTATAAAACCCCGTTAAAGATCCAATTGAGCAATTTAATATCGCTTACTGACGATAGTCTTAGCGACTCAAAAAGTATTCATCAATTTTTTCTAGAGCTCTTTTCGCAAACAACTTCAGGGTCGTAATAGAACAAGCACCAACCAGCGCCTGATTTTGGAGGTCTTGTATAAAAATCATTTGTTTTATTATCATAATCATCAGTATATTTACCTTCGGCTATACGTCGTTTGACTTGCTGTTTACTCATAAAAAATCAAATCAATATTTTTAACATTTTGCCAACCTAAGGTCGAAAATATTCTCTCAGCTAATGTCACAAAGGTTACAATACTATTTTTATAGATAATAAACATTGCCGGGATAAATATCATTCCAGCTCCGACAAAAGCTGTAACCAAATTATCTACTGTAAATGTCGCAACTAAATAAACCATACAAACCGTAAAAAGTATATAAATTATAATAAGCGGTAATAAATTACGTTTCAAAGATTGCTTGCGGCCACCTGTACAAGGCGGAATAATGCAGATAATTTGTTCGCTGGGTTTTAGCATTGCTTATACTTCATAATGGTCAGCATGCTTTTCGGCCACAACTTCGACCTCATCCCCCTCTTTAAATTGATAAAAACCAAGCCAACCTCTTAATGTAAGATAATTATTTAATTGAGCTGTAATATATTGCATCAAAATAGTTACTCCGATGAATATCATCACCATGACCAAGCGATGCCAGTGCTGCGGTGCCATTGCCTGCTACCGTTGCCAATGCAGCTCCGCTACGCATTTTTGCTTGTTGTTTTTTTCTTTCTTCCTTAATCATATAAGCACCATCAAATAATGGTGCTTCACAAAATATACCTTTGAATTCGGTCAAAGTACCGGTTAGTTTAACCAGTTTTTAAGGAGGGAGTATGGGATCAGGAATACTAATACCGGTTTTTTAATAACTCTTCTTAATCTTTATAGGTTTTATTTGTTCCGTCATATTTGGCGTAAGGCATAGTTAAATTCCGTTTTTTTTTAGTTAACTAGCAATTTTTTAGTAAAAAGCCAGCTTATATCAGATAGCAGGAAACATTCTCTTTTTAAGGATAATTTTAGGCATACTCGTGATTTTTGGGATCCCTTTCACTGCTTAATAATTCTATCCAATCTTACTATCTATTTCAGGGAATATGAATTCAAATCCAGTGTTTTTTGATAAATTTTCCGCTGAAATATTCAGTAAAAATTGTTTGAAAATCTCATCGAATATTAATTAGATCACAATAAATTTTAACTATAATACCTTTTGCTAACTTATAAGACATTATAGTTATTTGCGTAGCAACGATATAACCTATCAATAAAAAAATGCAATGAAATGATGAGTTATCTATTAAATATTGATTTTTTTATTGTCCATTATGGTATTTTATAGAGACTAGGCTTCATAATATAAAAAGTGAGTTTGAGTGCGAGGGTATTTACGCTTAGGCTTAATAGACCGATTAAAAGAAGCGTCTTTTTCATTTCATTTTCTCCCTTTTTATTTACCTTACATTCCATGTTATTGCTTACGTTAATTACTAGCTATTGTTCTGTCTCTCTAAGTTTTATTGACGCTTCAATGGTTTTCGCTATTTGGTAGATTTCATCTTTAGTTAAAGGTGTTTTCCCTTTTGATTCTTTTTGTTTCCCAACTACTAGAAGTTGTAACCATGGATTATGACCCTCTTTTTTAGTTTGATAAGGTTCAACTACAGCATAATAACCATAGTCGGACGGCGATTTATCTTTATAACGTATTTCAACAAAACCCGCTAAGCCATTACGTCCATCCATTTTGATATCCCGATACTTTATGGGGAAGCCTAGTAATTTAATATTTTTAATATTTCGATTACTTATATCGTAATTACTATTCCAAAATAGATTGATTTCCTCTTTGGCATCATAACGCAAGAGATTGGTAAATGATCGTGTATTTTCAGTAAACGAAATAACAATATCAGGGTGCTCTTTTAACCGAAAAGAGACGGTTAAAATAAGGGGTATGGAGGCATCATTACCGGCGACAAAGCCAAATGGAATACATTTACCTGCGGTTTGTGGCAGCTCAAACAGCTCACGAGTGGAAAAACCATTAATAATTGCTTCAACGTTATCTTTATAAAAATCAAAATTTTTTTCTTCATAATATGAACGATTTGATGTATGAAAAGAGTAAACTCTATTTTTTATAATAAAATTTACGCGAGATGCATTTTTTGAATAATAACCAAAACTATTCTCTTTTTCCCATAATTCTACAAGATTATTAGGGTTATTGATTTTAACTTCCTGATTAAATTTATATAATCGTTTTCTAACATCAATTATTTCCTCATCACTCCAGCTATTAGTAATAGCTAAATCATTTATATTATAATTAAAAACAGATAACATAGCCCATTTACCATCTCGAAAATAAACAGGAAAACGAGATTTTGGTTTAAAGTATTGATTGGTAGGATAAAGAGCCACTTCAAGATTATCAGGTAAATCTAAGGTATAGGAGCCAATACATTCGGTTTTATAGGTGAGTTCTACCGCCTGGGCTGTTGTGCTTAGGCTTAATAAACCTATTAAAAGGAGCGCCTTTTTCATCTCATTTTCTCCCTTTTTATTTACCTTACATTCCATGTTATTGCTTACGTTAATTACTAGCTATTGTTCTGTCGCTCTAAGTTTTATTGACGCTTCAATGGTTTTCGCTATTTGGTAGATTTCATCTTTAGTTAAAGGTGTTTTCCCTTTTGATTCTTTTTGTTTCCCAACTACTAGAAGTTGTAACCATGGATTATGACACTCTTTTTTAGTTTGATAAGGTTCAACTACAGCATAATAACCATAGTCGGACGGTGATTTATCTTTATAACGTATTTCAACAAAACCCGCTAAGCCATTACGCCCATCCATTTTGATATCCCGATACTTTATGGGAAAGCCTAGTAATTTAATATTTTTAATATTTCGATTACTTATATCGTAATTACTGTTCCAAAATAGATTGATTTCTTCTTTGGCATCATAGCGCAAGAGATTGGTAAATGATCGTGTATTTTCAGTAAACGAAATAACGATATCAGGGTGCTCTTTTAACCGAAAAGAGACGGTTAAAATAAGGGGTATGGAGGCATCATTACCGGCGACAAAGCCAAATGGAATACATTTACCTGCGGTTTGTGGCAGCTCAAACAGTTCACGAGTGGAAAAACCATTAATAATTGCTTCGGCGTTTTGTTTATAAAACTCAAAATCTTTTTTTTCACCTTGGTAATATTCATTTGAATAAAAATTATAAATATGATTATTTGGGTAAAATGCTAAGTTACTAGCAAAATCACTATAGTAACCAATTATATTATTTATATTTATTTTTTTTAATTTACGTTTTGAGTTAGTTTCTGAGCGATTATCGGATTCTTCAATTAATTTGTTTATAACCTGCTGTTTAGCTGTTTTATTTAAATTACCATCATAAATATCTAATATATTACGATTATAATTAAAAACAGATAAAATTGCCCATTTTTTATCTGCAAAATAGTTTGGAGATTTTGAACTGGGTTCAAAATAATGTTCTATTGGATTGAGTGCGATTTCAAGATTATCGGGTAAATCTAAAGTATATGAGCCAATACACTCGGTTTTATAGGCGAGTTCTACCGCTTGGGTAGTTACGCTTAGGCTTAATAAGCCGAGTAAAAGGAGCGTCTTTTTCATCGTGTTTTCTCCCTTTTTATTTACCTTATATTCCATGTTATTACTTAAGTAATTGTTAACTATTGTTCTGTTGCTCTGCGTTTTATTGATGCTTCAATGGTTTTCGCCATTTGATAAATTTCATCTTCCGTTAGGGGGATTTTCCCTTTTGCTTCACTACGTTTTCCAATAACTGATAGCTGTAGCCACGGATGATTGGTTTTGCTGTTTGAGGTGTTTCGGGAATAGTAAGACACTACGCCATAATAACCATAATCTGAGGGTGATTTATCTTTATAACGTATTTCAACAAAACCCGCTAAGCCATTACGCCCATCCATTTTGATATCCCGATACTTTATGGGGAAGCCTAGTAATTTAATGTTTTTTATATTTCGATTACTTATATCGTAATTACTATTCCAAAATAGATTGATTTCCTCTTTGGCATCATAACGCAAGAGATTGGTAAAAGAACTTGTATTTTCAGTAAACGAAATAACGATATCAGGGTGCTCTTTTAATCGAAAAGAGACGGTTAAAATAAGGGGTATGTTGGAATTATCACCGGCGACAAAGCCAAATGGAATACATTTACCTGCGGTAGGCGGCACTTCAAACAGTTCACGAGGCGAAAAACCGTTAATAATTGCTTCGACGTTATCTTTATAAAAATCAGAATTTTTTTCTTCCGCTTGGCGAAAATCATTTGTAAAAAAAGAATAAATTCTATTTTTGTCTATAAAAGTTACACGAGCTCCATTTTTTGTATAAAACCCCAAATTATTATCTTTTTCCCATATTTCTACCATATCATTGAAATTGCTGTCTTTAACATTACTATTCTCTATAGCTATTTGATGCTTTGCTATTTTTAACTCTTCATCGTTCCATTTTGCAGTAATTGATAAATTATTTTGGTTATAATTAAAAGCTGATAAAATGGCCCATTTACCATCTTGAAAATAGATAGGGAAACGGGATTTTGGTTTAAGGTATTTATTTGTCGGATAAAGTGCTACCTCAAGATTGTCAGGTAAATCTAAGGTATATGAGCCAATACACTCGGTTTTATAGGTGAGTTCTACCGCCAGAGTTGTATTAAGGCTTAAAACACCAAATAAAAAAATCATCTTTTTCATTTTGTTTTTTCCTTTATTTGCCTTAGGCCTCATATTATTAATTGCTTGTAATGCCATTATTGTTCTGTTGCTCGACGCTTTATTGATGCTTCAATGGTTTTTGCCATTTGGTAGATTTCATCTTCTGTTAGGGGGATTTTTCCTTTTGCTTCGCTCTGTTTGCCAATAACAGATAGCTGTAACCATGGGTGGTTGGTTTTGCTGTTTGGCGTGTTTCGGGAATAGTAAGACACTACGCCGTAATAACCATAGTCGGACGGCGATTTATCTTTATAACGTATTTCAACAAAACCCGCTAAGCCATTACGTCCATCCATTTTAATATCCCGATACTTTATAGGAAAGCCTAGTAATTTAATGTTTTTTATATTTCGATTACTTATATCGTAATTACTATTCCAAAATAGATTTATTTCCTCTTTGGCATCATAGCGCAAGAGATTAGTAAATGAGCGTGTATTTTCAGTAAACGAAATAACGATATCAGGGTGCTCTTTTAAACGAAAAGAGACGGTTAAAATAAGGGGTAGAGAGGCATCATTCCCGGCGACAAAGCCAAAAGGGATACATTTACCAGCAATTTGTGGCACCTCAAACAGTTCACGGGTAGAAAAACCATTAATAATTGCTTGGGCGTTCTGCTTATAAAATTCAAAATCTTTTTTTTCGCCTTGGTAGCGATTAGTTGTAAAAAATGAATATATTGTATTATTTTTAATAAAAGTTACAGATGCTCCCTCTTTTGCATAAAAACCCAAATTATTATTTTCATTCCACAATTCCACCATATCATTAGAATTATTAGTTTTAACAATCTGATTTTCTATAGCTATTTGTTGTTTTGCATTTTTTAATTTTTCATCGTTCCATTTTGCAGTAATTGATAAATTATTTCGATTATAATTAAAAGCAGATAATATTGCCCATTTACCATCTTGAAAATAGACAGGAAAACGAGATTTAGGTTTAAGGTACTTATTTGTCGGGTAAAGTGCCACTTCAAGATTATCGGGTAAATCTAAGGTATAGGAACCAATACACTCGGTTTTATAGGTGAGTTCTACCGCCTGGGCTGTTGTGCTTAGGCTTAATAAACCTATTAAAAGGAGCGCCTTTTTCATCTCATTTTCTCCCTTTTTATTTACCTTACATTCCATGTTATTGCTTACGTTAATTACTAGCTATTGTTCTGTCGCTCTAAGTTTTATTGACGCTTCAATGGTTTTCGCTATTTGGTAGATTTCATCTTTAGTTAAAGGTGTTTTCCCTTTTGATTCTTTTTGTTTCCCAACTACTAGAAGTTGCAACCATGGATTATGACCCTCTTTTTGATTTAGAATAAAGTTGGACAGGTCCTTTGCCATGTGTATTCCTTTCAGTTATTTTAACAATATAGGAACCAACAATAAGGGAAGTATGGGGAGGAAGCACACTTGATATTAAGTATTTAAAAACAATTAGCATACTATCCATGATGCTATGCCTGTCCTAAGTGTTTAAAACAAAGAATAATATTATCGAAATATAACTAATAAGTTACGTGGTTTCGATATATTTTGCAACTGTTTTGTTCATGTTTTCGATCTTTACATCATGATAGATAAGTCTTAATATCTAATCCCCTAAAAATAATCCACCATTGCTACCGGATGAAAAAACAAGGCTTTACCGTTAGTGGATACATTCTATATGTATCGGTAGATATCCCTTAAAGAGATGATCATACTCAGATTGGCTTATAATTCACTTTAAAACTATGAGATTTATATCCCTAAATTGATATAGCACTTTACTCAATTAAAGCAAGCTGACTATTTATTTTTACAAACCAATTTAAGGCCGCCATTTTCGAACTGACATTTGATTTCATCCAGTAAATTAAACTTTCCTTTGTTATTAATTTTGTAATGTTGCCACAAAGTCGCAGACGCACCTTCTTCATCTAAAATATGTTTAAATAGCCAAATATTTAATTGTTTATCGATGTAAAAATCTAATGTCACTTGAGCCATATCACTTCCATAATCTTCATTATAATAAACAATAAGTTGATTTATTATTTTGCTCGATGATTCGATAAACATCGTAATAATAAACTTGGTGGGTGAAATTGCACATTCACCTTCAAGCTGTTTTTCTTCAACAAGACAAATGCCTGTATCGGTCGTTTTTTTTAAATAAATATTAAATTGCTTGGATTGATATAAATAGACAATTTTATTTTTTTGTAGTTCTTCAAAGATTTTTTTAAAACTTTGATTTGAAGAAAAGGTCGATAATTTGCATCTTTTACGATATTTTTTCCAGTCTTCTTCTTCATAAGAAAAATAACCGTCAATCCAACAATTATCGTTAATATCCTTAACCAGCTTCTTATTTATAATTTGAGGTTTTCCTACAGGCAATAGATTAGTATGAACTAAAGCGTTCAATGAATGTGAACATGTTAAAATAGTTAAAAATAATAAACCATAAAATAAAGACTTTATCTGCATTATAGAAACACCCTTATTATTTCATATTGAAAGTTCTCAAATTACTGGATTGATATGCTGACTATTTATTTTTAAAATTTTTATTTTTACAAACCAATTTAAGACCGCCATTTTCGAACTGACATTTGATTTCATCGAGCAAATTAAACTTTCCTTTGTTATTAATTTTGTAATGTTGCCACAAAGAAGCCATTGCACTTTCTTCGAAGAAGAAATGTTCAAATAGCCAAATATTTAATTGCTTATCGATGTAAAAATCTAATGTCTTTTGAGACATGCTATTCTGATAATATTCACTTGAATAAACAATAAGTTGATTTATTATTTTGCTCGATGATTCAATAAACATCGTAATAATAAACTGTTCGGGGGAAACTGCACATTTAACTTCAAGCTGTTTTCCGTCAACAAGGCATTTTTTTGTATCGGTCGTTTTTTTTAAATAAATATTAAATTGATTGGATTGATATAAATAGACAATTTTATTTTTTTGTAGTTCTTCAAATATATTTCTAACATTCTGAGTTGAAGAAAAAGTCGATAATTTACACTTTTTATGATACTCTTTCTGCTTTTCCTCTGTATAAGAAAAATAATCGTCAATTCTACAATTATCGTTAATATCCTTAACCAGCTTCTTATTTATAATTTGAGGCGTTCCCACAGGTAATAAATTAGTATGAGTTAAAGCGTTCAACGAATGTGAACATGCTAAAATAGGTAAAAATAATAAACCATAAAATAAAGACTTTATCTGCATTATAGAAACACCCTTATTATTTCATATTGAAAGTTCTCAAATTACTGAATTGATATGCTGACTATTTATTTTTACAAACCAATTTAAGACCGCCATTTTCGAACTGACATTTTATTTCATCCAGCAAATTAAACTTTCCTTTGTTACTAATTTGGTAATGTTGCCACAGAGTCGCAGATGAACCTTCTTCATCTAAAATATGTTCAAGTAGCCAAACATTTAATTGTTTATCGATGTAAAAATCTAATTTCACTTTAATCAAATCACCTCCATGATCTTCATTAGAATAAACAATAAGTTGATTTATTATTTTGCCCGATGATTCGATAAACATGGTAATAATATACTGATAGGGTGAAACTGCACATTCACCTTCAAGCTGTTTTTCTTCAACAAGGCATTTTTTTGTATCGGTCGTTTTTTTTAAATAAATATTAAATTGATTGGATTGATATAAATAGACAATTTTATTTTTTTGTAGTTCTTCAAATATATTTTTAACATTCTGAGTTGAAGAAAAGGTCGATAATTTGCATCTTTTATCATATTCTTTCCAGCCATTTTTTACATAAGAAAAATAATCGTCAATCCAACAATTATCGTTGATTTCCTTAACTAGCTTCTTATTTATAATTTGAGGCGTTCCCACAGGTAATAGATTAGTATGAACTAAAGCGTTTAACGAATGCGAACATGCTAAAATAGGTAAAAATAATAAACCATAAATTAAAGACTTTATCTGCATTATAGATAGACCTCGGCTATTTCGTATTGAAATTTATCAAAGTGCATATGATTATTGTGTAAATCCTTACCATTTTCTCCGCCAAGAGTGATTAATTTTTTATAGT
Source organism: Gilliamella sp. B3172 (assembly GCF_026536465.1). Taxonomy (NCBI): domain Bacteria; kingdom Pseudomonadati; phylum Pseudomonadota; class Gammaproteobacteria; order Orbales; family Orbaceae; genus Gilliamella; species Gilliamella sp. B3172. Next base: position 1,544 of record NZ_JAFNOA010000005.1, on the reverse strand, counting down.
GAGAAATATATGCAACATAATCTGTATCTATTGTATTAGGGTTACCAACTAGGATTTCTTTAAAGTGAAATTTTGCCATTGCCAATAAAAATTTTTCATCATCGGTATTGTAAAAATAGTTAATATCAATACAGGCGCCATTTGCGTGATTAGCACTTGGAAAACACGATCCCTCTTCAAAACTACTGCCACCTGTTTTAAATGCTATACCATTCTCAGCTAACGCTCCAATCAATGCGGCAAACACCGCTGGATTTGTATATCGTCTTTGAGTGTCGTGAAAACTATAACCTATTTTTATATTTTCATCGCTGCTAATATAATTAAGGGCATCTACCATCCTAATCATTACTATCTCCTCATCTAACGCTACATACTTTCGCCAAATATTACCTAGTTTTTTAGAATGCCACCCATACTCCGCAATATCGCCATTCTTATATTTAACTCTTTTCTGGGTATTCCCTTCATTAACGTTTTCTTTATACTCAAGAATATCTTCATCTTTTCGATTTGGTGCAGTTAACATTCTCTCACCATTTTTTTTCTTTTTCGTTGTATGCCAATCCACTATACATACTTCATGCTCATTGCCATCTTTATCATGATACACATATTGATATTTTCGCTCATAGCCTGGGAGTATTTTTTCGGGTATATGCTTCTCGATTTTTCCATCCTGATAGATATGATAAGCCACAATTCCCGCTCCAGAAAAATAATCCACCATTGCGACGGGATGAATAAACCATGCTTTGCCGTCTTTTGATAGATTAGTTAGTGCCGGTGCATCATTGTTAGTATTGGTTGATTGAGAGGATTGTTTGTCGGCAACGTCTTTCCACCATAACGAGGGTTTTATTCGCTTTTCTTTTTCGATTTGCCAGACTCTTTTAATATGTTCAAGCTCTTCGTCTACTTTATCGAATGCAAATTTTCTCTGATGTTCTTTATCTATACCCCGCTCGTCTAAAAGTTTAGATATAAAATCTTTCTTTTCGTCTTTTTCTTCTTCAAACAGCTCATCTATCTCATTCCACTTTGTTAGCGCTTCATCCGCATACCATTCACTTTCATATTTTACTAACAGGTGCCCAATACGCTCTGCTGTCCAGCTTCTGCGTAAACCTTCTTTTAAATAATCCCCTGTAAAAGATGGCGGTGTTTTTTTACGCTGGGTTGAATAACGCAATGTGCCCACTAAGATTTGATGTAATTCTTTCATTGCCGGGCTATAATCTTCTAAATCGAGTGTAGCCATTTTATTCTTTACAACTTTAGCCGATAGTTCGCTAACCTTGGATTTTTCTTCTACGGTATTGAATCCTGGCCAATGCCATGGTGTAACGAGTTTTATGTGCTGTTGTGCACCTTTTTTTGTGTTTATCCAACCTTGTATAGGTATACCTTGATTGTTTCCCGCTTGGATATATCGCCAAATAACATCAGGCTCAGCATTATCGATCGCCATAAAACTTTCATCGTATTCTAATGAAGAATTGAGAGAAATTGTTTTAGGATAATAAACAGTATTATAGTCGGTC
>NZ_JAFNOA010000004.1:0-179709 GCF_026536465.1 Gilliamella sp. B3172 | reverse complement strand
ATTTAATGAAGCGAGTTTAATGGCGCCACTGGCGGTCAGCTCAGCAAAACGGTTGTTGATACCATTAGCAACATCGAAAGTAATAGTGTTTTCCGACACCACATTGGCTGACTCATTATCAAGCGTTGCCGCATTAATATCGATATTGCCTTTGGCTTGTAAATCAGCTTGTTGGTTATTGATTTGATTGGTTTGAATCGATATCGCTTTATCCGCAACTAATTTGGCATTTTGGTTGGCAATGTCGTCAGCCTTAATGGTCAAATCGCCTTGCGTTAATATTTTTGCTTGTTGGTTATTGAGTGTTTGGCTTTCAATATTGGTACCGTTTTTACCGGAAAGCAGTAAGGCGGACTGATTGTCAAATTGATCGGCTTTGACCGCAATTTCTGTTTGCGATTGTAATGTTGCATTAGCATTATTCAGTGCTTTGGTGGCTATTTTTATGGCCGCATTCGCCACTAAAGTCGCATTAGCGTTGTTAAACGCCTGATTATTGATCGTTATTGCATTATCGGCTTTAAACACGGCGTCTTGATTATTGAGTTTAGTTGAATCAACGGTAATTGATTGACCGCTAAATAATTTAGCCTCGGCATTCTCGACGGTTTGTGCCTCGATCGTAATATTGTCTTTAGCACTCAACGCCGCTTGATCATTATTCAGTTGCTGGCTGTGAATAGTTATGGATTGATCTGAAACAAGTTGAGCCCCTGAGTTATCAAATTGGTTAGCGTTAATGTTGATATTCTGCTTCGCCTGCCATTTAGCCTGGTTATTAATCAGCGTTGAGGCGTCAACATCGATATTGCCTTGTGCGCCAATTTCACTTTCCGTGGTATTGATTTGCTCAGCGCGAATTTGCATATTTTTTTCAGCAACCAGTTGGGCATTTTGTAACGCTAAAACGTGCTGTGTATTAATTTGCATATTGCCTTTACTACCAAGCGAGGCTTGATTGAGTGAGGCGTTTTCACTGTTGATAGTGAAATCACCTTCAGAAACATACTGCGCAAGGTCACTGCTAAGTTGCTTGCTTTTAATCTCAATGCCTTGTTTAGCCTGAATCACACTCGATCTATTATCCATAACATCGCTGGTTAGATTAATGATGCCATGACTGGATAATTGCGCTTTTTGATTATCTAACTGGTTGGATTTTAGGGTAATAGATTGCACACCCCAAAGTCGAGCAGCGCTGTTGATGATGTTATTGGCATGAATATCGATACCTGCCGTTTGGGCAATGAATATACCGGCATTATTGTTAACGTTTCCGGTTGCATTAATACTAATTTTACTTGCCTGAATTCGCGCTTTTGTGTTGTCGAGATCCTGGGTATTTATGGCCAGATTTTTGAAAGATATTAAGGTTGCTTCACGGTTATCTAACTGCTCACTGTCAATAGTCAGGTCTTTTTCAGCCTGAATATTGGTGTATTGGTTATTAAAGTATTTGGCGAATATTGCAACATGACCGCCACTGATCCATTTGCCGTCCTGGTTATTGAGTTCGGTCGTGTTGATCGTCATGCCATTTATGGCATAAAGCGTTGAATGATGGGTGTTGGCTTGCGCCGCTGTCAGATTTAGTTGTTGGTTAGCGTACAATTGACCACGGTTGAATGATGCCAGCTTTAAAGCTTTAATGGATAGATCTTTGGCCGCTCTGATAACCGCATCGTCAGCCTCAATGGTCGTGGCGTCCAAATTGATTTGACCGTTGGATAAAAACTCACTTTTGGTTAAGTTCTGTTGCTGACCGCTAACGTTAATATCGTCCTTAGCACTGACAGAAGCATCGGTTAAATCAATTTTCTCACTGTCTAATGCAATGATGCCTTCGGAATAAAGAGTTGCCCCTTTGGCACTCAATTGCTTTTCCGCATCTAATGTTATGTTAGTATACCCATATAAATAACTGTTGTTGGTCGATAACTGCCGGGCAGAGAGTAATAAGCCATTATTGGCGATCAATTTAGCATTATCATTGTTGATTTTTTCAGAATAAACCATGATTGATTTATCTGATAAAATTGTACCAAATTGGTTGTTAAATAATTGATAAGCTGAAATGTGAATGTTGCCGGTACCTTGCAATTTACCCTTTTCATTAAACAGGCTATCACCAACCAGACTGATTTCCCGGTCGCTGACTAAGGTGGCGCCTTGATTATTTAAGCGATTAAAGTAGTAATTAATCGGCCCATTCGATCGGATAAAGCTTGAAGCGTTTTCGATGGTATTGGCTTCAACATAGATATCTTGCCCGGCTTGTATATTGGCTTCTTGCGTGGATAACGTTTGTGCGGTAATTGCTAATGATTGCTCAGTAACAGCCTGTAAATTATCCATAATGGCGTTATTTGCCGATAGTGAAATTTCCCCTTTAGCACTTAAGTTACCCGATTGCATCTGCACATCATTGGCCTGGATATCAATGGCACTGTTAGTGTTAAGGTCTGCTGCTTGCGCTTTTATTTGATCTGCTTTTAAGGTGATAGACTCTTGCGCTAACAGTTGGCTATGGTCGGCGGTGAGCTTATTGGTTTGTATTTCAATCCCTTGTTTAGCTTGCACTGTGGCGTTATCAATATCGATTTGTTGGTTATTTGATAACTGTAATTGTTGCTCTGTCTGAATTTTTGCCGAATTGAGAGAAATATTCTCTTCACCGGTCAAATGCAGCTTATTGGCATAAGTTTGACTGTTGTTCAGATTCAGATTGTTCTTTGCATTGAGCGATAGTGTCTGGCCGGCACTGTTTTTACCGTTGAAATTGATGTCATTTGCGGTGCCGGAAATATTACCTTTATTATGGATCAGTTTTCCTTGCTCATTAATGCCGGCGGCAACTCGACTTGCCTCAGTGCTGTCGATTTTTTTGGCATTTAAGGTAATATCATGTTGAGCGATGATTGCCCCTTCATTGGTGATCGCATTTTGACTATTTAATTTAATATTTTGTTTACTGTAGATCTGACGGCGATTAGTGATATCTTGTTGACTGTTTAAGGTGATATCTTTCTGCGCTTGTAATGTACCGGTATTAATAATTTTTCCGTCTGCACGAATCACGATATTATCTGAGCTTGCGCCAAGTTCGCCGGCATTGTGTACCCCAACGCCTTTTTCGGTACCAATCATGTTGATTTGACCGGCATACATGCCGCCAAATTGTGAAACATCGATCGATACTTCGGGTTTATCTTCGGTATGAGTCCCGTCTAACGCAGTAACGTTTTTGGTATCACGGCTGACTTGATTTTTACCGGTGATAACATTGGCTTCATTTGCCCATACCGCAGCATTAATCGATACTGAGCGGGCAATTAAATCGGTATAGCTTTGCGTTGAGCCATCGAGCCCTTTACCGGTGACATTAATATGTCCTTGTTCAACCCGGTAACCGGTTAATTCACCATTATCGATAGTCGGGGTACCGGTGGTTAAGGTGCCTCGATTCGCATTAATAAAGCCACAGCCATTACAGGTAATACCTGAAGGGTTAGCGATAATCACTTGCGCTTTTTGGCCGGCAACTTCAATCACGCCATTTAGTTGGCTTGGATTACGTGAATTGACTTCATTTAAGATAATTTTAGCCGGACCGGTTGTTTTTAAGTTTTCATTACCTTGAACATAACCGCCAATCTGGGTTTGATTGATTTTGCTGCTGTTGTTTAAAATTACCCCTTGCTGTGAGACATCAAATTGGGTGTATTTATTGTGTGAAAGACCTTTATTATTCGGCGTTTGTATATTAATTTGGGTGACACCATTTGCCGCCGAGATCACTTGCGGTTGCTGATTTTTATTTGCCTGATTATCAACAACAATATTATTACCATAGGCTGGTGAGATGATAGATACAAAGCCTAACGAGATAGATACGAATAAGCTTATCGGTTGCAATGCAAATAAACAGGATTTGAATAATGATTGTTTATCTTCTTTATTGGCTTTTTCATGACCATTAGGCGTTTTAGCAATATCGGCGACAACCATTTGGATACCGCGTTTTTTATTAAAAATGACTCGATATAGGTGCTTATTCATTTTTTAATTCCTTCATTCCATTCTGTTTATTACTTATTTCCATGTATAACTGGTCGGGTATACGATGTGTAATTCACGCAATACTCAGTTAATAATTCCAATTGATATTAAAGCCTAACGTCAATGGATTGGTTTTAAATCCTTTCGGTTTGCGAATTGGCTTACCGGCAAAGACGTCATAATAGAATCCATAATTATTGCCTCGTACACCAACAACGCCACCGGTTAAATGTCGGCCAAGCAGGTACTCACTTTTGGTACCGGATACTTCACCGGTATCAATACCCAGATAAGGCTCGTGATTAAGCGGTGCTTGCCAGGCAAACTCATTACGTAAATACCAGCCTCGATCGGCTTTCAAGGTAAGCTCGCCATCAAAACCGCGTACACTCCAACGCCCGCCGATTGAAAACTGTTCAGGCGAGGTTAAATCGCCGCCTCGGGTATATTGCCCCTGATAATCTAATCGGTAGCGAAACGGCTGCTCAGCCAAACTAAACGGCACATTGGCTGAAAAATTCACTAAGAAGATCTCTGACAGGGGACTGCCGCTATTTTCCGGGCTTTTCTCTTCCGGTGCTTTTTTAGCATTAAACCAACGTACACCTTTTTGATACGTTATACCCGCATCTAACGTGATATCTTTAATATAGTGTCGATGCTGTAAACCCAATTGCCAATGTGTGGTTTTGCGCTGTTGAACTTCAAGCTCCGTATTATTGATATAGTTATGCGATTGGCGCAGTGAAAGGCCATAGCTTAAGGTGGTTTTTTGTGACTCATTACGGTGAATAACGCGGCTAAGTTGGATATTGGCATTACGGCTGCGCCCACTGTACTGATAATTGACATTTTGCCCGGCTACAGTTTGATGATATTTATTACCGGATAATGATGTATTGAGCGTCCAATAGCCGAAAGGTACCGAATAGGACAATAAAAAGTTACGGGAGCCGTATTCGCCTTTTCCGTTTAAATCATGTCCTATTGATCCATAAAACGAATCACTCAATGATAATAGATTGTCCAGATATAACGTGGCACCGCCCTGATCACGACCGGTAGCTTTGGTGCCCGAGTCATCAATCGATAACCCTAATCGCCACATTTTTGTCTGCTTGCGACTAATCATAATATCGCTTTCACCCGGCTTATCACCCGGGACTAATTGCATTTGCGTGCTGACTGTTGGTATGCGCTGAAGATTTTCAAGCCCTTGCTCGATATCACGTAAATTTAAGATTTTCCCTTCTCTTGCCGGCATCGCGGTGTAAAGTTGCGCATATTTATCACTGTCATCGGTGTAACGTATATGTCTCACTTTACCTTCAACCAGGAGTAATTTTAACACCCCTTGTGTTAAATCCTGCTCCGGCACAACCACTCTTGTTGTAATATAGCCATAACTGACTAAGCGATCTTGAATGGCGCTCATTAAAATGTTCACCCCTTTAGCGCCTAAACAGCGATGCTCTGCTTGTTGGGCAAGCTTGTTTAAAGGAACAAACCAGGGTAATTTATCACGCTCAAGCAATTGAACCTGATCAATATTGAAACACAAAGACTCTTGCGGAAAATTTAACTCGTTGATACTGGTTGTCGGCGGAAGCAAATGAATATCGGGAGCAGTGGTATTTAATGATTCTTCTAAAGCCTTTTGGCGCTCTTGTTGATGAATCAGTTGCATATCACCCAACTGCTGCGTAGCAGGCAATTGAGCTAATGTTATGGGTGATGTTAATACGATTGTTACAGCCGCAATACAGCTATGTTTAAATAAAAAATCCATATAAAATCAAAATCTAATAAAAATCCTTTTTTGAAATATTAACATATGACTAATAAATAGTCTATTTAAAAACGATAAGTGTTTTTGGGTAAAAAGAGATAAGTTATCGGTTCGGTATAAATGTACTCAATGGGTTAAGCTAAGGTAAATTAAATATCAATCTCAACATAGACTGGCAAAGATAGGGCAAAAGCTTTATACTAGACATAATTTTGTGTATGGCAAAGACCATACTTATTTTTACCCCGTTCTTTAACATCATCAATTGGAAGAAAATTATGCATCCGATGCTTAATATTGCTATTCGTGCTGCGCGTAAAGCAGGTAATGTTGCCATTAAGGCTTATGAAAACCCGAGTTCAATCGAAATTAACACTAAAGGTGCTAATGATTTTGCAACTAATGCAGATCGAGCGGCTGAAGCTTTGATTATTGAAACAATTAAAAAAGCTTATCCAGATCATACTATTATTGCTGAAGAAAGCGGCCTTGCTAAAGGTAATGATGCCGATACGCAGTGGGTAATCGATCCAATTGATGGTACCACCAATTTTATTAAAAATATTCCCCATTTTGCGGTGTCTATTGCTGCTCGAGTGAAAGGTAAAACCGAAGTGGCGGTTGTCTATAATCCAATGAGTAACGAGCTATTTACTGCGGCACGTGGTAAAGGTGCGCAGCTTAATGGCTACCGAATTCGTGTTAGTAATGCTAAAGATTTAGAAGGAAGCGTACTGGTAACAGCTTTTCCATTTAAAGCAAAGCAATACAGCGATAGCTATTTTGCAGTACTACAAAAATTATTTACCAAATGTGGTGATTTTCGTCGTAGTGGGTCAGCGGCACTAGATTTGGCTTATGTGGCAGCGGGTCGTTTAGATGGCTTTTTTGAAATCGGTTTAAAACCATGGGATATTGCCGCAGGCGAGTTAATTTTACGTGAAGCTGGTGGCGTTATTACCGATTTTGCCGGCGGAAATAACTACATGGTATCGGGCAATATTGTTGCCGGTAATCCACGTGTTGTGAAAGATTTGCTGGTTTCTACCCAAAACGATTGGCCGGAAAACTTACGAGGCTAATGCTTATTAGAACAGAGTGATAATGCTCTGTTCTTTTTGGTTGCGGCTGTGTATTTTGCTTTAGCAATAATAAGAAATGCCTACATAGTACCAATCAATTATTTATCTTTTTTGTTTGGCTGGCATTGGCTCCATTGAGCAATTAACATTCAATCCTTGATTGTTTAAGCAGTGACTACCCCATTTATACATAGCTTGCAGTACCGGTTGAATACTTTCACCAAATGCGGTTAAGGAATATTCGACTTTCGGTGGCACAACCGGGAAAACTTTTCGATTAATTAGCTGATGCGATTCAAGTTCACGTAATTGCGCCGTTAGCATTTTTGGCGTGGCGCAAGGGATTTGTTTACGCAGTTGCGAAAACCTTAATGTTTTGTTTGTCATCAGTTGCCATAAAATCAAAGCTTTATATTTTCCACCAATCATATTTAAGGTTGTTTCGACCGGGCAACAGATAGTTGATTGCGAATGCGGTTCGCGTTCATCGATTTTAGCTATAGGATTGTTCACGTTAATGTCTTAACAGTATCTTTTTGGATAGTATATATCAAAAAAGTGCATTCTTGTTAATACTACAATTAGTATTAAAATGGCTATCAATACAACCTGTAAAAATAAGATCTTTTGGATAAATAAGATATATTTGGTTTTAGATAGATTATTTATATTATAACGATAGCGTCAAATAAAACGGTTTCTTAGTGAATATAATAAATCAAAACAACACTAATTATTGAAGGATGCGTCAAATGAAAACAGTTGAATATCAATTTTTTGTTGAAGATATGAGTTGCGCATCATGCGTCAGCCGAGTTGAAAAAGCATTAAAAAAAATTGATGGTGTAATCGCTGCCAGTGTCAATCTTGCCACCGAAAAAGCAAACGTGACTGCCAATGCCAATGTTAAATTAGAAACGCTAATGTCGGCGGTGGATAAAGCCGGTTATCATGCGGTGGAAATTACCGATCAACAAACACACGCCAAAGATGAAGAGAAACAAGCGTCACTTTGGCCGATTGTGTTATCGGTTATTTTGGCTATTCCATTTGTTGTGCCGATGCTACTTGAGCCGTTTAATATTCATTTGATGATGCCAGCATGGTTACAACTTGTGCTGGCTTCGATTGTTCAATTTGGTCTGGGGGCTAAATTCTATCGTAGTGCTTTTAAGGCACTAAAAGCGTTAACGGGTAATATGGATTTATTAGTGGCAATGGGTACCAGTGCAGCTTATGGTTTGTCGCTATATCAACTGATTAATGGCGATTATGATCATCTCTATTTTGAATCATCAGTTGTAATTATTACCCTGATTTTGTTTGGTAAATGGCTCGAGTCAAGAGCAAAACACCAAACCACCCAAGCGATTGAAGCGCTTTCCGCCTTAAGGCCTGAGCTAGCGTTAGTTAAACGAGGCGATCAACAAGTAAGTTTACCGATCAATCAAGTGAAGGTGGATGATATAGTTATTATCAAACCCGGTGAGCGTATTGCGGTTGACGGTATTGTTATTGAAGGTGCTTCGAGCTGTGATGAATCGATGTTGACCGGGGAAAGTTTACCGGTAAATAAAACGGTTAATAGTACAGTTACCGGCGGCACCATTAATGGTGAAGGGTTATTGTTAGTCAAAACCACAGCGGTTGAAGCCGACTCGACCCTGGCAAAAATTATTCAAATGGTTGAATCTGCGCAAGCTAAAAAAGCGCCAATTCAACGCATTGTTGATCGTATTAGTGCAATCTTTGTGCCGGTCATTTTGATTATCGCTTTAATTACCTTATTGGCATGGGGCGTGATGTATCATGATTGGCAACAAGCATTACTGCATGCTGTTGCCGTATTAGTTATTGCTTGCCCGTGTGCTTTAGGTTTAGCCACGCCAACAGCGATCATGGTTGGAACAGGCGTGGCTGCTCGACAAGGTATTTTAATTAAAGATGCTGAAGCCTTAGAAACATTGCACAATATTAATACCGTCGCATTCGATAAAACCGGCACATTAACCCTAGGTAAACCTGAACTGGTCGAAATGGATGTAATTGGCACTGAGACGCCCGATCAAATCTTATCGCTTGCGGCATCTATGCAAGCGGGCAGTGAGCACCCATTAGCTAAAGCTATCTTGTCTAAAGCAAAACAGTACGATTATGCTCAAAATATTACCTCTGTCACCGGATCGGGCGTCATGGCAACCATTGATAATACCGAATATTATTTAGGTAGTTTACGCTGGATGAAGTCATTAAATGCCTATTTTGTTGATATGGATGATAAAATCAGTGAGCTTACTGCGAAAGGTTATACCATCTCATTTTTAGCTAAGCAACAATCTGAAAATAGTGTAGCGATACTGGCTTTATTTGGTTTTGCTGATGTGATAAAACCCGAAGCCAAAAATGCTATTGATGCACTACATCAATTACATGTTAATACCGTTATGCTAACCGGTGATAATCAACAAGCTGCAAATTCGGTAGGTCAGCAGTTAGGCTTAGATAAAGTTATTGCAGAAGTGTTACCACAGGACAAAGCTAATTATATCTATCAATTACAAAAAGAGAGTCATACTAATACCAATAATCGAGTAGCAATGGTTGGCGACGGTATTAATGATGCTCCCGCTTTGGCAGCCGCTGATATTGGTATAGCAATGGGAACGGGGACCGATGTGGCAATGCATGCAGCAAGTATTACCTTAATGCGTGGTAATTTGTATCTTATTGCTGATGCGATTGATATTTCCCGCCGAACTTATAATAAGATCAAACAAAACCTATTTTGGGCGTTTTTTTATAACTTAATTGGTATTCCATTAGCCGCATTGGGCTTTTTAAATCCAATGATAGCCGGCGCTGCTATGGCATTAAGTAGTGTCAGTGTTGTCACCAATGCTTTATTACTTAAACGCTGGAAGGCAAGGGCAGAAACTAAGTAAGCGAATGGTTAGTTATAAGTTAGGGGCAATTATGCCCCTTATTGATTACGTTTCTGCTTGAGTTGCTTAAAAGCATTTTATTTATTCGGTCACACTAAAATTAATTTGCGATCCTTTGCCTTGCTCAGTGACAAACACGCCAACGGCACAAATAAGTTGTTCGTTATAGAAAATCAAAGGCGTACGTGTGCGCATCCATGGTGGGATCTGGTGTTCTTGCCATATTTTTTTGATCGCTCTTGACCCTTGCCGATTAACTATTTGCAATCGACCTTGCGCATGAAAACGTACGGTAACTGCCTCGTCGGCTTGAGGTAGGCGACAATTTAAATCGTGCTGGTAATGAGATTGTAACTGACCGATATTATCCGGTAACACTAAAGGCGAAGTGAGATCCCAATTGATGACTAAGTGTTCAGTATCATCATACAGTGGCAACAGATAAAGTTGATTTTGATAACGGCGAATTTGTTTGTTATGCAAAACAAATTTTGGATTAGCATCTTCCTTTGCTTCAACGACCGTTTGCCAAATTAATGCCAGCTGTTTTTGACTCGGCATCATTATGCCTTGTTGTCGAAACCACATGCGCAAAATCGCATTGCGTTTATATTCTGAATAATTGATTAACGGCGACAAACGTAGCTGACCTTGCGTTGTCAATAGTTGGTGAAAATCGTTATCTAACAGCTCGTTAATTAACGCTTCTTGTTGTTGGCAAAGTGAAGCACTTCGGGCAACCATTTGAGAAAACTGTGGCCAGCGCTGATTGATAAGTGGTAACACCTTTAATCGTAGAAAGTTACGGTCATAATGGTCATCTTGATTGCTTTCATCTTCTATCCAAGTTAATTGATGCCTGTTGGCGTACGCTTCGATTTGTTGGCGTGAGATCGTCAATAATGGTCTAAGATGCCTGTTGCTTTCAACCGGCATTGCCGATAAACCGGCTGGTCCGCTGCCCCGTTTTAGCGCTAACAAAAAAGTTTCGCATTGGTCATCAAGATGCTGGGCTGTGCATAGCATCTGATCGCTTTTTAGGTGACGATAAATTGCTTGATAACGAGCATTTCGAGCTTGCTGTTCAATATTACCCGCCATAGGGTCGAGCCGAACTTTTTCAATAATGAGCGGTACTTGCCATATTTGGCACTGCTGTTGGCAATGCCTTGCCCAGCTATCGGCATTTTGACTTAAGCCATGATGAATATAAATTGCGCTGAGTTGTAAGTCTGGTCGTTGCTGTTGTTTCAATTGGGTAAGCGCATGTAATAGCACCGTTGAATCCACACCACCACTGTAAGCAACCAGTAGCGATTGACGATTTTTGATATGATCAAAAATCGCCTGTTCAATGCTTTGATCAATCATCGTTTGGCTTTGATTTTTCATTGTTATTTAATCACACTAAGCTTTTAATCATACTAAATTTTGATCATATTAAGCTTTGTAGGGCATTTGCTTTATTTTTATTTAACTTAATTCGGTCTAAACCAGCGGATAGATCAGCAATTAAATCATCGGGATCTTCAAGCCCAATATGTAACCGAATGAGTGTTCCGTCAAAGCTGACTCCAGAAACCGGTCGGATTTTGGCTAGCTCTTCGGGTTGATTGGCTAAAATTAATGACTCAAACCCACCCCATGAATAAGCCATTGAAAAATGGGTTAAATTATCTAAAAAGTCGGAAAGCTGTACATCATTTAAATGGTCGTTTAGCACAAATGAAAATAAACCACTTGCACCGGTAAAGTCACGGGCAAAAAATTCATGTCCTTTGCAACTTGTTAAGGCAGGGTGATTAACGGTCGCGACTTTAGGATGAGCCGCCAGCCATTTTGCTACTTTTAAGCCACTTTCATGATGTTGTTTAAGTCTGACTGCTAAAGTGCGTAAACCTCGTGCTGCCATATAAGCGGTATCTGCATCACACATTTGTCCCATTAAATAAGAGCGTTCTCGCAATCTATCCCAGCATCGCTCATTAGCAACAGCAGTGCCGAGCATCGCATCGGAGTGACCAATTAAATATTTAGTGCCTGCTTGAATTGAGATATCAATATCATGATCTAACGCTTTAAATAGCACGCCAGCAGCCCAGGTATTATCCATTATAATGACTATTTGCGGATTAATGTTCCTGATTGCTTTCACAATAGCGGGCACATCATGAATTTCCATCGTAATTGAGCTTGGCGACTCTAAAAACACCACTTTAGTATTTGGTTTGATGTGGTTTGTGATATAACGACCAACTAAAGGTGAAAAGTAATCGGTTTCAACACCTAAATCTTTTAAAATATGATTACAAAACTCTTGAGTCGGTTCGTAACTGGCTTCAGATACCAAAATATGGTCGCCGGTTTTTACAAAAGCCAAAATCGCATTGGCAATGGCTGCTGCACCACACGGGTAAAGGTAACATCCTGCACCACCTTCAATTTCAGTCAAGGCATCTTGCAGCGAGAAATGGGTTAATGTACCTCGACGTCCATAAAAGAGTGCGCCATTAGTGCGATTTTCGGTCGCTTCTTTTTTGGCTGCAATAGAGTCAAATACTAACGATGAGGCTCGTTGGATAACCGGATTTACTGCACCTTGAGTATAGCGTTTTTTGCGACCAGCATTGACTAATTTGGTTTGTAATGACATGACGTATCCTTGCTATCTGATAAATTTTAATAACAATTAGCATAGCATGCTGTTAAAATAGTAAAAAATAATTTTTATCAATACTGGCTTTTCAATCATGCTAATTGTCCAACTTGCCAATCTCAATAGCGTGGCAATTAACTATTCGTTGTTATCTGAGCAAATTATTAATGATGCTAATAAAATGAATGAGCGACGTAAAAAACAGTTTTTAGCCTGTCGTTCCATACTAGCCAGTTTGCTCAATCAATATTGTCAGATCGCAACTTTGCCAACAATGATAATTGGCGATAATGCTCGCCCCTGTTTTTTAGATTCTAATCTGCCGGATTTTAATATTAGTCACAGTCAAGACAGCGTGGCTGTGGCGATTTCATTAACCGGTAAAGTTGGGTTAGATATCGAAGTGGCACGTCCACGAAAAAATTATCAGAAGGTAGCAAAAAATTTTTTTGCTGATACTGAATGTCAATGGATGCGCACACAACAAGATGAACTATCCGCTTTTTGGCAACTTTGGACGTTAAAAGAGTCGGCCTTAAAGCTCTATGCCAAAGGGGTGTGGCAAATGAAATCGGTAAAAATTGATCTGGCTAACAAGATGATTAGCGCACCTTTTAGCGGTCACTTTTATTATCAATATCAGCAGGTGGGTGATATTCATCTTGCGGTCAATTGCGATAAGCCGATTACTCATTTTGTGTTAAACACGTGATTAACTTGATGACTTACCGGATAAATTCTAACAAATCATCTCAATCAAATGAGTAAACAGGCTATTAAGCTTTAAACAAGATAGATATTTTGCAATATTTCTCTGTTTTTTTGGTCGAGATCATACTCTTGCGCTAACCAGTTATCGATAGTGTTATAACGCTCTTTAATAGCCGTAATTGCAGCGCTTAAATACTCTTTTTTGGTAGCAAAGATCGCTTTTTGCTTTTCAAACTCTTCCGGTGTTAATTGGCTTTTTTGTTGGTTAAGCGTCTGTTCTCGAAACGTTTGTAAGCACTGTTCAGTGAGTAAGTAATCTTGCATAACCACCTCTTCACTAACGCCTAAAGCAAATAAAACTAATGCCACACCGATGCCTGTTCTGTCTTTGCCAACTGCACAATGTTGGACTAACGGTCTACCATTGGCTTTAAATAGTGTTGAAATAAATGTCTGATAAGCAAGATTATTAAACGGTAAAAGCTGATAAAGTTTAAGCATAAACTCATGAGGGGAATATTTTTTTAACACCGTGATATCGTTTTTTAGATCACTGGTTAAACTTGCGGTAATTTCGTTATTTAATGGATTGGCCGGTACATTAATATAATGACTATCAGCCCATAAATTATCAGGGTGGCGATCGATTTCATGTTGATCACGATAATCTAAAACATAATGTAACTTTAATTCGTCAGACAAGAATTTTTTTTCATCCTCTGTGAGGCGAGAAAATTCCCCTGCCCGATATAACATGCCAGAGCGAACTTGCCGCCCATCTTTGGTTTTAATGCCGCCTAAATCACGAAAATTGATGCCATTTTTAATAGGTATAACCGATGTCATTGCTGTTCCTTATTTATGCTTAACTTCGCTTGCTATATTAACATGTTTCTGATTAGAATTAAGCCATTGTTTTTGCTTTATTACTTATCGAGGTGCTTATTATGTCTACATTATCTATTTTACTTTCTGATCAAGTTGCGCAACCACAGTGGGGTAAAGATGCGCTACTGAGCTATTGCCAAGAGTCTATTACTATTCACTATAAAACTGAACATCGCTTAGGTGCAATTCAACGGGCAGGGCGTAAACTTGATAATCAAGGCATTAACTCGATTAAACTCAGTGGAAGTGGCTGGGATTTAGAATCTTGCTGGCATTTTTGGTTAGGTTATCGTAATGCTAAAAATAATAATAAAGTGAGTTGGCCAAAACTTAGTACTGAAGATAAACAAGAACTCAAACACCGCCTAGCCATTATTGATTGGTGCCGTGATATTGTTAACCAACCAGCTGAAACATTAAGTCCACTTGAATTAGCCACCCAAAGCGCCAAATTAATTAGCACTTATTCATCTGATATTAAATACAATATTATCACAGGCGAAGCATTAAAAACGCATGATTATATGGGTATTTATACTGTGGGGAAAGGATCGGATAGGCCGGCGGCACTACTTGAACTTGACTATAACCCGAGCCAAAACCCAAAAGCGCCTATCGTTGCTTGTTTAGTTGGTAAAGGTATCACCTTTGATTCGGGGGGCTACAGCCTAAAACCGAGTAGCTTTATGGAGTCGATGCGTGCCGATATGGGTGGTGCAGCTCTGGTTACCAGCGCTTTAGCACTCGCTATTGCACGAGGTGTCAATCATCGTATTAAACTTTACTTATGTTGTGCAGATAACTTAGTCAGTGGTAACGCCTTTAAACTTGGTGATATTATCCGTTATCGCAACGGTAAAACAGTTGAAATTGATAACACCGATGCTGAAGGTCGTTTAGTTTTAGCTGACGGATTAATCAGTGCTGACAAAGATAAACCTCATTATATTATTGATTGTGCAACATTAACCGGCGCTGCAAAAATTGCTGTCGGTAATGACTATCAATCGTTACTCTCGTTTGATGATAAATTAGCTAATGCGCTATTGGTGAGTAGTGAAATCGAGCATGAAGCCTTTTGGCGTTTACCATTAGCGGAGTTTCATCGCTCCCAGTTCCCTTCCTCATTTGCCGATATAGCCAATTCCGGATTACCTAATACGGCTGGCGCCAGCACGGCAGCGGCATTTTTGTCATATTTTATTAAAAATTATAAACAAAACTGGCTGCACATCGACTGTTCAGCAACATTCCGTAAAAGCGCTAGCGCATTGTGGGCAACGGGAGCAACGGGTATTGGTGTAAGAACCATTGCTAACCTATTAAGTACTTTAAAATAAATGATTGATATTTCAAGTCAATTTATTATCAAGTTAGCTTATATTAGGAGATTATTAACTGCTTATCGAAGCATTATTGATTTGCAAAAGGCTTTTATTAATGTCTTTTGCATTTTACTCGTTTGCTAGCAAAAAAATAAGTAAATTATTATATTTCAGTGGGTTAAGGAAGAATCATGAAGAAAACACTATTTGTTGTATTAACAGCATTATTATCGACGACGGCTTACGCTAATCATTGTGCTACTTTTTTTGAACAAAAAGATTTTGAACAAGCGTTATTTGCTTGTAACACTGAGGCTGAGCAGGGAGATAGACAAGCTCAGTATAATTTAGGAACGATGTATTATCGAGGTCTCGGCGTTGAAGAAAATAACGAACAAGCGCTCTATTGGTATAAAAAAGCAGCTGAACAAGGGTTTAGTAAAGCGCAATTTGAATTAGGGGTTTGGTATGATCTAGGTGAAGTTGTCGAAGTCGATAAAGAAAAAGCGCTATATTGGTATAAAAAATCGGCTGAACAAGGGTTTAATAAGGCACAATATAATTTAGGGATTTTATATAACGAAGGTGGCGGTGTCGAAGTCGATAAAGAAAAAGCAGTATATTGGTATAAAAAAGCAGCTGAACAAGGGCTTAGTAAGGCGCAATATAATTTGGGACTTATGTATGAGCAAGGTGACGGCATCGAAGTCGATAAAGAAAAAGCATTCTATTGGTATAGCCAAGCTGCTGAACAAGGGTTAGACAAAGCGCAATATAATTTAGCGATTATATATAAAGAAGGAGACGGCGTCGAAGTCGATAAAGAAAAAGCGCTATATTGGTATAAAAAAGCGGCTGAACAAGGGTTTACTAAAGCACAATATAACCTAGGGCTTATGTATGACCAAGGTGATGTGGTCAAAGCCAATACAGAAAAAGCGCTATATTGGTATACTCAAGCCGCTGAACGAGGGTTCAGTGAGGCGCAACATAATTTAGGGGTTATGTATGACGAAGGTGAGGGCGTCAAAGTCGATAAAGAAAAAGCATTCTATTGGTATAGTCAAGCCGCTGAACAAGGGTTAGATAAGTCGCAATATAATTTAGGGCTTATGTATGACCATGGAGAGGGCGTCAAGGAAGATAGAGAAAAAGCATTCTATTGGTATAGTCAAGCCGCTGAACAAGGGTTTGCTCAAGCGCAACATTATTTAGGGATTATGTATGCTGAAGGTGAAGGTGTCAAAGTCGATAAAGAAAAAGCGCTCTATTGGTATACTCAAGCCGCAGAACAAGGCGTTGGTGACGCACAATTTAATTTAGGCGTTATGTATGACGAAGGTCAAGGTGTCGAAGTCGATAAAGAAAAAGCGTTATATTGGTATACTCAAGCCGCAGAACTAGGGGTTGTTGACGCACAATTTAATTTAGGCGTTATGTATGACGAAGGTGAAGGTGTCGAAGTTGATAAAGAAAAAGCATTCCATTGGTATAGCCAAGCTGCTGAACAAGGGTATGATAAAGCGCAATATAATTTAGGGAATATGTATAACCAAGGAAAGGGAGTCAAAGCCGATAAAGAAAAAGCATTCTATTGGTATAAAAAAGCAGCTGAACAAGGATTTAGTAGGGCGCAATATAATTTAGGGCTCATGTATGACGAAGGTGTAGGCGTCAAAGTCAATAAAGAAAAAGCGTTCTATTGGTATACTAAAGCCGCTGAACAAGGCCATATAAATGGCCAGTATAACTTAGCACTTCTGTATGACGAAGGTGAGGGCGTCAAAGTCAATAAAGAAAAAGCGCTATATTGGTTTACTAAAGCTGCTGAACAAGGGGATGGTGATGCGCAATTTAGTATTGGGATTATGTATGCCGATGGTGAAGGTGTCAAAGTTGATAAAGAAAAAGCGCTATATTGGTATACTAAAGCTGCAGAACAAGGGGTTGGTGACGCACAATTTAATTTAGGCGTTATGTATGACGATGGTGATGGTATCAAAGTTAATAAAGAAAAAGCGCTCTATTGGTATACTAAAGCCGCAGAACAAGGCATTGATGATGCGCAATATAATTTAGGATTGATGTATTACGAAGGTGACGGTGTCAAAGTCAATAAAGAAAAAGCGCTAAATTGGTTTACTAAAGCTGCAGAACAAGATGTTGATGACGCACAATATTATCTAGGGATTATGTATGCCCAAGGTGACGGCGTCGAAGAAAACAGAGAAAAAGCGCTATACTGGTTAACTAAAGCTGCGGAACAAGGTGTTGATGATGCTCAATATAATTTGGGGGTTATGTATGACGAAGGTTTTGGTGTCGAAGTTAACAAAGAAAAAGCAGTATATTGGTATACTAAAGCTGCTGAACAAGGCGTTGGTTGGGCGCAAAATAATTTAGGAGTAATGTATCAGCAAGGTGAGGGCGTTAAAAAAAATATAGCGTTAGCCAAAAAATATTTTAAACAAGCTTGTTCACTCGGTTTAAAAGAAGGTTGTGATAGTTATAATTCCATGAAGTAAATATCATTAAGCAATATAGAAGAGTCAATTTATACTTAAAGAGCTGTCTTATATATTAAGGCAGTTCTTTTTTTATACAGCCTAAAAATGTCATTTATTCTGTTAACACAATCATTTTTTTGATATAAATTGGCATAACAGTGATATTTTGACACGGCTCAATAAATTTGGTTGGCGTGTTAACCATTTATCAACGCCATAACCCAATACCGATAAGCCATTTAAAAGTACATTGTTAACGAGTAATAGAGAGTAAGCCTATTTTTGAACTTTTCTTGTCAGTAGGCAAACTTAAAAAATTATTTTTATTTTTTAGTGGTTTAAGGAAAACTTATGAAAAAAATACTATTTGTTGTATTAACTGCATTATTATCGACAACAGCTTACGCTAATAATTGCATTACTTATTTAAAACAAGCAGCTTTAGATAAAGCTTTAGTTGCTTGTAACACTGAGGCAGAGCAGGGAGATAAAGATGCTCAATATAACTTAGCACTTATGTATGACGAAGGTGAGGGTGTTAAAGAAAGTAAAGAAAAAGCGATCTATTGGTATACTAAAGCCGCAGAACAAGGTGTTGGTGACGCACAATATAATTTAGCGGTTATTTATGATGAAGGTGAGGGTGTTGAAGAAAGTAAAGAAAAAGCGATCTATTGGTATACTAAAGCCGCAGAACAAGGTGTTGGTGATGCGCAATATAATTTAGGGCTTATGTATGACGAAGGTGATGGAGTCGACGTCAATAAAGAAAAAGCGTTCTATTGGTATACTAAAGCCGCAGAACAAGGGGGGCGTGAGGCGCAAAATAATTTAGGAGTACTGTATCAGCAAGGTGAGGGTGTTAAAAAAGATATAGCGTTAGCCAAAAAATATTTTAAACAAGCTTGTTCGCTTGGTTTAAAAGAAGGTTGTAAAAATTATAATTCCATGAAGTAAACATCATTAATCAATATAGAAGAGTCAATTTATGCTAAAAGAACTGTCTTATATTAAGGCAGTTCTTTTTTTATACCGCCTCAAAATGTCATTTATTCTGTTAACACAATTACTTTTTTGTTATAAATTGGCTCAACAGTGACACTTTGATGCGACCCAATAAGTTAGGGTGGTGTGTTAACCATTTTATCAACCATATAACCCGATACCGATAAGCGATTTAAAAGTACATTGTTAACAAGTAATAGATAGTAAACGTATTTTTGTTCTTTTCTTGCTAGCAGGCAAAATAAAAAAATTATTATATTTTAGGAATTTAAGGAAAACTAATGAAAAAAGTACTATTTGTTGTATTAACAGCATTATTATCGACGACGGCTTACGCTAATGATTGCATTATTGATTTTGTTCTAGAAAAATTTGATAAAGCTTTCATTGCTTGTAACACTGAGGCTGAGCAGGGAGATAGCAGAGCTCAGTTTTACTTAGCCCTTCTGTATGGCGAAGGTAAGGGAGTCGAAGTTAATAAAGAAAAAGCGCTCTATTGGTACACTCAAGCAGCGGAACAGGGGCATGATAGTGCGCAATATCATTTAGCACGTATATATGAATCAGGAGACGGTGTCGAAGTCAATAAAGAACAAGCGCTAAATTGGTATACTCAAGCGGCAAAAGTAGGGTATGTTTTGCCGCAATTAGAGTTAGTATATATGTATGACCAGGGTAAGGGTATCGAAGTCAATAAAGAAAAAGCACGATATTGGTACTCTCAAGCTAAAGCACAGGTAAAAGATAATTTGGCTGGCGTGCAACATCATTTAGCACGTATATATGACGAAGGTAAAGATGCTGTCAAAGTCGTCAAAGTTAATAAAGAAAAAGCGTTCTATTGGTATACAAAAGCAGCAATACGAGGGAATGAGTATGCGCAATATGATTTAGCGCGTATGTATGATAAAGGTGATGGTGTCGAAGCCAATAAAGAGGAAGCGCTCTATTGGTATACAAAAGCAGCAGATTGGGAAAATACTGATGCAATGTATAGATTAGGTATTATGTATTATGAAGGTGATGGTGTTGAAAAAAATAGCAAGTTAGCTAGTAAGTATTTTGAACAAGCTTGTTATCTAAAATTTAAAGAAAGTTGTGATATCCTTTATAAAGAAATGGAATAAACATTATTCATAAATCACGCAAAAATAGAAATCTGCTAAAAGAACTGCTTTACATATTAAAGCAGTTCTTTTTTTATACAACCTCAAAATGTCATTTATTCTGTTAACACAATTACTTTTTTGATATAAATTGGCTCAACAGTGACACTTTGATGCGATCCAAAGTTAGAGTGGTGTGTTAACCCTTTTATCAACCCTATAACCCGATACCGATAAGCGATTTAAAAGTACATTGTTAACAAGTAATAGATAGTAAACGTATTTTTGTTCTTTTCTTGCCTGCAGGCAAAATAAAAAAATTATTATATTTTAGGAGTTTAAGGAAAACTAATGAAAAAAGTACTATTTGTTGTATTAACAGCATTATTATCGACGACAGCTTACGCTAAAAAGTGCGATATTCTATTTTATCAAGATGATAAAGTTGTAATTTCTTGTAAATTGGGGGCTGAAGAGCTAGATAAGAAAAATCAGCTATTTATAGAGCGTATGTATGACAGAAGCGACGGTGTCGAAGCCAATGCAGAAAACTCGCTCTATTGGTACACAAAAGCAGCGGAAGACGGATTTGTTGAGGCGCAATATGATTTAGCATCTATGTATGACAAAGGAGACGGTACCGAAATTAATAAAGAAAAAGCGTTATATTGGTACACAAAAGCAGCGGAACACGGATTAGTTGAGGCGCAATATGGTTTATCACGCATGTATGAATTAGGAGATGGTGTCGAAGCCAATAAAGAAAAAGTGCTCTATTGGCGCACAAAAGCAGCTGAAAAAGGGCATATTTCGGCGCAATTAGAATTAGCATATATGTATGACCGAGGTGATGGTGTCGAAGTCAATAAAGAAAAAGCACTCAAATGGTACACTAAAGCTCAAGCAGAGAAAGAACTGTTTGATATAGCGCTTTATCCTTTAGCAGATATGTATTCCAAAGGTAATGGTGTCAAAGTCAATAAAGATAAAGCGCTCTATTGGTACACTCAAGCAGCGGAAAAAGGGCTTGATTATGCGCAATATCATTTAGCACGTATGTATGACAAAGGTGATGGTGTCGAAGCCAGTAAAGAAAAAGCGCTCTATTGGTATACAAAAGCAGCAAAACAAGGGCATGATTATGCGCAATTAGAGTTAGCATATATGTATGACCAAGGTGATGGTGTCGAAGTCAATAAAGAAAAAGCACGCTATTGGTACACTAAAGCTCAAGCAGATAAAGAATGGTTTGTGATAAATCAATATAATTTAGCACGTATGTATGACAAAGGTGACGGTGTCGAAATTAATATAGAAAAAGCACTATATTGGTATGAAAAAGCAGCAGATAATAGTAACGCTCAAGCAATACATCAGTTAGGCATTATGTATTATGAAGGTGATGGTGTTGAAAAAAATAGCGAGTTAGCTAAAAAGTATTTTGAACAAGCTTGCGAGCTAAAATTTAAAGAAAGTTGTGAGATCCTTCATAAAGGATTGTAATAAACATTATTCATAAATCACGCAAAAATAGAAATCTGCTAAAAGAACTGCTTTACATATTAAAGCAGTTCTTTTTTTATACCGCCTCAAAATGTCATTTATTCTGTTAACACAATTACTTTTTTGTTATAAATTGGCTCAACAGTGACACTTTGATGCGACCCAATAAGTTAGGGTGGTGTGTTAACCCTTTTATCAACCCTATAACCCGATACCGATAAGCGATTTAAAAGTACATTGTTAACAAGTAATAGATAGTAAACGTATTTTTGTTCTTTTCTTGCCAGCAGACAAAATAAAAAAATTATTATTTTTAAGGAACTTAAGGAAAACTAATGAAAAAAGTACTATTTGTTGTATTAACAGCATTATTATCGACGACAGCTTACGCTAATAATTGCGCTATTTATTTTGATCTAGATAATTTTGATAAAGCTTTTGTTGCTTGTAAACAAGAGGCTGAGCAGGGAGATACCGACGCTATGATTAACTTAGCGCTTATGTATGACCAAGGCGATCCTGTCGGAATCTATCCAGAAAAATCGCTCTATTGGTATACTCAAGCAGCAAAACAAGGACTTGTTGAGGCGCAATATGATTTAGCACGTAAGTATGATAAAGGCGAGGGTGTCGAGGTCAATAAAGAAAAAGCGATATATTGGTTTACACAAGCAGCTGAACAAGGGTCTGATGAGGCGAAAAATTATTTAGGGCTTATTTATTACAAAGAAGACGGTGTCAAAGCCAATAAAGAAAAAGCGGTATATTGGTTCACTAAAGCAATGGATCAAGGGCTTGGTGAAGCGCAATATAATTTAGCACGTATGTATGACAAAGGTGACGGTGTCGAAGTCAATAAAGAAAAAGCGCTAGATTGGTATACTCAAGCAGCGAAAAAAGGAGTTCGTGTTGCGCAATATCATTTAGCACGTATATATGAAGCAGGAGACGGTGTCGAAGTCAATAAAGAACAAGCATTAGATTGGTTGATTCAAGCAGCGGAAGCAGGACTTGGTGATGCGCAATATGATTTAGCACGTATATATGACGAAGCGGACGGTGCCGAAGTCAATAAGGAAAAAGCGCTTTATTGGTACACTCAAATATTATATTCCGGGACTTATGAGCTGCAAAAAGAACTTGGGGTTATTTATGATGAAGGGTACGGTATCAAAAGCAATAAAGAAAAAGCGCTAGATTGGTTAATTAAAGCAGCGAAAGGCGGATTTCGTACAGCGCAATATGATTTAGCATATATGTATGATAGTGGGAAGGGCATTGAAGTCGATAAAGAAAAAGCACTCTATTGGTACACAAAAGCTGCAAAACAAGGGGATGTTATATCGCAATATAACATAGCCAATATGTATTACAAAGGAGACGATGTCGAAGTCAATAAAGAAAAAGCGTTATATTGGTATAGTCAATCGGCTCAACAGGGGGTTAGTGAGGCACAATATAAGTTAGGATTTATGTATGGCCAAGGTGACGGCATCGAAGTTGATAAAGAAAAAGCGTTATATTGGTATACTCAAGCAGCTGAACAAGGGTTTAGTCGGGCGAAATATGATTTAGGACTTATGTATGAGCAAGGTGACGGTATCGAAGTTGATAAAGGAAAAGCGCTATATTGGTATAGTCAAGCGGCTGAACATGGGTTTAGTGAGGCACAATATCATTTAGGATTGATGTATGACGCAGGTCACGGTGTTGAAGTCAATCAAGAAAAAGCGCTCTATTGGTACACCAAAGCAGCGGAAAAAGGGCTTGGTGAAGCGCAATATCATTTAGCACGTATGTATGACAAAGGTGATGGTGTCGAAGCCAATCAAGAAAAAGCGCACTATTGGTACACTCAAGCAGCGAAAAAAGGAAATGTTACGGCGCTCAATTTGCTCATTAAAACAGCGGAAGAAGGGAATGATACGGTACAATATGATTTAGCACGTATGTATGACGAAGGAGACGGTGTCGAAGTCAATAAACAAAAAGCGCTCTATTGGTACACAAAAGCTGCCGAACAAGGGGGTGGTGGTGCACAATATTTTTTAGCACTTATGTATGACAAAGGAGACGGAATCGAAGCCAATGAAGAAAAAGCGATATATTGGTACCTTAGAGCAGCAAAACAGGGATATAGTAGTGAAGAAGGGTATTCAGATCATTTTATAGAACAAAAGCTATCATTGGTCACCCGTTTAGCAGAACAAGGCGATAGTGATGCGCAATATTTTTTAGCATGTATGTATGGAGAAGGAGACGGTGTCAAAGTCAATAAAGAAAAAGCGCGCTATTGGTATACTAAAGCAGCGGAAGCAGGGCTTACTAGTGCGCAATATGATTTAGCTTTTATGTATAGAGCAGGAGATGATATCGAAGCCAATAAAGAAAAAGCGCTCTATTGGTATACAAAAGCAGCGGAAGCAGGATTTGTTCAAGCACAACAAGATTTAGCTTTTATGTATGAAATAGGTAGCGATGTCGAAGTTAATAAAGAAACAGCGTTTTATTGGTACACAAAAGCAGCGGAACAAGGAAATGTTTGGGCGCAATATAAATTAGGGGTTATGTATGACGAAGGTGATGGAGTTGAAGTCAATAAAGAAAAAGCACGCTATTGGTACACAAAAGCTGCAGAACAAGGGGATGGTGGTGCACAATATTTTTTAGCACTTATGTATGACAAAGGTGACGGAATTGAAGCCAATGAAGAAAAAGCGATATATTGGTACCTTAGAGCAGCAAAAAATGGGTTTAGTAATGAGGAAGAGTATTCAGATCATTTTAAAAAACAAAAGCTATTATCGATCACCCGTTTAACAGAGCAAGGGGATATTACGGCGCAATTCCATTTAGCACGTATGTATGACAAAGGTGAAGGCGTCAAAGTCAATAAAGAAAAAGCGCTATATTGGTACACAAAATCAGCAGAACAAGGGCTTGTTCAAGCACAATATCAGTTAGCATATATGTATGACAAAGGTGACGGTGCCGAAGTCAATAAAGAAAAAGCGGCATATTGGTACAATGAAGTTGCGCAAGAAGAGCATACTGTTGCGCAATATGAGTTAGCACGTATGTATGACAAAGGTGACGGTATAAAAGTCGATAAAAACAAAGCACTATTTTGGTATAAAAAATCAATAGATAATGGTAACACTGAAGCAATGTATAATTTAGGCATTATGTATTATAAAGGTGATGGTATTGAAAAAAATAGCGAGTTAGCTAAAAAGTATTTTGAACTAGCTTGTGAGCAAAAACTTAAAAAAAGTTGCGATATTCTTCACAAAGGAATCAAATAAACATTATTCATAAGTCAGGCAAACTTGAAACCTGTTTAAAGAACTGTCTTATATATTAAGGCAGTTCTTTTAATAAAGATAAATTTAAGAAGCTCTATTCTGTTATCACAATTGCTTTTTTAATATAAATTGGATCAACAGGGACATTTTGATGTGGACCAACGCGTTTGGTCGGGGTGTTAACAATTTTATCAACTACATCCATGCCTTTAGTGACCTTGCCAAATACAGCATAACCATATTTTTCCGGCGATTGATAGTTTAAAAAGTCATTGTTTTCAACATTAATAAAAAATTGGCTGGTTGCGCTATCAACGGCATTAGTTCTTGCCATTGCAATAGTACCACGATCGTTTTTCAAACCGTTTTCAGCTTCATTTTTTATCGGTGCATTACCATTTTTGAATTTTAATTGATCATCTGCACCCCCGCCTTGAATCATAAAATGAGGAATGACTCGATGAAAAGTTAAATTTTCATAAAAACCACTGTTGACATAATCAAGAAAGTTTTTAGTGGTAATCGGCGCATGTTCGCTATCTAATTCTATTTCAATGTCACCCATGCTGGTTTGTAATAAAACTTTGGTATCCGCATAACTAAAGGCAGAAAAAAAAGTTATTAGCAATGATATTAATAACACTTTGATTTTATTCATATGTTAATTCCTTAATCCAATATTGTCGGCTGATTATACCGAATATTAGATTATTTGAAATAACAAATTAGAAAAATTAGAAAAAATTTTGTATAGCATCTTCCAGTTTTATTTATTGAAATCTCTAAATTATTTTTTAACGTTATGATGAAACTGTTTTTTAGTTTTTGATATAAAAACGCTGTTTGCTCATTTTTACTAAAACGTATATATTTTCTGAAAGTTTTTGACAAGCATTTTAAGGTTGAGGGAAAACGTTTTGGCTTTAGCCAATAAGGCGATTTTAGAAAATCATAATAACCAGACATTTTTATACTGAAACATATATATTTTCTGAAAGTTTTTGACAAGCATTTTTAGGCTGAGGTAA
Source organism: Gilliamella sp. B3172 (assembly GCF_026536465.1). Taxonomy (NCBI): domain Bacteria; kingdom Pseudomonadati; phylum Pseudomonadota; class Gammaproteobacteria; order Orbales; family Orbaceae; genus Gilliamella; species Gilliamella sp. B3172. Next base: position 153,803 of record NZ_JAFNOA010000004.1, on the reverse strand, counting down.
AACGTTTTGGCTTTAGCCAATAAGGCAATTTTAGAAAATCATAATAAACAGATGTTTTTATACTGAAACGTATATGTTTTCTGAAAGTTTTTGACAAGCATTTTTAGGCTGAGGTAAAACGTTTTGGCTTTAGCCAATAAGGCGATTTTAGAAAATCATAATAACCAGATATTTTTATACTGAAACGTATATATTTTCTGAAAGTTTTTGACAAGCATTTTTAGGCTGAGGTAAAACGTTTTGGCTTTAGCCAATAAGGCGATTTTAGAAAATCATAATAACCAGATATGTTTATACTGAAACGTATATGTTTTCTGAAAGTTTTTGACAAGCATTTTTAGGTTGAGGTAAAACGTTTTGGCTTTAGCCAATAAGGCAATTTTAGAAAATCATAATAAACAGATGTTTTTATACTGAAACGTATATATTTTCTGAAAGTTTTTGACAAGTATTTTTAGGCTGAGGGAAAACGTTTTGGCTCTAGCCAATAAAGCGATTTTAGAAAATCATAATAACCAGATAGGTTTATACTAAAACGTATATATTTTCTGAAAGTTTTTGACAGACAATGACAGGTGGTTTTTATGCGTTGTGTCTTGTGTAATATGCCTTTATTTTTGCCTTTGCATGGTATTTGTAGTCAATGTTTAAAAAATTTACCTAAATTAAATAAAGTCTGCCCCCAATGCGCTTTACCCCATTCACTACCGACGGCCATATGCTATCGTTGTCGGGATAATACACCTTATTGGGATGAGCTAATTGCGGTAACGGAATATTTCGATCCGTTAAAAAAATTGATACATCGTTTAAAGTTTTATCATCAAATTGAATTAAATCAGGCGTTAGCAAGATTGATGCTGTTAGCATGGTATCAAAGACGATTAAATAGTGGTTTGGCTAAACCGGACATCGTTACCTGTGTGCCACTGCATCATATTCGGTACTGGTATCGTGGATTTAATCAAGCGCAATTATTGGCTAAACCCATAGCAAAATGGTTAAGTTGTTATTTTGATCCAGCTCTGTTATCACGTCATCAGTTTGCTCACGATCAAAAAGATTTATCGCTTAAGCAACGACAAAATAATGTGCAAACGCTTTTTACTTGCCGGTCTAGTGTGAGTAATAAATCGATTTTACTTATTGATGATATTGTTACAACAGGCAATACGATTAACGCTATTAGCCAACAATTAAAAAACAGTGGTGCAGCTAAAATTCAAGTGTTGTGTTTGTGTCGTACGATCTTGTAAAATCGAAAACAAGCCCTATAATAACCAAGAAAGTTAGTCAACTATTATGATAAATGGTGCATACGATAGTCGAACGTACAATTGCACCAAAGTGAGGGGTTATGTCAATTATCACTATTTCTGAATCAGCACAACAGCACTTTAAAAAATTGCTTGCCAATCAACCGGAAGGAACGCAAATTCGTGTATTTGTTATCAATCCTGGCACGCCTTCTGCGGAGTGTGGTGTATCATATTGTCCGGCTGATACGATTGAAGATAACGATATTGAAGAAAAGCAAACCGGTTTTTCGGTTTATATTGATGAGCTCAGTGCCCCTTTTTTAGAAGAGACCGTCATTGATTATGTGACCGATGAACTCGGCGCTCAACTCACCTTAAAAGCCCCAAATTCGAAAATGAAAAAAGTGGCAGATGACGCCCCGTTAATTGAACGGGTGAATTATGTGATTCAAGCACAAGTTAATCCTCAGCTAGCTAGTCATGGTGGGCATGTAAGTTTAGTTGAGTTAACCGAAGATAATTATGCCATATTACAATTTGGCGGTGGTTGTAACGGTTGTTCTATGGTTGATTACACCTTAAAAGAAGGGATTGAAAAACAGCTATTAGCTCAATTTCCCGAATTGGCTGGGGTAAAAGATATTACTGAACATCACGCCGGAAGTCATTCTTATTGTTAAAAAAATTTTGATTTAAACCTTGCTTATTGCTGGGATTAAGTCATAATCGGGTGATGTGTGTCAATTCATTTTATGATGGGGTTATATGAATCAAGTTAGTATTATTTCAGATCTTATCGTTTGGATTGAAAAAAATCTGGAGCAACCGTTATCAATTGATCACGTTGCGCAAAAATCAGGTTATTCAAAATGGCATTTACAACGTATGTTTAAAGAGGTAACAGGTCAAGTGCTTGGTACTTACATACGTCACCGTCGGCTTACTTACGCTGCGCTCTCTTTACGTATGACCAGTAAGCCTATTTTAGATATTGCAATGCAGTATCGCTTTGATTCACAACAAACCTTTACCCGTTCTTTTAAAAAGCAATTTAACGAAACACCGGCAAGTTATCGACGCGGTGAATATTGGGATCCAATTGGTTTAACGCCGGCAATTGAGTTAAACAAAGATCAATTAACCCTACCCGAACCGAAATTTGTTAATATGCCTAAGCAGACATTTTGGGGAATTAGCTACAAAAATAACTGTAATTTGAGTCAATTATTAGATGAAGAGAACAAGTTACGAGCGCAGTTCTTCCATAATTATTTATCTCGTTATTCTCATAAAAAAGAGAATTTACCGGATAAAATTTATGCTTTTAGTCGTATTTTAAAAAGCAAAGATAATGCTAATGAGCAAGAGCTACTTTATACCATTGCTTTAGAACATAATAATAATCTTGAGCATATCGAACAAATTGTTAGCGAAGGTGGTTTGTATCTGTGCTTTAAATATATCGGGGCGCCGGAAAACTTTAGTGATTTTATTTCACAAGTTCATTTAGCGGCAATGCCTGCTTTAAAAGTTCGCTTACGTAGTTCAAGTTGTATAATCGAAATTCACCATAATCATCATGATGATAGTGTTCACTCACTAAAGGATATTAAAAGCATGGAGTGTGATTATTGTGTGCCTGTTGTGACCGAGAACGAAGTAAATATCCAACAAAATTTATAACGCCAATTTTGCTGTAGAGCAACCGTGACCGGATGCTTTTAACTGTCTGATTTTAATAAAATATTCTCAAGCCAGGTTTTAAACTCTGGTGTTGCCTCTTTCAGGCTATTTGAGCCTCGGGTCACTGTTGCAATGCCAATTTTTAATTGTTCTTTTAATTGACGCTGATTAATTGAGCCGTCAAGTAGCGAACGAACTATTTTAACGCGTGTGATGAGCGCATCACGCTCATCAGCAGTCATTAATAATTTCAATATATCAAGTGAGTAACCGTCATTAAATGCTTGGTATAATATTTCAACTGTCTGTTTCCATTCTTTAGTTTTCATTGTGTTCACCATTAATAGTGTTTACTAAATTCATTTTCCGTTAAGATTTTACTCTTTTTCTGACCTAAAATTGTTTGGTAAATATAATCATAAACTAATATATTTTTGACATAATTCCGGGTTTCGGTAAAAGGTATACTATCGATAAAGGCGACTGCATCGAGTTTTCCGCCACTTTTACTTAACCATTTTTTAACCCGACTAGGTCCTGCATTGTAAGCAGCAGAAGCTAAAATGCGATTTCTGTCATTTTGCTCATATACTTTATTTAAAAAGTAACTACCTAATAAAACGTTGGTTTGTGGTTCAAATAATTGAGATTGCGAGTAATAAGTCACTGAACTAACTTTTGCCGCAGTCTCCTTAGCAGTGGCTGGCATCAACTGCATTAAACCACTCGCCCCGGCAGGCGATTGAATTGCTGTGTTAAAAGCGCTTTCCTGACGAGTGATCGCTAAAGCATAAGATAACGGAATGGTTTTATCTTTTAAGGCATCTTTATACAGCCCTAAGTACATTATCGGTAAGCGTTCAGTCCAATTATCCCATAGTTTACCGGAAATTGTGGCTAAAATACTTAAATCGCCCCAACCTTTCTGATGAGCATATATGGCTAGATCTAAATAGGCTTTCGCTTGAGTCTCATTTTTTAAGACCGCACGCCATTCGGCAACCGACTCGGACATCATACCTAATAATCTTAACTCTTTTATTCTTTTTACCGCAAGTTGATTGTCGTATTTGCTGTTAAGTGTATTGATTTGAGCAGATGACGGGGTTTTCGATTGATTATTAACAATATAAGGTTTTTTGAGCGTTTGAGCACTTATCATGCCGTAAAAACCACGATTAGTCTTCAATTTTTCTAAAATTTCATGGGCTTGTTTGGTCTCTTTCTTATCTAATAGCACACGCGCTTGCCAATATTGCCAGTCCTCTTTTAATTGATCTTCAGGCGTAAGTTGTGTTAACCAATAGGCTAAATCTTTATAGTTGTTGTCATCGATTGCCTTACGAATGCGTTTTTCAACTAAGGTAGTATCATGACTTTGGGCAATATAATCATCTCGCCATTTTATTTGTTCATCGGTTGCAAGATCACTGAAATAACTATTAGCCAGACTTTTTCGTAGCAGGTTTTGCTCGGTTTGAGACAGTTTTTGCTTTTCAATTAATTGTGGCAATAAAGTTGCCGCTACATTCATATCGGCTTTAGCTAACCGTGGAAAAGTTGCCATAACAATTTTTTTAGTAAACGGACTGGCGCCAATATTTTTAGAAAAGTCTTCTATTTTTCGAGGATTTTCTAATAGGGCTAATAAATGCGTTTTCGTGGTTTGATAAGTTGCATCTAATTGGTTGGCTAAATAACGTGCCAACTTAAGGTTGTTTGCTTCAAACGCAAGTTCGACACGTAATAAAATCATATTTGCGGTGCGTTTTCCACTTTTAGACCAGACATCAAGTAGCGGATCGCAGGCGGAAGGAAGCTCTTTGCCTATCTTCCATAATGATTCGACCGAATCGAGGACGTCTTGTTTATTGTTTAGTTGTAATAATGCATATTGATTTCGGCAAAAGGACGAAGTTGAATCATCTTTGGGAAACGAGATAATCGCTGACCAATCTTTTCGATTGGTTAATTCGGTTAGATATGTTTGAGTGAGCGAAGATGTTAATGGAAAGTTTGGATATTGACGGACAAAATTACTGACTAAATCAGGGCTAACCGTTTTACGATTAAGTTGAAAAAACTGTGCGGCTGCATAAGGGTATAATGGATAGTCTGTTAGTGTATTGAGCAGTTTGAATTGTTCATCATAACTCAGTGTTTGATAGGTATTTTGCCATTTTTTGAAGCTTTCTCTTAACGTGATTTGAGTATTATTTGCCCATACATTATTTGTCACTAATAAACTAACGATCAAGAAACATCGAAATACAAAACTCATTTTCTAACCCCTGCATCAAATTGGAGTGCTAGATTAGCATATTTTGTTATCAATCGTCGATGAAAGAAGCGATAGATTAATTCCCACTAAAATAGTCAACTAAATACTTGACTAAAATTAAAGGAAATATAAAATATTCACATTACACACAGGGGAATGATTAATGAAATTGACATCAAAAGGGCGATATGCGGTAACCGCAATGTTAGATGTGGCATTGCATTCACAATCAGGCCCTGTATCACTCGCTGATATTTCAGAACGTCAGGAAATATCACTATCTTATCTTGAACAACTATTTTCTCGTTTACGTAAAAATGGCTTAGTAACCAGTGTTCGTGGTCCTGGTGGCGGTTACGTTCTCAGCCGTAGCATGGATCAAATCGCCATAAGCTCAATTGTGAAAGCCGTAAATGAAACCGTTCATGCAACAAAATGTCATGGTCAAGATGGGTGTCAAGGCGGTGTAAGATGTTTAACCCACTCTTTATGGAATGACTTAAGCGAGCGCATTGAAGAGTTTTTAACCAGTATCACGCTAAGTGAATTAGTCAACAATAAAGAAGTTAAAGCAGTAGCGAATCGACAAAGTCATATCCAACACGTCACAATTAGTTAAGAACTATTATACAGATATACAGAATTTGTTTTTTGGGAGCAGTTAATGAAATTACCTATTTATATGGATTACGCAGCAACAACGCCTGTTGATCCTAGAGTTGCTGACAAAATGATGCAATATTTAACCTTAGATGGTATTTTTGGTAATCCGGCATCTCGTTCACATAAATTTGGTTGGCAAGCCGAAGAAGCGGTTGATATTGCCCGTAACCAAATTGCCGATCTTATTGGCGCTGATTCACGGGAAATTGTTTTTACCTCTGGGGCAACTGAGGCTGATAATCTGGCTATCAAAGGCGCAGCGCATTTTAATAAAGCCAAAGGTAAACACATCATAACTTGTAAAACTGAACATAAAGCCGTACTTGATACTTGCCGTCAACTTGAGCGAGAAGGGTATGAAGTGACTTATTTAGCCCCGGAATCTGACGGCATACTTGATCTTAATAAGCTTGCACAGGCGATGCGTAGCGATACGACAGTTGTCTCGGTTATGCATGTCAATAATGAAACCGGCGTGATACAAGATATCGAAAAAATCGGTGAAATGTGCCGTGAAAGAGGCATTGTTTTTCATGTTGATGCCACTCAAGCTGTGGGTAAATTACCGATTGATGTATCGAAATTAAAAGTCGATTTAATGTCATTTTCCGGTCATAAAATCTATGGACCAAAAGGCATCGGTGGGCTTTATGTACGACGTAAACCACGGGTACGCATTGAAGCACAAATGCACGGTGGTGGACATGAGCGTGGTATGCGTTCGGGTACATTACCTGTACATCAAATTGTTGGCATGGGCGAAGCCTACCGTATTGCCAAAGAGGAAATGGCAACTGAAATGCCACGATTATTAGCCCTAAAAAATCGGTTATGGAATGGTTTAAAAGATATTGAAGAAGTGTACTTAAATGGCTCTTTAGAGCACAGCGCACCAAATATCTTAAATGTTAGCTTTGCTTATATTGAGGGCGAATCATTAATGATGGCATTAAAAGATTTAGCAGTGTCTTCCGGCTCTGCCTGTACATCGGCAAGCTTAGAGCCTTCTTATGTACTGCGTGCATTAGGACTTAATGATGAGCTTGCCCATAGCTCGATTCGTTTTTCATTAGGACGATTTAGTACAGAAGAAGAAGTTGATTATGTCATTAAATTGATTAAAGACTCTATCGATAAGTTAAGGGATCTTTCCCCACTTTGGGAAATGTTTAAAGATGGTGTTGATTTAACGACAATCAAATGGTCAGCCCATTAAAATTAGGAGTAAATTATGGCATATAGCGAAAAAGTCGTTGATCATTATGAAAACCCTCGTAATGTGGGTTCATTCGATCAAAATGATCCTAATGTTGGTAGTGGTATGGTCGGTGCGCCAGCATGTGGTGATGTAATGCGATTACAAATCAAAGTTAACGATGAAGGCATTATTGAAGATGCTAAATTTAAAACCTATGGTTGTGGTAGTGCGATTGCTTCGAGCTCTTTAGTGACCGAATGGATCAAAGGTAAATCGCTCGATGAAGCGCAAGCGATTAAAAATACCGATATTGCCAAAGAGCTGGCATTGCCCCCGGTTAAAATTCACTGTTCAATTTTAGCCGAAGATGCAATTAAAGCAGCAATTGATGACTATAAAACTAAAAAAGGACAACGTTAATGGCTATTACATTAACTACTAGCGCAGCCAATCGAGTTCAAGCGTTTTTAGCTAATCGTGGAAAAGGCGTTGGGCTCAGACTTGGCATTAAAACATCAGGTTGTTCGGGTATGGCTTATGTTTTAGAGTTTGCCGATACAATTAATGATGATGATAGCGTTTTTGAAGATAAAGATGTAAAAGTCATCGTCGATAAAAAAAGTTTAGTTTACATTGACGGCACCGAACTTGATTTTGTCAAAGAAGGCTTAAACGAAGGCTTTAAATTTAATAATCCTAATGCGCATAACGAATGTGGTTGTGGCGAAAGCTTTAATGTTTAATTGGAGCGATGATTGTGGATAACTATTTTGAGCTGTTTCAATTGCCGATAAGTTTACCTGTCGATATGGCGCATTTAACTGCGCACTATCAGCAGCTACAAAGACAGTATCATCCGGATAATTTTGCTAATGCAACTGATAGCGAAAAAGTGGCAATTATTCAAAAGTCGGCAATGATTAATGATGCTTATCAAACCCTTAAAGATCCAATTAAAGCGGCGCAATATCTGCTGTCTTTACAAGGATTCGATGTGGAAACAGAGCAAAATATTATTCATGATGCTGACTTTTTAATGGAACAATTCACCTTGCGTGAACAGCTTGATGAGATCGAACAGCAGGCGAACTTTGCCCTTTTGGATGATTTTGATGCGCAAATATCAGAGCGAAAGCGAGCGGTCTACCAGCAACTATTGCAACATATAGCAAAGCAAGATTGGCAATTAGCACTGAATCAAATCTATAAAATCCGTTATCTAGCTAGATTGATTGAACACATCGAAAAGTTACAAGAAAAACAATTTCCTTTATAATTTAAGATAAGTCACACATCAATTAGAGATAGATTAAATGGTTTTATTACAGATCAGTGAACCGGGACAAACCCCAGAACCTCATCAGCGCCGCCTTGCGGTCGGCATCGATCTTGGTACAACAAATTCATTAGTGGCAACGGTGCGTAGTGGCAAATCAGAAGTACTGCCCGATCTAGAGGGTGAGGTATTACTCCCTTCGGTTGTTCATTATGGCCTTGATCATGATGATAATATGATTATTACTGTCGGTAAAAATGCCAAAACTAGTGCGACCAGTGATCCGCAAAATACCGTCAGTTCAGTAAAACGGCTAATGGGGCGAAGCGAAGCTGATATTGATGTCTCGCATTTTCCCTATTCCTTTTCATTTACTGAAAATGGCGTGCCTTTATTAAATTTACCCAATATTAAAGTCAATCCAATTCAAGTATCAGCAGAAATTTTAGTTGCGCTGGCTGAGCGAGCTAAGCAGAGCTTACAAGGTGAAATAGACGGTGCGGTCATTACCGTTCCAGCCTACTTTGATGATGCCCAACGACAAGCAACCAAAGATGCGGCTAAATTAGCCGGTTTGCATGTTCTTCGTCTGTTAAATGAGCCAACTGCCGCTGCCATTGCTTATGGTTTGGATTCGGGCAAAGAAGGCGTAATTGCGGTTTATGATTTAGGTGGCGGTACGTTTGATATCTCTATTCTTCGACTACATAAAGGGGTGTTTGAAGTACTGGCTACCGGTGGCGATTCAGCCCTCGGCGGGGATGATTTTGATCGGTTAGTGGCGAATGACATCAAAACGCAGTTAGGTATAGATTCTGCTGATGATCATCGCTTAAACCAGCAAATTCTTAATCAAGCTGTCGAAGCTAAGATAGCCTTAAGCCAGCAAGAGAGTGTGGAATGTCAGATTAATAATCAAACATTAACCATTACCCGAACGCAGTTTGAACAACTCATTGAGCCATTAGTTAAGCGAACTTTAGCCGTTTGTCGACGAGCGTTGAAAGATGCCAATATCGATGCCGATGAGGTGTCAGAAGTGGTGATGGTTGGTGGGTCAACTCGTGTGCCATTAGTCCGTCAACTCGTTGCTAACTATTTTAGGACTGAGCCATTAACCTCAATCGATCCAGATCAGGTGGTGGCAATCGGTGCTGCCATTCAAGCTGATATCTTAGTTGGCAATAAGCCAGATTCTGATATGTTATTGCTTGATGTCATTCCACTGTCTTTAGGGATCGAAACCATGGGGCAGTTGGTTGAAAAAATCATTCCTCGTAATAGCACGATACCTTGCGCACGTGCTCAAGAGTTTACCACTTTTAAAGATGGGCAAACGGCGATGATGATTCATGTGCTACAAGGAGAACGGGAAACGGTTGCCGATTGCCGTTCGCTAGCGCAGTTTACGCTACGTGGGATTCCGCCAATGCCAGCTGGGGGCGCGCATATACGTGTGACGTTTCAAGTTGATGCTGACGGTTTATTAAGCGTCAGCGCCATGGAAAAATCAACCGGGGTTGAAGCAGCCATTCAAGTCAAGCCTTCTTACGGTTTAACCGATAATGAAATTGCTAACATGATTCAAGATTCAATTAGTCATGCCCAAGAAGATAAACAAGCTAGAATGCTTGCTGAACAAAAAGTTGAAGCAGCAAGAGTGCTGGAAACACTACAAAGCGCTTTAGATAAAGATGCTGATTTATTAAGCCCAGCGGAACTGGAACAAATTTTAGCCGCTAAACATCAATTACAACTCGCCAGTGAATCTGACGATCGTTATCACATTCAAGCGCAAATTAAAATTGTTGATAGTGTTACGCAAAACTTTGCGGCTAAACGTATGGACAGATCAATCCGTCATGCATTAACCGGTCACAATGTTAATGATATTTAACTAACGAGATTATTATGCCAAAAATTACTTTTTTACCTAATGCCGATCTTTGCCCGGAGGGAAAAACCGTCGAAGCAGAGGAAGGCGAATCTATATTAGAAGTTGCTTTACGCAATGATATTGAAATTGAGCATGCTTGTGAAATGTCGTGTGCTTGCTCGACTTGTCACTGTATTGTCCGTAAAGGATTTGATTCACTGCAAGAGAGTGATGAACAAGAAGATGATATGCTTGATAAAGCGTGGGGCGTTGAGCCACATAGCCGTCTGAGTTGTCAGGCACGAGTTGCTGATGAAGATTTAGAAGTAGAAATTCCAAGATATAGTCTTAATCACGCCAAAGAAGATCATTAATTCGTCGCCATAGTGGCGACTTTTATCACGCTATATCGGCTATCTTTATTAAGTGTATTCAATCGTTTTTGTGTCGATAATGTGATTCTGGTATTTTCTATCTTGCCTTACTTTTATTTTAGCGTTAATGGCTGACATTGAATATCAGGTATTATCCAAAAAAGATAACCTACTTTACGGGTATGAAGTCAAAATAAGCAGATTGATAAATCACTAAAAGAGCAAAATTTAGCGAGTAACTATTCTATTGACGCTCTCATTAACTATCGAACTATCTAATCTCATCTTGCTAACCTCATCTCGTAAATCTTCGTCCGATGCGCTATCGCAAGTGTCGCCTTAGAAAATTGCCGGTGTTTAGTTTTTGACAACCCAGTTTATTTGCTAAAGATATCTAATTATCGATAAGTTTTGATGAATTACTCCTTGCATTAGTTGATTATTTACGTATAATTGACGCACTTTGTTTGTTGCATTTTCGATAAACAAATGCGTATGACGATATAATCGTATATAAAAATATTGAATTATATCAACAATATTCCCGATTTGGGAATTACGAAAAAGAACGGATTACACTCTCCTGTCAATCGAAACAGGGCAAGAGGAGTAGTCTTTTGTTATAACTTTTAAATAGTGGAGCTCTGGTCTCATGTCGAACCAAAGAATCCGTATCCGGTTAAAAGCGTTTGATCATCGTTTGATTGATCAATCAACTGCTGAAATTGTAGAAACTGCGAAGCGCACAGGTGCGCAAGTTCGTGGTCCTATTCCATTACCGACACGCAAAGAGCGTTTCACAGTATTGATTTCTCCGCACGTAAATAAAGATGCGCGTGATCAATATGAGATTCGTACTCACAAACGTCTAGTTGATATCGTTGAGCCAACTGAAAAAACAGTTGATGCTTTAATGCGCCTAGATCTTGCTGCCGGTGTTGATGTGCAGATCAGTTTAGGTTAATCCTAGGCTGAATGATTGAGAGGTCGAAACAATGATTGGTTTAATCGGTCGTAAAGTAGGAATGACACGAATCTTCACCGAAGAGGGTGTTTCTATTCCTGTCACCGTAGTTGAAGTTCAAAGCAACCGCATTACACAAGTTAAAACACTTGAGAATGACGGTTATCAAGCCATTCAGGTTACTACTGGCAGCAAAAAAGCAAGCCGTGTAAACAAACCTGAAGCAGGTCATTTCGCTAAGGCTGGCGTTGAAGCTGGTCGTGGTCTATGGGAATTCCGTTTTGAAGAAGGCGAATTTACTGTAGGTCAAAGTATTAACGTTGATATTTTCACAGACGTTAAAAAAGTTGATGTTACTGGTACATCTAAAGGTAAAGGTTTTGCTGGCGTAACTAAACGTTGGAATTTCCGTACTCAAGATGCAACACATGGTAACTCTTTGGCACACCGTGGTCATGGCTCTATTGGTCAAAACCAAACTCCGGGTAAAGTGTTCAAAGGTCGTAAAATGGCAGGTCACCTAGGTAATGAACGTGTAACCGTTCAAAACTTAGATATTGTACGTGTTGATGCAGAGCGTAACCTTTTATTAATTAAAGGTGCTGTTCCTGGCGCAATCAATAGTGACGTAATTGTTAAACCGGCAATCAAGGCTTAACGTCGAGGAGATAGAGATGGAATTAGTAGTAAAAGACGCGCAAGCGCTTTCTGTTTCCGAAACTACCTTCGGACGTGAGTTTAATGAAGCGTTAGTTCATCAAGTAGTTGTTGCTTATGCATCTGCTGCTCGTCAAGGCTCACGCGCACAAAAAACTCGTGCAGAAATCGCTGGTTCAGGCAAAAAACCATGGCGTCAAAAAGGCACAGGTCGTGCTCGTTCAGGTTCTATTAAGAGCCCAATTTGGCGTAGTGGTGGTGTAACATTTGCAGCAAAACCACAAGATCATAGCCAAAAAGTTAACCGTAAAATGTATCGTGGTGCATTAAAGAGTATTTTCTCTGAATTAGTGCGTCAAGAGCGTTTAGTTGTAGTTGAAAACTTTACTGTTGAAGCACCTAAGACTAAATTATTAACTCAGAAATTAAATGATATGAACTTAAATGATGTTCTTATTATCTGTTCTGAAGTTGATGAAAATCTTTTCTTAGCAGCACGTAACTTACATAAAGTTGATGTGCGTGATGTGGCAGGTATTGATCCAGTTAGTTTGATTGCATTTGACAAAGTGGTTATCACTGTTGATGCCGTTAAACAAGTAGAGGAGATGTTAGCATGATTCGTGAAGAGCGTCTGCTGAAAGTCCTGCGAGCACCACATGTTTCTGAAAAAGCATCTATTTCAATGGAAAAAACAAATACATTAGTATTGAAAGTTGCTAAAGATGCTACTAAGAGAGAGATTAAAGCCGCAGTTGAACAACTATTTGAAGTTAAAGTAGATGACGTAAATACACTTGTTGTTAAAGGCAAAGTAAAACGTCGTGGTCAACAAATTGGTCGCCGTAGCGACTGGAAAAAAGCTTACGTTACTTTAGCAGAAGGTCAGAATTTAGACCTTGCTGGCGTCGCTGAGTAATTCGGAGGAGTAAGAACAATGGCAGTTGTTAAGTGTAAACCTACATCTCCGGGTCGTCGCCACGTTGTTAAAGTGGTTAACCCAGAGTTGCATAAAGGTAAACCTTATGCACCGTTGCTTGATTCAAAAAGCAAAACTGGTGGTCGCAATAATAATGGTCGTATCACTACCCGTCATATCGGTGGTGGTCATAAACAACATTATCGTATTGTAGACTTTAAGCGTAATAAAGATGGTATTCCAGCAGTTGTTGAACGTTTGGAATATGATCCAAACCGTAGTGCAAATATTGCATTGGTTTTATATAAAGACGGTGAACGTCGTTATATTTTAGCGCCTAAAGGCTTAAAAGCAGGTGATCAGATCCAATCTGGCGTTGATGCAGCGATTAAAACAGGTAACTGTTTACCAATGCGCAACATCCCAGTCGGTTCTACCGTGCATAATATTGAAATGAAACCAGGCAAAGGCGGACAACTTGCTCGCTCTGCTGGTAGTTATGTTCAAATCGTTGCGCGTGATGGTGCATATGTAACATTACGTCTACGTTCAGGTGAAATGCGTAAAGTATTATCTGATTGCCGCGCCACTATTGGTGAAGTTGGTAACTCAGAACATATGCTTCGCGTATTAGGTAAAGCGGGTGCAACGCGTTGGCGTGGTGTTCGTCCTACTGTTCGTGGTACAGCAATGAACCCGGTAGACCATCCACATGGTGGTGGTGAAGGTCGTAACTTTGGTAAACATCCTGTGTCTCCATGGGGTCAAAAAGCCAAAGGATTGAAAACGCGTAGCAACAAACGTACTGATAAGTATATTGTTCGCCGTCGCAATAAGAAATAATTAATATAGAGGATTAGCTATGCCACGTTCTCTCAAGAAGGGTCCTTTTATTGACCTACACTTGCTGAAGAAGGTAGAGAAAGCGGTGGAAAGCGGGGACAAGAAACCAATTCGTACTTGGTCCCGTCGTTCAACGATCTTTCCTAACATGATCGGTTTGACCATCGCTGTCCATAATGGTCGTCAGCACGTTCCAGTTTATGTTTCCGACGAAATGGTTGGTCATAAATTGGGTGAATTCGCGCCGACTCGTACTTATCGCGGCCACGCGGCTGATAAGAAAGCTAAGAAGAAATAAGTAGGAGAAAGAGATGGAAACAATTGCAAAGTACCGCCACGCTCGTTCTTCTGCACAAAAAGTTCGCTTAGTTGCAGATCTTGTTCGCGGTAAGAAAGTGTCTCAGGCACTAGATATTTTAACGTACACCAATAAAAAAGCGGCTGTACTTGTTAAAAAAGTATTAGAGTCTGCTATTGCTAATGCAGAGCATAACGATGGTGCTGATATTGATGATCTGAAAGTTGCGAAAATTTTCGTAGACGAAGGCCCAACCATGAAGCGTATTATGCCTCGTGCAAAAGGTCGTGCAGATCGTATTTTGAAGCGTACGAGTCACATCACCGTGATCGTCTCAGATCGCTAGGCTGGAGAATAGCAATGGGTCAAAAAGTAAATCCAAATGGTATCCGATTAGGCATTGTCAAGCCTTGGACATCTACATGGTATTCGGGTACAAAGACATTCGCTGATAATTTAGAAAGTGATTTTAGAGTGCGAGAATTCTTAAACAAAGAATTAGCACAAGCGTCAATCTCTAAAATTGTAATCGACCGTTCAGCAGAAACTAACGTTCGTATTACTATCCATACTGCTCGTCCGGGTATTGTGATTGGTAAAAAAGGCGAGGACGTTGAAAAATTACGTAATGCCGTAGCTTCTATTGTCAATAAATACAAAGACAAAAGAGAGAAACGTGATGTTGCAGTACAAATTAATATTGCTGAAGTTCGTAAACCTGAACTTGATGCAAAATTAGTTGCTGACAGTATTACCTCTCAGTTAGAACGCCGTGTTATGTTCCGTCGTGCTATGAAACGTGCGGTACAAAACGCAATGAAAGCGGGTGCTAAAGGTATCAAAGTTGAAGTAAGTGGTCGTTTAGGCGGCGCTGAAATCGCTCGTAGTGAATGGTATCGTGAAGGTCGTGTACCTCTACATACTCTACGTGCTGATATCGACTATGGTACATCTGAAGCATTAACTACCTATGGTATTATTGGTGTTAAAGTGTGGATCTTCAAAGGTGAGATCCTTGGTGGTATGGCTGCCGTTGAACAAGCAGAAAAACAACCTGCTGCTCAACCGAAAAAGCAGCGCAAAGGCCGAAAACAATAAGGAGCGTCGCTGATGTTACAACCAAAGCGTACAAAATTCCGTAAAGTGCACAAGGGCCGCAATCGTGGTCTTGCTGTAAGTACTGACGTTAGTTTCGGTACATTCGGTCTTAAGGCTGTGGGTCGTGGTCGTTTGACTGCGCGCCAGATCGAAGCAGCACGTCGTGCAATGACTCGTGCAGTTAAGCGTCAAGGTAAAATCTGGATTCGAGTTTTCCCTGATAAACCAATTACTGAAAAACCACTTGAAGTGCGTATGGGTAAAGGTAAGGGTAACGTTGAATACTGGGTTGCACAGATTCAACCAGGTAAAGTCCTTTATGAAATGGACGGAGTACCGGAAGAAGTTGCTCGTGAAGCATTTGCGTTGGCAGCTGCAAAACTGCCAATTAAAACCACCTTTGTGATTAAGACGGTGATGTAAATGAAAGCAAAAGAGCTACGCGAAAAAAGCGTTGAAGAGTTAAATACTGAACTTCTTAATTTATTACGTGAGCAATTTAACTTACGTATGCAATTAGCTGGGGGTCAGTTAACACAGACTCATATGTTAAAACAAGTGCGTCGTAATATTGCACGTGTTAAAACATTATTAACTGAGAAGGCGGGTGCGTAATATGACTACTGAAGTAAAAATTCGTACTCAGCAAGGTCGTGTTATTAGCGACAAAATGGATAAATCTATTACTGTAGCTATTGAACGTAAAGTGAAGCATCCGTTATATGGTAAGTTCATTAAACGTACGACTAAATTGCATGTACATGATGAAAACAACGAGTGTGGTATTGGTGATACTGTTGAAATTAAAGAGTGTCGTCCATTATCAAAAACCAAATCTTGGACTCTTGTTCGAATCGTTGAAAAAGCAGTTAAATAATCTTTATTGATTAAAAACTGTACATAATATAATAAACGGCCCAACAGCCGTTTATTTTATGCTATCCATTTTATTTGAGTGGTGTTATACTATGCGCCCTCACATATGTGGGTTTTTGGTTGTCTATTCTTATCCATGGTAGTTGAGGTGGATGAAGGTAGATTAGACAATAATTTATTTATACGGAGCATTAAAATGATCCAAGAACAGACTAGGCTAGATGTTGCCGATAACTCTGGCGCACGTAGCGTAATGTGTATCAAGGTTCTCGGTGGATCGCACCGTCGTTATGCAGCGGTAGGTGATATCATCAAAGTTACCATTAAAGAAGCAATTCCACGTGGTAAAGTGAAAAAAGGTGATGTACTTAAAGCTGTTGTCGTGCGCACTAGAAAAGGTGTTCGTCGTCCTGATGGATCTGTCATTCGTTTCGATCGCAATGCTTGTGTTATTTTAAACAATAACAGTGAGCAACCGATTGGTACGCGTATTTTTGGACCGGTCACTCGTGAACTTCGTTCTGAGAAGTTTATGAAGATCATTTCATTAGCACCAGAAGTACTGTAAGGAGCGGGTAATGGCAGCGAAAATCCGTCGAGAAGATGAAGTTATCGTGTTAACCGGTAAAGATAAAGGTAAACGCGGTAAAGTAAGAAGTGTTTTGTCTACTGGTAAAGTGATTGTTGAAGGTATCAATTTGGTGAAAAAACACCAAAAACCTGTACCTGCATTAAATCAAGAAGGTGGAATTGTTGAGAAAGAAGCAGCAATTAATGTTTCTAACGTCGCAATTTTTAACCCGGCTACAGGCAAAGCGGATCGCGTAGGCTTTCGTATTGAAGACGGTAAAAAAGTCCGTTTTTATAAGTCTACTAATGAATTAATCAATTAAGTAATTTGGAGTGTACGATGGCGAAACTGCATGATTACTACAAAGCACAGGTAGTAAATAAACTGCAAGAACAGTTTGGCTACAAATCTGTCATGCAAGTCCCTCGGATCGAAAAGATCACCTTGAATATGGGTGTGGGTGAAGCAATTACTGATAAGAAATTATTAGATAATGCGGTTGCAGATTTAGCAGCAATCAGTGGTCAAAAACCACTTGTCACAAAAGCACGCAAATCAGTTGCTGGTTTTAAAATCCGTCAAGGGTATCCTATTGGTTGTAAAGTCACTTTACGTGGCGAACGTATGTGGGAATTTTTTGAACGTCTAGTTTATATTGCTCTTCCTCGTACTCGAGATTTTCGTGGTTTAAGCGCAAAATCTTTCGATGGTCGTGGTAACTATAGCATGGGTGTTCGTGAACAAATCGTTTTCCCTGAAATCGATTATGATAAAGTTGATCGTGTTCGTGGTTTAGATATTACTATCACCACTACTGCACAATCTGATGAAGAAGGCCGAGCTTTATTATCTGCCTTTAACTTCCCATTTCGTAAGTAAGGTAGGGCATAATGGCTAAACAATCAATGATTGAACGCGATAAGAAACGCGTAAAGCTAGCAGAAAGATATTTTGCAAAGCGTCAAGAATTAAAAGCGATTATCTCTGATCTTAATGCATCAGATGAAGATCGTTGGAATGCAGTGCTTAAATTGCAAACGCTTCCTCGTGATTCTAGTCCATCACGTCAACGTCGTCGTTGTCGTCAAACAGGTCGTCCTCATGGCGTCCTTCGTAAGTTTGGTTTAAGCCGTATTAAGGTCCGTGAATCAGCCATGCGTGGTGAGATTCCAGGTCTTAAAAAGGCAAGTTGGTAATCAGGGGAGTGTTATAGATGAGCATGCAAGATCCTATAGCAGATATGTTGACCCGTATTCGTAACGGTCAAGCTGCGAATAAAGTTGCAGTCACCATGCCTTCCTCTAAGCTAAAAGTGGCAATTGCCAATGTGCTAAAAGAAGAAGGTTATATTGGGGACTTTAAAGTTGTTGGTGACACTAAGCCAGAATTGGAAATCACTTTAAAATATTTCCAAGGTAAAGCTGTAGTAGAAAGTATTAAACGTGTTAGCCGTCCAGGTTTACGTATTTATAAACGTAAAGACGAATTGCCAAAAGTAATGGCTGGACTAGGTATCGCAGTTATTTCTACTTCTAAAGGTGTTATGACTGATCGTGCAGCACGCCAAGCTGGTCTTGGTGGTGAAATTATCTGCTACGTAGCGTAAGGGAGAAAAAAATGTCTCGTGTTGCAAAAGCACCTGTCGTTGTTCCTGCTGGCGTAGAGGTAAAACTCAATGGTCAGGTAATTACGATTAAAGGTAAAAATGGCGAGTTATCTCGTACAATTAATAAAGCTGTTGTAATTAATCAAGAAGAAGGTCAAATTAAATTTGCACCTCGTGAAGGTTTTGCTGATGCTTGGGCTCAAGCAGGTACAGCTCGCGCATTGATTAATGCAATGGTAGTTGGTGTTACTGAAGGTTTTACAAAAAAACTTCAGCTAGTTGGTGTCGGTTATCGTGCACAAGTTAAAGGTAATGCAATTGGTTTATCTCTTGGATATTCACATCCAATTGAACATCAATTACCTGCAGGTGTAACAGCTGAGTGTCCTTCTCAAACTGAAATCGTACTAAAAAGTGCTGATAAACAGTTAATCGGACAAGTAGCAGCAGATATCCGTGCTTATCGTCGTCCTGAACCTTATAAAGGTAAAGGTGTTCGTTACGCAGATGAAGTTGTGCGTACTAAAGAAGCTAAGAAAAAGTAAGGTAACACTATGGATAAGAAATCAGCTCGTATCCGTCGTGCAACTAAAGCGCGTCGTAAGATGCATGAACTACTTGCAACTCGCTTAGTAGTTCACCGTACTCCGCGTCATATTTATGCGCAGATTATCGCACCAAACGGATCAGAAGTACTGGCAGCCGCTTCTACATTAGAAAAAGCTATCAGTGAAAGTTTAAAATACACTGGAAACAAAGATGCAGCAGCAGCAGTTGGTAAAGCAATCGCAGAGCGTGCATTAGCGAAAGATATCAAAGAAGTTTCTTTTGATCGTTCGGGTTTCCAATATCATGGTCGAGTTCAGGCGCTAGCAGATGCTGCTCGCGAAGCTGGCCTACAGTTCTAAGGTAGGAGTTAAAGATGTCAAACATCGAAAAACAAGCTGGTGAACTGCAGGAAAAATTAATCGCAGTTAACCGAGTTTCTAAAACCGTAAAAGGTGGTCGTATTTTTAGTTTTTCTGCACTAACTGTTGTTGGTGACGGTAACGGTCGCGTAGGTTTTGGATATGGTAAAGCACGTGAAGTGCCAGCAGCAATTCAAAAAGCAATGGAAAAAGCACGTCGCAATATGATCAATGTTGCTTTAAATAACGATACTTTACAGCATCCGGTTAAAGGTGCTCACACAGGTTCTCGTGTTTATATGCAACCAGCATCAGAAGGTACCGGTATTATCGCTGGTGGTGCGATGCGTGCAGTATTAGAAGTTGCCGGAGTTCGTAACGTTCTAGCTAAAGCATATGGTTCTACTAACCCAATTAATGTGGTTCGTGCAACAATCGATGGCTTAGAAAATATGAAATCACCTGAAATGGTTGCTGCTAAGCGTGGTAAAACCGTCGAAGAAATTTTGGGGTAATTAGCCATGGCAAAAACAATTAAAATTACACAAACTCGTAGTTCAATTGGTCGCCTTCCGAAGCATAAAGCAACGTTAGTAGGTCTAGGATTACGTCGTATTGGTCATACTGTTGAGCGTGAGGACACTCCTGCTATTCGCGGTATGGTAAACCAAGTTTATTACATGGTTAAAGTTGAGGAGTAATAGTAATGCGTTTAAATACTTTATCTCCTGCTGAAGGTTCAAAGCATGCACCGAAACGTCTAGGTCGAGGAATCGGTTCTGGACTAGGTAAAACTGGTACTCGTGGTGTTAAAGGTCAAAAATCTCGTTCAGGTGGCGGCGTTCGTCGTGGCTTTGAAGGTGGTCAAATGCCTTTATATCGTCGTTTACCAAAATTTGGTTTTACCTCACGTAAAGCTCTAGTTACAGCTCAAGTTCGTCTTTCAGATTTAATGAAAGTCGAAGGTGATATTGTTGACCTAAATAGCTTAAAAGTTGCAAATGTGATCAATTCACAAATCGAATACGCTAAAATCATGTTATCTGGTGAAGTAACTAAACCAGTAACAGTTCGTGGAATTCGAGTAACTAAAGGTGCTAAAGCTGCAATTGAAGCTGCTGGCGGAAAAATTGAGGAATAATTAGAAAGATGGCAAAGCAACCAGGATTAGATTTTCAAAGTACACGAGGTGGTAGTGGTGAGCTTAAAAGACGTTTAATATTTGTGCTTTTAGCGCTTATTGTTTTTCGTCTTGGTTCTTACATTCCCGTTCCTGGTATTGATACTAAAGCGTTATCGGACTTACTGACACAAGCATCAACTAATGGTATTGTGGGTATGTTCAATATGTTCTCTGGTGGTGCTTTAAGCCGTGCTTCAATCTTTGCTTTAGGGATAATGCCTTATATTTCTGCATCAATTATTGTGCAGTTATTAACAGCAATTAGCCCTAAACTAGCAGAATTGAAGAAAGAAGGTGAATCAGGTCGTAAAAAAATTAGTCAGTATACACGTTATGGCACATTAGCTTTAGCGATTGTACAGGCAGTTGGTATTGCGACTGGTTTACCGAATATTCCAGGTTATGGTCACGTGGTGATCAACCCAGGATTTTCTTTCTATTTTATTGCATCGGTTAGCTTAGTTACTGGCACTATGTTTCTTATGTGGTTAGGTGAGCAGATCACAGAACGAGGTGTAGGTAATGGTATCTCTATCATTATCTTTGCTGGTATTGTGGCAGGTCTTCCTCATGCAATATATGAAACAATTGAACAAGCTCGTTCTGGTTCATTGCATCCGATTTTATTATTAGTGGTCGCAGCGTTAGTGGTTGGTGTGACTTATTTTGTTGTCTTTGTCGAACGTGGTCAACGACGTATCGTTGTTAACTATGCGCAACGTCAACAAGGTCGCCGTGTGTATGCCGCACAAAGTACACATTTACCATTAAAAATTAATATGGCAGGGGTTATTCCTGCAATATTTGCTTCAACAATTGTAATGTTACCATCTATGATGGCTTCTTGGTTCCAAGGAAATGGTGAAGGATGGCGATATATTTTTGTTCTTATTGGACAATATTTTTCCCATGATCAACCGTTATACATTATCTTTTTTGCGGTAGCGATTATCTTCTTCTGTTTCTTCTATACGGCATTGGTTTTCAATCCGAGAGAGACAGCAGATCAATTAAAAAAATCAGGTGCATTCATTCCAGGTATCCGTCCGGGTGAACAAACATCTAAGTATATTGACAAAGTAATGACACGTTTAACGCTAATTGGCGCTATCTACATTACTTTTGTATGTTTGGTACCAATGTTTATGACAAGTGCGATGAAAGTTCCTGTCCAATTCGGTGGAACATCTTTATTAATTGTGGTTGTTGTAATCATGGATTTTATGGCACAAGTACAGACTTTAATGATGCCAAATCGTTATGAGTCAGTGTTAAAGAAAGCGAATCTTAAAGGCTACGGCCGATAAGTTAGCCAGAAGTTACGGAGAAAAACATGAAAGTTCGTGCTTCAGTCAAGAAATTATGCAGAAATTGTAAAATCATCAAACGTAATGGCATTGTTCGTGTTATTTGCGTTGAAGGTAAACATAAACAACGTCAAGGTTAATTTATTTAGCTGTAAAGTTGAACTTTTGCATATTTTACTTGCCAAAGTATAGTAAAGCTGGCTAGAATAGCCAGCCTAAATTTATTTGTAAACCCGCTGTTTGAGTATCCTGAAAACGGGCTTTTCAGTATGGTGGGTTTGCTGAACATTAACAATAAAGGAGTGCATAGTGGCCCGTATAGCAGGCATTAACATTCCTGATCAACAACATACAGTAATTGCGTTACAAGCAATTTATGGTATCGGTAATACTCGCGCTAAGACAATTTGTGCTCAAGCGGGTATTCCTGAACATGTTAAGATCAGAGAACTATCTGAAGATCAGATTGAAAAGTTACGTGAAGAAGTCGCTAAATTCACTGTAGAAGGTGATTTACGTCGTGAAGTAACTATGAGTATCAAGCGTTTATTAGACCTTGGTTGTTATCGTGGCATGCGTCATCGTCGTGGACTTCCAGTCCGTGGTCAACGCACTAAGACTAACGCTCGTACCCGTAAGGGACCGCGTAAGCCAATCAAGAAATAATTGAGGTGATAATAAATGGCAAAGACACCTGTTCGTACACGTAAACGTGTTAAAAAGCAAGTTTCTGATGGTATAGCTCATATTCATGCATCATTTAACAATACAATCGTAACTATTACCGATCGTCAAGGTAATGCGTTGGGTTGGGCAACCGCTGGTGGTTCTGGTTTCCGTGGCTCTCGTAAGTCAACTCCGTTCGCAGCTCAAGTAGCCGCAGAGCGTTGTGCAGAAGCCGTAAAAGACTACGGAATTAAGAATCTGGAAGTTATGGTAAAAGGACCTGGTCCTGGTCGTGAGTCAACAATTCGTGCATTAAATGCTGCGGGTTATCGCATCACTAACATTACTGATGTTACTCCGATTCCTCATAACGGTTGTCGTCCACCAAAGAAACGTCGTGTTTAATTTTTATTAAACATCGAATGTTTAGGATTATTGGAGAAAAAAAATGGCAAGATATTTGGGACCAAAGCTCAAATTAAGTCGTCGTGAAGGTACAGATTTATTCCTTAAGTCTGGCGTCCGAGCGGTTGACAGTAAATGTAAGTTAGAACAAGCTCCTGGACAACATGGTGCGCGTAAACCGCGTTTATCAGATTATGGTGTTCAGTTACGTGAAAAACAAAAAGTTAGACGTATTTATGGAATTTTAGAACGTCAATTCCGTAATTACTATAAAAATGCAGCACGCATTAAAGGCAATACTGGTGAAAACCTACTTGCGCTTTTAGAGCGTCGCTTAGATAACGTTGTTTATCGTATGGGATTCGGTGCAACTCGTGCTGAAGCTCGTCAATTAGTTAGTCATAAAGCTGTTCTTGTTAATGGTCACGTTGTTAACATCGCATCTTATCAAGTTTCACCTGAAGATGTGATTAGTGTTCGTGAAAAATCTAAAAAACAAGCACGTATTAAAGCCGCTTTAGAGTTAGCTGAACAACGTGAAAAACCAACATGGTTAGAAGTTGATGCTAGCAAAATGGAAGGCGTATTCAAACGCTTACCAGAACGTTCAGATTTATCTGCTGACATCAACGAACATTTGATCGTCGAACTTTACTCTAAGTAAAGTTTAGCACTTAAGAGAGGACATAATGCAGGGTTCTGTAACAGAGTTTTTAAAACCTCACCTAGTTGATGTTGTTCAATACAGTCAAACTCACGCCAAAGTGACTTTAGAGCCGCTTGAACGTGGTTTTGGCCATACTTTAGGTAATGCACTACGCCGCATTTTATTATCATCAATGCCTGGATATGCAGTGACCGAAGTTGAAATTGACGGTGTTCTGCATGAGTACAGTACTAAAGAAGGCGTTCAAGAAGATGTACTTGATATTCTGCTTAATTTGAAAAAATTAGCAGTGCGTGTACATAATAAAGATGATGTAATGCTAACCTTAAATAAATCAGGTATTGGTGCAGTAACTGCATCGGATATCACTCATGACGGTGATGTTGAAATTGTTAATCCTGATTTAGTAATTTGTCATCTAACTGATGCAAATGCTTCAATTAGTATGCGTATTCGTGTGCAACGAGGACGTGGTTATGTCCCTGCTTCTGCTCGCGTTAAGTCAGAAGATGAAGAGCGACCAATCGGTCGTTTATTAGTCGATGCATGTTATAGTCCTGTCGAGCGCATTGCGTATTCTGTTGATGCCGCTCGTGTGGAACAACGTACCGATTTAGATAAACTGGTTATCGATATGGAAACCAATGGTACTATCGACCCAGAAGAATCTATTCGTCGCGCATCAACTATTTTGGCTGAACAACTTGAAGCTTTCGTTGATTTACGCGATGTACGTCAACCTGAAGTGAAAGAAGATAAACCGGAATTTGATCCAATCCTTCTACGACCAGTAGATGACTTGGAATTAACTGTTCGGTCTGCTAATTGCTTAAAAGCAGAAGCAGTTCATTATATTGGTGATTTAGTACAACGTACTGAAGTTGAGTTACTTAAAACCCCTAATCTTGGTAAGAAATCACTTACTGAAATTAAGGATGTGCTCGCATCTCGTGGTTTATCTTTAGGCATGCGTCTTGAGAACTGGCCACCAGCAAGTATTGTTGAAGACTAAGATAAAATTTATATAAGAAGGATAAAGTTATGCGCCATCGTAAAAGTGGTCGTCAACTGAACCGAAATAGCAGCCATCGTCAAGCAATGTTTCGTAACATGACAAGTTCACTTGTTGAACATGAAATCATCAAAACTACATTGCCTAAAGCAAAAGAGTTGCGTCGTGTTGTTGAACCGTTAATTACGCTAGCCAAAAGCGATAGCGTAGCTAATCGCCGTTTGGCTTTCGCTCGTATCCGTGATAAAGATACAGTGAAAAAATTATTTTCAGATTTAGGCCCACGTTTTGCTACCCGCCCAGGTGGTTATGTACGTATTTTAAAATGTGGTTTCCGTGACGGAGATAATGCCCCAATGGCTTATATCGAATTAGTTGATCGCCCTGCTGTTGAAGCAGAAGCTACAGCTGAATAAGATATTTAACTGTTGTGCAATAAAACCGGCTTAATTGCCGGTTTTTTATCGGATGTTATATCCACAATGGTAATTGAAGCTATTAATACTTATCCTTTTAATATAATTAATTTTGTTCTTAACTAAATTACTTATAATTCACATAACTTTACCCAAAAATATTTACTCAACCAAATAATCGATTTAACATTACAACTCTGCATGATAAACATGATATTTGTATGATAGATCTCAAACGCAATGGTGAATGGATTTTAGTTCTGGTAACCATGTTAGCGGCATTTGGTTGGGTATGCTCTAAACAAGCTATATTAGCAATGCCACCACTGGCATTTATGGCTATCCGCTTTTTATCCGCTTCCATTCTTTTAATCCCCGTATGTTTCTACACGCATCAAGGTATTGCGTTTACCAATATTCCCAAAGCAGTATTTGCCGGCGTTTTACAAGCGACTAATACTATATTTTGGATTTTAGCAATAAGCCTTGGCGGACAACTTGGTGAAGGCTCTTTTATTATGAGCTTGTCAGTATTAATGGCGCCTATTGTCGGTTGGTTGTTCTTTAAAGAAAAACCTTTATCTATCTTTTGGATTTCGTTACCTGTTGCTGTGATTGGGCTAGCTTTTCTGAGTCTATCCAATGGGTGGCAGACGAATATCAATCAACTGTGGTTTTTTACCTCGGCCTTTGCTCAAGCAATATTTTTTATTTTTAACAGCCGTTTTGTACAAAAAATTGCTATTTTGCCACTCATTACCATTCAACTATTTTGTACCGGTTTTTGCTGTCTGATACTTTCTATCTTGTTTGAAACTTGGCCGACTACCGTCAGTTATATAACTGTTGGCTGGATCATCGGTAGTATATTTGTTGCCACTATTCTACGTTGGGCGTTACAGCTTTTAGGGCAAAAATATGTACCGGTGGGTAATGCCGCAATTATTATGATTTTAGAACCTATTTTACCACCATTGCAGGGATTATCATTTATGATGAGCCAATGTCTTGGACTAAGTGGATAGGTTGCTTGCTTATTCTCATTTCATTGCTAATTTATCGTGGATATGTCTTTATCCGCACCCGTCGTTCAAGCTTATACGATGTAGAACAGCGCTCAGATACATCTAAACCTTAAATTGAACTCATTTCACGATGAGATAAATGCTATTGAGTCAGAAAGCCTATTGGTTGATATGAAGGTCATTTAGTAATGGGGTGGTTTAGTCTCTTCTGACAGACTGGCAATATTTGATGTCTGTGCGGCTTGTAGTTTTTGTGATAATAACGTTAATTGCTCTTTTAACTTACTTATATCAGCTTGAAGATGGGTAACCATTTGATTAAGTTCTTCAATGGTGATCTCTTGAAAGGCAACTTTCGTTTCGAGCAATTCTAATTGTTGATTCATAAAATTTTTCATCAATAAGTGGGAAATATCTGATGACATTGTAAGTAAAAAAGGCGATTAAATCCATCCTCGTTGTGCAAAAGAAACGTATTCACCTTTCCCAATGACAATATGATCGATTACCCGAATATCAATTAACTCACAAGCTTGCCCTACCTTTTTTGTGACAATAAGATCAGCTTGACTTGGCGTGGCTATACCAGCCGGATGATTATGCGCTAAAATGATTGCCGCCGCGTTGTGTTGTAATGCTCGTCTAGCCACTTCACGAGGATGCACTTCAACACAATTATAGGTACCGGTAAACATCTCCTCTGAGGTGATAACGTGATTTTGATTATCTAAAAATATCACCATAAAAACTTCTCGATCTTTATTTGCGAGACGACTTGCTAAATAGTGATGCGTTAATGTTGGCGAAGTCAGCGGATTTTCGTTTGTCATTTTCACTTTAAGATAGCGATGAGATAGTTCAACAACTGCTTGTAACTGTGTATAGGTTGCGGTACCTACCCCATGTTTGTGGCAAAAGTCTTTGTGGCTTGCATTCATGAGGTTATAGAACGAGCCAAATTCATTTAACAGTTTTTGTGATAACTCTAAAACTGGTAATTTACGGGTGCCGGTACGTAAAAATATTGCAAGTAGTTCTGCATCACTTAATATTTCAACACCGTATTTTAATAGCTTTTCACGAGGCATTAATGTTGGAACGGGCACTGACATAGCTAATTATTCCAATGGAAAAATTAAATTATTATTAAAAAAATTAGCTAAATAAAGATTGAATGAAAAGGATGCGATTTATTTCACAAAAAGATTAACAATTTTTCTCTTAACAGCCGTTTTTCTGAATTATTTTTCTGAGTCAATTTCTGAATCGTTCTTCTGAATCATTCTTTTGAATCATTCTTTTGAATCATTCTTCTGAATCATTCTTCTGAATCGTTCTTCTGAATCATTCTTCTGAATCATTCTTCTGAATCATTCTTCTGAATCGTTTTTCTGAGTCGTTCTGCTGAATTGTTCTTCTGAGTCGTTTCTTGAAAATAGAAAAAGCGCCAACAGGCGCTTTAAAATAAACTTTCATTAAGATAAATTAGTGACAACCACACCCGCCGTGACCGTCACAGCCGTCACTCTCTTCATCATCATGATCGTGACCGCCACAACCACAACCACCATGATGATCATGTTCGTGACCGTGAGCACCATGAATGTGACCATGGGCGATCTCTTCTTCTGTTGCTTCACGAATGGCTAACACTTCCACATTAAATTTTAAATCTTGACCGGCTAACATGTGATTACCGTCAATGGTAACGGTATCGCCATCAATTGCAGTAATTTCAACCGGAATAGAGCCATGATCGGTATCGGCAAAAAAGCGCATGCCAACTTCAAGCTCATCAACACCGACAAAGACATCACGGGGAACATTTTGCACCAATGCATCATTAAAATCACCGTAAGCGTTGATAAGCTCAACATCGAATTTATCACCCACTTGATGTCCTTCTAACGCTTTTTCAAAATCCGGTAATAAATTGCCTACGCCATGAAGATATTCTAGTGGGGCAACAGCGGTTGCTTCATCGACTAAAACACCGTCTTTAGTGCGAACTTGGTAAGCTAAACTGACTACTGTATTTTTTGCTATTTTCATTTTTTCTCCAACAAACTTGTATTGAGCAAACAGCTATAGATTTTAACGGAAAATAAAGGATAAGTATTCATAATTTTTTTATATAAAACCGATTAATTAAAATATTTAGGCTGATAAATGATAAGTTATGAATTTACCTAAGTAACCAGATGATAGCGTGTAACCACTCAATTAGTTTTTTGATTAAATTTTGTTTGATGATAACAACTATTATTCTGAATAAAAATCAGAAAATAGACCAACAAAAAAAGGCATCAAGATAATTATTGATGCCTTTTTTTATTTTTTTAATAATGCCTATTATTTAAGTTCTAACTCGTTCATTGCGGCGATGCTAAATCCACCGTCAACATGCACAACTTCACCTGTAATGCCGGATGCTAAGTTTGAACATAAAAATGCCGCTGAATTACCAACATCTTCAATTGTAACAGTTCGACGAATTGGCGTAACTGATTCACAATGAGATAGCATTTTTTTGAAATCTTTAATACCTGATGCAGCAAGGGTACGAATTGGGCCGGCAGAGATAGCATTGACACGAACTCCTTCTGGACCCATAGCGTTTGCCATATAACGTACATTTGCTTCTAAAGATGCTTTAGCAAGACCCATTACATTATAATTAGGAATCGCTCGTTCAGCACCAAGATATGAAAGAGTAACTAACGCTGAACCAGGATTCAACATTGAACGGCATGCTTTAGCCATTGCAACAAAACTATAAGAGCTGATATCGTGAGCGATAGCAAATCCTTCACGTGTTACAGCATTAACATAGTCACCGTCTAACTGATCGCCCGGCGCAAAAGCAATTGCATGCACAAAACCATCAAACTTATCCCAAGTTTTTGCCAGTTCGGTAAATAAATTTGTAATGCTTTCATCATGCGCAACATCACAAGGTAAAACGATTTTTGAACCAAAATCAGCAGCAAACTCTTCTACACGGCTTTTTAATTTATCACTTTGATAAGTAAAGGCTAATTCTGCACCTTCACGATGCATAGCTTGTGCAATACCATAAGCAATAGAACGATTACTTGCAACGCCGGTAACGAGTATGCGTTTACCTGTTAAAAATCCCATAAATTATTCCTCTAATGTTTTCACTTGTATCGTCTAGGATAAGTAACGATTATATGTTGATAAAGCCAACTTCGCTACTATAAATTTATTTTTCGTTAATGGGTTTTTAATTTATTGATTCAAACAATTTATTGTTTAATTAATAAATATCCGACTATAATAGTCAACTATTAATTTTCTATAGGCGGTATCACTTTGAATAATTTAATTTGTTATAAAACATTACCTATCTGGAATGCCGATACATTACCCGAGCTTTTTCGTCAAAAGCATAATACTCAAGTTGGTACGTGGGCGAAATTACAGATTATAAAAGGCAGTATCGAATTTGAAATGCTAACTGAACAAGGTGAGATTATCTCAACCCACTATTTTAGTGTTCAACAGCAACCACCGTTTATTTCACCCCAGCAGTGGCACCGCATTGCGAAAGTATCCGATGATTTACAATGCCAATTGGCATTTTACTGTTTACCCGAAGATTACACGCAAAAAAAATATCAAATGACCAAAACCCATTCTGAGGTCATCGCTGCAACAAAAATCATTCCGGCTGGTAAGGCTTTAGACTTAGGATGTGGCGCCGGTCGCAATTCACTTTATTTGCAGTTACTTGGATTTGATGTGACAGCGGTTGATAAATCAGAGTTGAGCATTGATAACTTACAACAGATTATCAGTCAAGATGACCTGAAACACATTAAAGCAATGGTTTATGATATCAATCAAGCCAATTTACAAGGTGAATATGATTTTATCGTTTCAACGGTTGTTATGATGTTTTTACAACCGGATAGCATTCCGGCGATTATTGAAAATATGCAAAAAATCACCAAATCGGGCGGCTATAATTTAATTGTTAGCGCTATGTCTACGGCTGATTATCCTTGCCCTGTAGGATTTTCTTTTACCTTTAAAGAAGACCAATTACGGCAATATTATCAAGATTGGGAAATATTGAAGTATAACGAAGATGTCGGGCAATTGCATAAAACCGATATTGATGGAAACCGTATTAAATTGCGATTTGCAACATTATTAGCGAAAAAACGATAACAATTACAGGATATATCATCCTGTAATTGCCATATTGATAAGTGACGTTTAGTTGAGCTTTTCGCCAACAGTAAACCACGCTTTGCGAGAGTTTAGCAGATCTTGAGCAGCCATTGGTTTTTTACCGGCTGGCTGTAACAGTGTCATATTTAATGCGCCGTCACTGGTGGCGACGCATATGCCTGTTTTATCCGCTTGTAAAATAGTGCCAGCTGGTTTGTTGTGTGAAGTGGCAATCACTAGAGCTTGCCATACTTTAACCGTCTCGCCGTTAACTTCAAAATAACTGACCGGCCATGGATTAAACGCTCGTATGCAGCGTTCGAGCTGTTGAGCTGATAAATTCCAATCCAGTTTAGCTTCTTGTTTTGATAACTTTTGCGCATAAGTGGCTTGTGATTCATCTTGTTTTTCGGGTTGAATTTTCCCTTCACGGATTAATGTCAAGGTTTCAAGCAACCCTTGCGGACCTAATTTTGCCAACTTATCATATAATGAAGCGCTGGTATCGGTTGCTTCAATCGGGCATGCCAATTTATACAACATATCACCCGTATCAAGCCCGGCATCCATTTGCATAATGGTAATACCTGTTTGGGTATCGCCTGCCCAACAAGCTCGTTGGATAGGTGCCGCGCCACGCCACCTTGGTAACAAAGATCCATGTACATTTAAGCAACCTAATTTTGGCATATTAAGCACCGCTTGTGGCAAAATAAGTCCATAAGCCACAACAATCATAATATCTGCATTAAGCTGTTGTATTAATTTCTGATTTTCTTCGGTTTTCAGTGTTGCCGGTTGATAAACAGCAAGATTATGTTCAATCGCTAATTGTTTTACCGGGCTTGCCGTTAATTTATTTCCTCGACCAGCCGGGCGATCAGGTTGAGTAAAAACCGCTATCACATTGTAGTTAGCCTCAATCAGCGCCTTTAAATGGGTGGCGGCAAATTCCGGTGTTCCGGCAAAAATGATATTAAGTGGTTTAGTGGCATTAGGCATAAGTATCATATCCATCATCGAAAAAATTACAGCGATTATACTGGAAATTTAAGTCAGAATCTTTAATTTAAAAAATAGCTTGATTAACCAGATAAGCCGTTATGGCATAAACTGACTATCATTTTAAAAAACGAAAGATTATCCGTTTTTATACTGAAACGTATACATTTTCTGAAACTTCTTGACAAGATTTTCTGGCTTTATAAAAAGCCAATTTAAATCTTATCTGTTTTAATTAAGCCGTTTAACGGGATTTTTCTTTATCGGTTTTCGTTATGAGATTTCGTCCTTATCGCTTTATAAAAATTAAAGATTATAGTTTTATACTTAAACGTATGCATTTACTGAAACTTCTTGACAAGAATTTTCTGGCTTTATAAAAAGCTAATTTAAGTCTTGTCTGTTTTAATTAAGCCGTTTAACGGGATTGATCTTTGTTGGTTTTTGGTATGAGATTGCATCCTTATCTTTCTTTAACAAAGATTATAGTTTTATACTTAACCGTATACATTTTCTGAAACTTTTTGACAAGAATTTCTGGCTTTATAAAAAGCCAATTTAAGCCTTATCTTTTAATTAAGCTGTTTAATGGGATTGATCTTTGTTGGTTTTTGGTATGAGATTGCATCCTTATCTTTCTTTAACAAAGATTATAGTTTTATACTTAACCGTATACATTTTCTGAAACTTTTTGACAAGAATTTTCTGGCTTTATAAAAAGCTAATTTAAGTCTTATCTGTTTTTATTAAGCCGTTTAACGGAATTTATCTTTGTTGGTTTTTGGTATGAGATTTCGTCCTTATCTTTCTTTAACAAAGATTATAGTTTTATACTTAAACGTATGCATTTTCTGAAACTTCTTGGCAAGAATTTTCTGGCTTTATAAAAAGCTAATTTAAGTCTTGTCTGTTTTAATTAAGCCGTTTAACGGGATTGATCTTTGTTGGTTTTTGGTATGAGATTGCATCCTTATCTTTCTTTAACAAAGATTATAGTTTTATACTTAAACGTATACATTTTCTGAAACTTCTTGACAAGAATTTCTGGCTTTATAAAAAGCTAATTTAAGTCTTACTTGTTTTAGTCAAGCCGTTGAACGGAATTTATCTTTGTTAGTTTTCGGTATGAGATTGCATCCTTATCTTTTTTAAAATTAAAGATTATATTTTTTACTTAAACGTATATATTTTCTGAAACTTCTTGACAAGAATTTCTGACTTTGTAAAAAGCCAATTTAAGTCTTATCTGTTTTAATTAAGCTGTTTAACGGGACTGATCTTTGTTAGTTTTGGTATGAGATTTCGTCCTATCGCTTTATAAAAATTAAAGATTATATTTTTTACTTAAACGTATACATTTTCTGAAACTTCTTGACAAGAATTTCTGGCTTTATAAAAAGCTAATTTAAGTTTTACTTGTTTTAATCAAGCCGTTGAACGGAATTTATCTTTGTTAGTTTTCGGTATGAGATTGCATCCTTATCTCTTTTTAAAAAAGATTATAGTTTTATACTTAAACGTATATATTTTCTGAAACTTCTTGACAAGATTTTTTTATTTTATAAAAGCCAACTGGCGCCAAAGCTTGGTTAGATTGGTTTAACTTTCAGCGCTCGTTGATGATATGTGCCTTAAGCCGTTCCCAAACAGGGGGATTTTAAGCAAAATCCCCAATGAGACTAAAACGGGAAGAATACCGGTACTAAAGCAATATTGACCGCCATGACTAAGAAAGTTAACGGTACGCCCACTTTAACAAAGTCGCCAAAACTGTATCCACCAGGGGCGACAACCATTGTTTTGATTGGCGAGGAGACCGGTGTAATAAATGATGCTGATGTTGCTATCGCAACTGTCATGGCAAATGGATAAGGCGAGTAACCAAATTTTATAGCCAGATCAATGGCGATAGGCGCAATTAAAATGGCGGTTGCTGTGTTGGAGATAAATAATCCGACTGTTGAACACAGTAAGAAGATAAATGTCAGCACCATATAAGGGCCAAACGATTTTAGGTGAATCTCTAACCATGCTGATATAAGTGATATACCACCGGTTTTATTTAACGCGACGGCAAAAGGCATCATACCGATGATTAAAATCAGTGTTGGCCAGTGTATGGATTTATAGGCATTGGCCATATCAATACAGCGAGTTGCGCCCATTAATAAACATGCAATTAGCGCAGCAACCACATTTGGCACAATGCCGGTCACCATTAATATGATCATAATCGCCAGATTGATTAAAGCCGCATAAGCTTGTGAACTGGCTGGCGCAACATCATCAATATCAGAAGGGTAATCCAATACAACAAAATCGCTGGTACGAGTTTGCAGTTTTTGAATTGATCCCCAATCACCACACACCAATAAGGTGTCGCTCATTTCTAAGCGTTCCTGAAATAAGTTGTTGGTTTCAACCGGTGCATGGTTGCGCCAAATACCGATAACGGTGAGAAAATATTTTCCTCTAAAATCAATTTCGTTAAGGGTTTTGCCGCACAGTGATGATTCAGGTAACAGTGCCACTTCAGCCATGCCGACCTCTTTAACCTGTTCGGAAAAGTATTCACCGCGTAAAACTTTAGGCTCAAGATTATTGGTGTTTAAAAATGTTCGGTAATCGGCTTCAGAGTGTGACATATCGAGTAATAAAATATCGTTTTCGCGAAATTCGGTCGATCCGTTAACCGGAATTAAGACCTTTTGAAATTTTCGCCAACGCTCAACCCCAATCACATTGACCCCATGCTCACTACGCAAATGGAGTCCGTCAATTGTGCGACCAACAAAAGGCGAGCCGGCTAATATTTGCGCCCGATGTGCCCGGCCAATTAATTTGTAATCTCGAATTAAATCGGTAATTCTTCGTCTTTGTGGTTGGGTATTAGTTGGGATCACTTGTTCTGAGGTGAGTAACCAATTTCGGGTCAATAAACAGTAAATCACTCCGACGACTAAAACACCTAAACCGATAGGGGTGATTGAGAAAAAGCCAAATTCCGTTAAATTTGCCCGGCTCAGTTCACTATTGACCACCAAATTAGGTGCAGTCGCTACCAGCGTCATCATGCCACTAATTAAGGCGGCAATACATAATGGCATCATTAATTTTTTAACATGGATGCCGGTATGATTGGCAATACTAATTGCAACCGGAATAAAAATCGCCACAACGCCTGTTGAGCTCATTATTGACCCAAGTAACGCAGCGCCCAGCATAATAAAGGTAATAATCCGAATATCATTTTTACCGGATACTTTTAAAATATATTCGCTCATTTTAAAAGATATGCCCGTTCGAACAAGGCTTTCACCAATAACAAACAGTAATGCAATTAAAATAATATTGGGGTCACTAAAGCCGGATAAGGCTTCGGCAGGCGTTAATACACCAGTTGTTGTGATAGCGGCAATAGTCAATAATGCAATTATATCCATTCTCAGTTTACTAAATGAAAACATCAAAATGGCAATAAATAGCAAAAGACAAACAGTGATTAATGGGTAATATTCGATGATATAATTAGGCAAAAATGCAGTGATAGATGTTAAAAAATTTTGCCCGGATGACAAATGTTCCACGAAAAGTAGCTCTATAATGTCGAATGGATTTTAGACATAATACCTTGATTTATTGTAATAGGGAATATACCTCAATAAAGTTTATGATGTTTTAATTAGCAAAATAATGACATTTTTAACATTTTTTGCTTTTTTTCATTTCTCCTATTTGCTTTGGTTAAAGTTGGGTATAATTTAATCAATTTGAGTCATCCCATTAATAAGTCATCTTTAGGAGACAATATGTCATCAAAAAAAACAGTAGCCCAAATTATCGTTGATGTGCTTACTGAAGCAGGGGTTAAAAATTGCTATGGTATTGTGGGTGATACATTAAACCAAATTACTAATGCGATTAAAAAAAGTGATATTCAGTGGGTACATGTTCGGCATGAAGAGGTTGGTGCTTTTGCGGCGGGGGCAGAGGCTTATTTAACCGATCAAATCACTGCCTGTGCCGGTTCATGTGGTCCGGGGAGTTTACATTTTATCAATGGCATTTACGAAGCTCAGCGTAACAAAGTGCCGGTAATTTTATTAGCCAGCCAACTGGTCACATCCCAGCAAAATAACGATTTTCCGCAGGAAGTTGACTTTGAGGCGGTTTATAAAAATTGTTCGGTATTTTGTCAGGAAATTAGTGATCCAACTCAAGCAAGACAAATCACCACTGCGGCCATTCAAGCGGCGATTAATCAACGTGGGGTGGCTGTTTTAGTTATTCCGTATAATATTAGTTTAGAAAAAGTGGAAGATAACAGCGGGCATAAGATCTACCACCCTAAACCGATTATTCGCCCGTCAGATAGAGAGCTTGCGCAAATTGCGGAAGTGTTGAACAAACATGATAAAGTTGCGATCTTCGCCGGACAAGGTGTGCATGAAGCGCATGATGAGCTTATTGGGCTGGCAGAAAAATTAAAATCGCCGATTATACATACCTCAAGAGCGAAAGATTTTGTCGAATATAACAACCCGTATAATGTCGGTATGACAGGTATGTTTGGCGTTGAGTCAGGTGCAACAGCGATTAAAGAGTGTGATGTACTTTTAATGATAGGGGTTGATTTTGCCTGGTCACAATTTTATCCCGATAATGCAATACTCATTCAAGTTGATATTGATGCAACACATCTTGGTCGCCGTCATCCGGTAAATATTGGGGTGGTTGGTAGCAGTCAACCAACGTTAGCGGCCTTAACGCCTTTAATCGATGAAAAACACGATGCGGCATTTTTAGAAAGATGCCGTGAGTTATATGTAAAATCGATGGCGAAATTAAATAAAAAATCGATTGCGTCAAAATCGACCATACATCCTCAATATTTAACTGAATTAGTTGATAAATATGCTTCTGATGATGCGGTACTATGCGCTGATGTCGGATCGCCAATGGTTTGGGCTAGCCGACATTTTAATACCAATGGTAAAAGGCGCACGGTGATTAGCTTGAAACATGGCACCATGGCCAATGCGATGCCGCAGGCTTTAGGGGTACAAAAAGCGTTTCCTAATCGTCAAGTTATCACCTTATCCGGCGACGGCGGGATTAGTATGTTAATGGGCGATCTGTTAACCACCATTCAAGAAAATCTACCGATTAAAGTTATTGTATTAAATAATGGTTCCCTTAATTTTGTTGAACTGGAACAAAAATCCGAAGGGCTGGTTGACCACTATACTGATTTGAAAAATCCCGACTTTGCTAAAGTGGCCGCTGCCATGGGCTTATTCTCGATTAGTGTTGATCGTTCTGATTTATTAGAAGCGGCGGTGCAATCATTCTTATCGCATCCAGGGCCGGCGCTATTAGATGTTAAAACCAGCGCCAATGAATTAGTTATGCCACCAGAGATCAAAGCCTCACAAGTTATGGGTATGGCGCTTTACAGTGTCAAAGCTTCATTGAGTGGTAAAATGGGGGATGTGGTGCACTTATTGGTCGATAATTTCATTAAAAAATAACGTTTAAGATTCTATTATCGCTAATTTTGATTAACCATTATTGCTGTTAGTGATGTTCAGTCGCAACCTTGAAAAAAAGACTCTGCCGCTTTATGCGGCAGAATAATTGCTTTAAAAGCTAACAGCGCCTTGTTCAGCTGAGGTTAAATTTTCACGAAGAACAGTAAATAGCTCCCGCCCATAACCTTGATGAGAATCACGCAAATCAAATGGATCAGGTTGCCGCTTAGCAAGCTCGGCTTCATCGACCAGTAGCGTAAGCTCACCGGTTAGCCCATTGACTCGAATCTTGTCGCCCGGTTGCACTTTACTTAACATTCCACCGTCATAAGCTTCCGGCGTTACATGGATTGCTGCTGGGACTTTACCGGAAGCGCCGGATAATCGACCGTCGGTGACCAGTGCCACTTTATAACCCCGATCTTGCAGTACACCAAGCGGGGTGATCAGTTTGTGCAGTTCCGGCATACCAATGGCTTTGGGTCCTTGAAAGCGCACTACAACGACACAATCTTTATTTAACTTTCCGGCTTTATACTGCGCATCTAAATCATATTGGCTGTTAAAAATAACCGCAGGTGCTTCAATAATTTGATGCTCAGCGGCAACCGCTGACGTTTTCATAATTGCTCGTCCTAGATTACCGGACAGCACTTTTAAGCCACCATGCGAGTGGAACGGTTTTTTAATGGAGGCAATCACTGATTCATCTAATGATTGCGTTAGTCCTTCACGAAATACCAGTTTGCCATTTTCTAAAATTGGCTCTTTGGTATACCGGCTAAGACCACGGCCGACTACTGTTTCAACATCTTCATGGAGTAAACCGCCAGCTAATAGCTCTCTAACTAATAATGCCGTGCCGCCCGCTGCTTGAAAATAATTGATATCGGCCGGCCCGTTTGGATAGATACGGCAAAGTAATGGAACGACCGTTGATAGATCGGAGATATCATCCCAATTAATCATAATCCCAGCCGCTTTTGCCATAGCGACAATATGCATGGTTAAATTGGTCGAGCCACCGGTGGCTAATAGCGCAACTAAGCCATTAACAATCACTTTTTCATCAACCATTTTACCAACAGGCAGATAGTGACCGGATTGGTGAGTAAGGCGAGTTATCTGTTTAGCAGCGGCGTTAGTCAGCTCCGTTCTTAATGCCATTTGAGGATGAACAAATGCCGCCCCCGGCAAATGTAATCCCATTAACTCAATAACCATTTGATTACTATTGGCTGTGCCATAAAAGGTACATGTGCCACTGGTATGATAAGAGGCTGACTCAGATTCTAACAGATCTTCACGCGATGCTTTCCCTTCCGAATAAAGCTGACGAATGCGAACTTTTTCTTTATTTGATAGTCCTGACGGCATCGGTCCGGCTGGAATAAAAATTGCCGGTAAGTGACCAAATGTTAAAGCCCCAACCAATAAACCTGGTACGATTTTATCGCAGATCCCTAAATACAATGCTCCGTCAAACATGTTATGTGACAGCCCGACAGCAACCGACATGGCAATCACATCTCGACTCATTAAAGACAGTTCCATGCCCGGTTCGCCTTGCGTTACCCCATCACACATAGCCGGCACACCCCCAGCCATTTGCCCAACTGCGCCGGCTTGGTGCAGTGCTTTACGTATTTGCTCCGGATAAAACTCATAGGGTTTATGTGCTGAGAGCATATCGTTATAGGCACTAATAATACCAATATTACTTTTTAAAATATTTTTTAAATCGTTTTTTTCATCCGCACAGCAGGCGGCAAAACCATGCGCCAGATTGCTACATGGCAATTTGGCTCTGTTTACGTTATGTTGCATCGCCTGCTCAATTTTTTGCAAATAAGCTTCACGAGAAGCTTTCGATCGTTCAATAATACGTTGTGTTACAGCTTCAACGGTAGGATTCACATTAACCTCTTGGACTATCTTTATTCTTGTTATTAATTTTTATATGTTACTGACCTTGGCAAATTGAACAAATCACTTGTTCAGTATCGTTAACCACCCCGTCTAATGATTGTTCGATATTGACTGTGTAAACATCTTTCTCATCTTGATCGGGCTCTTCGAGCGTATCAAATTGTGATTGCAACATGCCGGCTTTTTGATAATGCCCTTTACGCTCAGCAAGTCGCTTAGCAATCACATCAAAACTGCCTTTTAGATAGATAAAATGAACATTTTCATTTTCGCCACGAATAATGTCCCGATATTGTCGTTTCAAGGATGAACAGATAATTAACGACACATCATTAACATTACTCATCGCAAAGGCGGCATTACTGATTAGTTCAAGCCATGGCATACGGTCTTGATCATTTAACGGCGTACCGCTGCGCATTTTTAAGATATTGGCTTTCGGATGTAAAAAATCACCGTCTAAAAAAGCGGCGTCAAGATTATAGGCTACTTGTTTGGCAACTGCGGATTTACCACTACCCGATACCCCCATTAAAACAAAAACATGTTTATTATTTTTCGTCATTACTTGTCCTTAATTTGCCCCATGTTGTTACGGGTAACATTTTGACATTTTAATCCGTTATTGCAATTCAAAAAAGTTGATTTTGTGATCTGGATCATACTTTGTTTTGGGTAAAGGTTTTTATCCCGATTTGGGATCTTAACTTTATTTTAAAAAATAGATTTCGATCACAAAAATATAAAATCCTATTTGTTTTTTATTTCGAAAGTATTTAATCTTTCGATATTGTTTTTGTTTTCGAAAGTAATAACCTAAAACGTAATATCAAAAAGATAAAAAATGGAGAGTAAATATGAATAAATGTCAGCTTCTTTTCGAAGACAATCTTAAATTTGACAATGAGTTAGCCTTACTGACTTATTTAAGTCAACAGTTACAAGAAAAAGGGATTGTCAAACAGAGCCATTTGAAAGCTTTACTTGATCGGGAAGCATTATATCCAACCGGTATTTTGCTCGATGGCTATGCAGTGGCGATTCCACATTGTGAAGCTGAGCATGCTAACAGTCCTGCGATTTTTATTCTTCGCACCCAATCTCCGGTTTCATTTCAACGTGCAGATGACGATGGCACCGTTGATGTTTCATTGATTATTTCATTGGTAGTGACTTCACCGGCTGATCAACTATCACTGTTAAAAGCACTTTTTACCCATTTACAAGATAAAGAATTTTATCACTTTTTATTAAATCGCTCGCAAGAAGAAGTGGCTGAACGTTTTAATGAAGTGATATTTAATCAATAAGTTGTTTAGGAGGCATTATGAAAAAAAAGATTATTGTTGCATGTGGTGGCGCTGTTGCGACGTCAACTTTAGCAGCAGAAGAGATAAAAGAGCTATGTAATGAAAATAATATTGAGCTCGATTTAGTGCAGTGTCGTATTAATGAAATTAATACCTTTATTGATGATGTCGACCTGATCTGTACGACGGCAAAAATGGATCAAACATTTGGCGATATTCCGATTGTGCATGGTATGCCTTTTGTGTCTGGCGTTGGAATTGAGCAGTTAAAAGCAAAAATATTGTCTATTTTAAAAGGATGAACCTATGTTTACTGAAATTATGCAGTACATCTTAGATTTGGGACCGTCTGTAATGCTACCCATTGTGATTATTCTGTTTTCACTTTCGCTAAGAATGAAAATTGGTGATGCATTAAAAGCTGGGATTCATATTGGGATTGGCTTTGTCGGTATTGGTTTGGTGGTTGGCTTATTAACCAGCTCAGTTGGGCCGGCAGCTCAAGCTATGGCAGAAAGATTTGATATCAGTTTGAATGTTGTCGATGTTGGTTGGCCTGGTGCTGCCCCTATGACGTGGGCATCGCAAATTGCGCTAGTTGCCATTCCCATTGCCATTGCAGTAAACATTGCCATGTTACTTTTAAGATTAACCCGTGTTGTTAATGTTGATATTTGGAACATTTGGCATATGACCTTCAGCGGGGCGCTGGTTTATATTGCAACCGGCTCTTACTGGCTAGGTATTGCTGGCGTGATTGTACATGCAATTATCGCTTATAAATTGGGGGATTGGTTTGCTAAAGATACCAAAGATTTTTTTGAGCTTGACGGCATTGCTGTGCCACATGGTACGTCGGCTTATTGTGGACCGATAGCGGTATTTGTCGATACGGTGATTGAAAAAATACCCGGCATTAGAAAGATTAATTTCAATGCGGTCGATATGCAAAAAAGATTTGGCGCATTTGGTGAGCCCGTCACAGTTGGTTTATTTATGGGTATTTTATTAGGCGTATTAGCCGGTTATGGGGTGAAACAGACTTTACAACTTGCGATTCAAACCGCAGCGGTCATGCTATTAATGCCAAGAGTGATTAAACCTATTATGGACGGTTTAACCCCAATATCTAAACAAGCGCGTAAACATCTGCAATCAAAATTTGGTGGGCAAAACTTCCTTATCGGCTTAGATCCGGCACTATTATTGGGTCATTCAACCGTTGTTTCTGCCAGCTTAATTTTTATCCCATTAAGTATTTTTATTGCCATTGTGCTGCCCGGTAATGAAGTGCTTCCTTTTGGTGACTTAGCAACTATCGGCTTTTTTATCGCAATGGGTGTGGCGATTCATCAAGGCAATCTGTTTAGGATTATTATTTCCGGTTCAATCATTATTGCTATTACCTTATGGATTGCCACGCAAATGGTGCCATTAACCACTCAGCTTGCCGTCAATGCCGGTACCATTACTGCCGGTAATGGCATCTCGGTTGGCGCAATGGATCAAGGTGGTTCGCCAATTACCTATATCTTAGTTCAACTGGTTAATTTAAAACAACCGATCGGGTTTGCCTGCATTGGTCTCTTTTACCTGTTTTGCCTATTTTTGACCTGGCAACGCGCGCAAAAATACAAATTGTTATTAAAACAGCAACAGGTAGAAAGTGCTAATGGCGCGAACAAATCATAAAAATAGTAATTTTTAAAATCCAATTAGCAACGTTCACTGTCAAACCAGTGAACGTTAAAACAGCAACCTATTTAATTATTAACATAGGAAAATAATATGAAAGCAGTCGTTGTTAATGATGAGGGGACTTTATCTGTAGAAGATATTGAGATGCCCAAAATCACTTCACCAGATCAAATTCTGGTGAAAGTGGCGTATTGTGGGTTATGCGGTTCTGATATTCCACGTATTTTTCATCATGGTGCACATTTTTACCCAATCACACTTGGTCATGAATTTAGTGGCACGGTTGTCGAAATGGGCAGCGATGTGACAGAGTTTGAGATTGGTGATCTGATCTCTTGTGTACCTTTATTGCCTTGTTTTAAATGTGATGAGTGTCAAAAACATTACTATTCACTTTGTAAACACTACACCTTCGTTGGTTCAAGAATTACCGGCGGATTGGCACAGTATATCGTCATAAATAAGAAAAATGCCTTTAAGTTACCGAAAAGTGTTAGCCCTATTGAAGGGGCATTTTTTGAGCCAATGACTGTTGGGATGCATGCACTATTATTGGCTGACGGTTGTCAAAATAAAAATGTAGTGATTGTTGGCGGCGGTACCATTGGTTTGCTTGCTATGCAGTGTGCCAAAGCGATGGGCGCTAAATTTGTTGCGGTATTAGATATTAATCAAGAGCGCTTAGATCTGGCTAAAAAACTAGGTGCTGATGCGGTTTATCACTCAAAAAATATGACAGCTTCGGCGATCTATGAAGCACTGATGCCACATCGATTTGATCAGGTGGTATTAGAAACCGCCGGCACACCAGCGACAGTAAGCTTAGCCATTGAAATAGCTGGCGCTAGAGCCAAAGTCGGTTTGATTGGCACATTGCATCATGATGTGACCCTTTCAGAAAAAACGTTCGGAATGATTTTACGCAAAGAGCTTGAGATTTTAGGTAGCTGGATGAATTACTCTGCACCATGGCCTGGCAAAGAGTGGCAACTCGTTAGTCAGTTTTTTGTTGACGGTAAAATCAGGTTAGATGAGCTAATTGCAGGGGTGGGTGATTTTAATGAATTTACTCAACAAGTTAGTGCATTAAACGGTCATCCAATGAACGGTAAAATTTTATTAAATTGCATTTAATTATCTGATTTAGATCAG
This sequence comes from Gilliamella sp. B3172, assembly GCF_026536465.1. NCBI lineage: Bacteria > Pseudomonadati > Pseudomonadota > Gammaproteobacteria > Orbales > Orbaceae > Gilliamella > Gilliamella sp. B3172. Next base: position 110,950 of record NZ_JAFNOA010000004.1, on the reverse strand, counting down.
CTATTAAAAATGAGCGCTTATCTTTTGATTTTGTTTGTTATACACTGCTGAAGAATTTTCGAAAAAGGAAATATTATGAATGCAAGTGAAAGACGTCAACAAATAGTCGAACTTATTAATGCGAAAGGAACTGTTTTGGTTAGTGATTTATCAGGACAATATGATGTTTCGGAAGTGACAATCAGAACAGATCTTCGTTTGCTGGAAAAACAAGGTGTTTTGACTCGATTCCATGGCGGGGCAACCAAAATCATGAGTAAAGGCGATTTAAAATCATTTAAAGAATTGCAATTAGAAGAACGTTATCAGCGTTTTATAGAGGCTAAAAAACGTATTGCAATTGAAGCAGTTAAACATGTCAAAGAGGGTGATACCATTATTTTAGATAGTGGTAGTACTACAATGTTGATAGCTGAAGAGTTAGTAAAACTCAAGCATATCACTGTCATTACCAACAGCCTTACTTCTGCATTTATTTTGTCGGACAACAGTGACATTATGTTATTTATGTGTGGTGGTACGCTGAGGCATAAGACTCGTTCTTTTCATGGAAAAATTGCTGAGCAATCGTTAGACGGCATTTCTGCTGATATTTTGTTTGTTGGTGCAGATGGAATAGATGCAAAAAGAGGAATAACAACGTTTAACGAAGGCTACACTATCAGTAGTGTGATGGCTAATGCGGCAAGGCAGGTTATTGCAGTTTTAGATTCATCAAAATTTGGACGAAATGGCATTAATATCGTATTACCACTTAATAAACTAAGTACCATTATTACCGATACTGATGTCGATAACAGTTATAAACAACAATTTGAAGAAAAAGGCATTGATTTTATAGCTGTTTAAATTCTGACTGGTGATTGTGTATCTTTTTGAATAAAGCTTAAAAGATTTTTTAGCTAAATAGTTGATTTTATATAGTTAACGTAATAATGACAATGGATTGTTGTTGGCTATTTTGTTGATTAATATTATTAAACTAATTTAATTGTTTAAGCTTGTTATTTCTCCCAACGATATGATTTTGCAATCAATATGTAGGCGAGAATATGATATTAACAATTACCATGAATCCTTCTGTGGATATCTCTTATCCACTTAATACACTCCATATTAATGACATTAATCGTGTTACAAATGTTAAAAAAACCGCCGGTGGTAAAGGGCTAAATGTCACACGAGGTGTGAAGTTTTCCGGCATCGAGGTGTTAGCTTCCGGTATTGTTGGTGGTACAACAGGAGAATATATACAAAAACAGTTAGATAGTGACAATATCCACTACCATTTTTATGTTACCAAGCATGAATCACGAAATTGTATTGCAATACTACATGAAGGCAATCAAACCGAAATTCTCGAATCCGGGCCAACACTCGGACAAAAAGAGGTGGAAGCCTTTTTAGCGCACTATCAAACGTTAATGGACAAAGCCAAAGTGATGACCATTTCCGGATCGCTGCCACAAGGTTTTCCGGTTGATTTTTATGCCACATTAATTCAAATCGCCAATAAAAAGGGCATTCCTATTTTGCTAGATTCCTCCGGCAAGATGTTATTAGCTACGCTGGTGTCTGAACATAAACCTTACTTAATTAAGCCGAATAAAGATGAATTACAACAAATAATTCAAATGGATATTGATGTAAATGATACGGCTTCATTGATTAAGGCGGTTGATCATCCACTGCTAAATGCAATCCCTTACATCATTATTTCACTGGGTAAAAATGGTGCTTTTGCGCGTTGTCATCAGCAATATTATCAAGTTTCAATCCCTAAAATTAATGTTGTCAATCCGGTTGGATCTGGCGATGTAACGTTAGCGGGACTTGCGGTAAGTATCCATGAAAACGAATCGATAGAAACCATGCTCAAACGGGCGATGACAATGGGCATGTTAAATGCCATGGAATCGCAAACCGGGTTTGTGAATATGCACAATTATGATGATTATTTTCAACAAGTTATTGTTAACCAAATTTATTAAATATCAAGATTAATTCAGGAGTTATTATGTATCTTATTTCAAGTCAAGAGATGTTAAAAAAAGCGCAACGTGAAAATTATGCTGTTCCGGCATTTAATATTCATAACCTTGAAACAATTCAAGTTGTGATTGATACCGCAAAACAGTTGCAGTCGCCGGTTATATTAGCCGCCACCCCCGGCACTTATCGTTATGCCGGCACAGAGTATTTAATCAATATTTGTAAAACAGCAGCCCAAATTAAGCATTTCCCGTTTGCTTTGCATCTTGATCACCATGAAGATGTCGATGATATCCAAGCCAAAATTGCCGGCGGCATTCGCTCAATTATGATCGATGCTTCACATCATCCCTTTGAAGAAAATATTGACATTGTGCGTAAAATGGTCGAATTTAGTCATAAATTTAATGCCAGTGTTGAAGCTGAATTAGGGCGTCTGGGCGGGCAAGAAGACGATCTTATCGTGGATGATAAAGACAGTGCCTTTACCGATCCGGATGCGGCAAGGGAATATGTCGAGCGAACAGGCATCGATTCTTTAGCGGTGGCAATTGGATCGGCTCATGGTATGTATAAAGGTGAGCCTAAATTGGATTTTGATCGATTAGCCAAAATACGCGATAAAGTTGCGATTCCATTGGTGTTGCATGGCGCTTCGGGAATACCTGAAGCAATGGTGAAAAAATCGATTTCATTAGGTATCTGTAAAGTGAATGTGGCAACTGAATTAAAAATTGCTTTTTCAGATGCGTTGAAACAATACTTTCAAGCGCAACCGGATGCTAACGACCCAAGGCACTACATGCAACCAGCTAAACTGGCAATGGCGAAAATTGTGGAAGATAAAATCCGTATTTGTGGAAGTGCAGGTAAATTATAATATGAAAGCTAAAGGTATTTTGTTTGATTTAGATGGAACTTTGGTGAACTCTCTACCGGCAGTTGAACGCTGCTGGTTGAAATTTGCTCAGCGGCATCATTTAGATGCCACTCAGGTATTAACAACCATTCATGGGCGTAAAGCTATCGATAATATTAAGCTGTTTTTACCTGATCAGCCCGCTAGTTTGATTGAGCAAGAATATCATTGGATGGAGCAATTAGAGTCAAATGATGTACAAGGGATTGATGAAATACCGGGCGCAAGCGATTTTCTGCAGCTATTATCATCAATGAATATCCCTTGGGGGATTGTTACTTCCGGCACTAAAATTGTGGCTGAAGCAAGATTTAGTTTGCTACAGGTTACCAAACCGGCGGTATTTATCACCGGCGAAATGGTGGTTAACACCAAACCAGCGCCGGACGGCTATTTGCAAGGCGCAAAACTATTAGGTTTAGCTGCCAGTTCGTGTATTGTTTTTGAAGATTCCGCTGCGGGCATTGAGTCAGCAAATAAGGCTAATTGTCAGGTGATTGGTGTTAATACGTCTAATTTGATTAATCATCATGCCCAGCTAAATATCGATAACTTTAATGATCTGATTGTTGAAAAAATCATAGGTAGCGATCAATTCATTATTAATAAAAAAACGTTTTGCTAATAAGATAATCCCCGGCGGTGTTACCTGCTTTTGCTCCACACAAGCGCAATTGATTTAACCGTCTTTAGATTGAAAGTATACGAAAGATTGAAAGTATACAAAATTTAGCTAAATTTATGCATACTTTCAACTCGTTAAAGGTTATTGCGTTGCCTTACTCATCGCTTGTTTAAAGGTTGAAAAAGCACAAAAGCCCAGCGTGTTAATTGGGCAATTCTCCATTTCCAACGTCACCTTATGTGGTGGGTTTTGTCGGTTTAATTCGGTTAAATGACGAATTTGATCGGTGGATTGATAAAAATATTCAATTTTCATCATCGCTTCACCAGTTTGATTGTTACGCCATTTCTGAAAGACAACCTTGCCACCGATAGGCGTTGTTTCAAACTGATCGGCAAGCTGATAAGGTTTAATTTTTATGGTTGAAAATAGTGAGGCGACATTAGAATCATGGCCTACAAGTAAAGTGAATTTTGGTTTATTTTCATTTTCGCTAAACGACTGATTGATGTACTTCACTAACTTTGTGGCAACTTGCTTAGCGACAACCGGTGAACCAAATAGTACCGTGTTGTAATTTTCTTTTATGGCAACCAACTGTTCAAATTGTTGATTACTTTTTATTTTACCCCATGCAACATCTTGCAAAGGGGCGCCTTCATAGTATTGTAGAATAAACGCATCAGCAATCGATGTGCCTGTGCGTAATGGTCCGGTGATACCCGGCTCTTTTCCTTTTTCAATGATGAGCTTAGTGGGTAAAGTCGAAAAATCACACTGTTTATCGGTAAGGCAATTTTGCGATTGTGAATAATTTAGAATATCTGACATGTCTTGATAGGCATGAGCCAATTTGTTATTTAAACCTTTCACACCGTCACTGTCGGCAATGTTATTAATGGCATTAATCGCCGATTGTTTAAATTCAGCGCTATCATCGCTAATCACCGGGAAAAATAGCGGATCCATTGTGCCTAAGGTTTCTTTATGCACAACAGGCACGGTGCAGCCAGGAAAGGCACCAACCGCAAAATATTGTCCGGTTGCGATAGTGCGTTGTAAGCTATTGGTATAGATATATACATCGTTTTGGTCAGGGCAATCTTTTGGATCTAATAACTTATTATCGGCTAACCATTGACTAAAATAATGACCAAAATAGCTCTCTAACACCCCACCACGAGTGGTGAGGTAACTTGCCGGGGTATCCCACTGTGGCCACTGATTAGGGGTGACTTTGCCCAAAGTGCTATTGGGACTGGCTAAGGGGGCTCGTAAACCATGACGGCTAAAAACGACCACTTGTTCCAACGTGTAATGATTCAGTGTTTCTAATGCTTGAGTTGAAAAAGATAAAATACACGTTAAAGCTAACACGCCTTTTAATCGTATTTTTTTCATATGCTCTCCTTTGACTGGTATAACATGTTGTAATTGATGAGGTTCATAACTGCTGACCATTAATCAATACGTTTAATTCCTTTTATTTAAGCTTTGCTGTGCATCGGGTTTGGTCATTGATATTGGCTTTTAAATTGCTCGGTTTGATAGACAAAATTGCCATTTACCATGGTTGCAGTAACTTGATTTTGTTCATTAAGCAGGACTAAATTAGCCACTTTATTGACCGCAATAGTACCTAACTGATTATCAATGCCTAATGCTTTTGCCGGATAATGGCTACCATGGAGCCAAGCTTGCTCAAAGGTAATACGGGTAAAGTTGGCAAGATTATTCACCGCCCGATCGAGCGTTAAGGTACTGCCAGCTAAACTACCGTCTTGAGTTCGCACTACATCGTTTTCCATGTGCACGGGTAATTGACCTAAATAGTAATCGCCGTTTGGCATTCCGGTTGCTCGCATGGCGTCGGTAATTAATAGCAGATTGTGGCCGCAGCACTTATGTGCAATGCTAACCGCTGCCGGATGCACATGATGACCGTCAACAATGATTTCGGTTTGGCAATTATCAATGCTCAGTGCCGCACCGACCACACCCGGATTACGGTGATGCAAAGCGGACATGCCGTTATAGCAATGTACAACACCACTGGCACCGGCTAAAAGTGCCGCTTTAGTTGTTTCATAATCGGCATTAGTGTGACCAATCATGACTCGGATATTTTGACTACATAACCATTTAATAATCGGTAAGGCGCTTGGGTATTCCGGCGCCAGCGCAATACATTTTAGTGTGCCGTCAGCTAACTTAAGCCACTTTTCAATAAGTTCACGGTCGGGGGCTTGTAAAAGTTCTTCCGGATGTGCGCCTTTATGAACGGCATTAAAGAAAGGACCTTCTAAATAAGAACCTAGTATGGTGGCGCCAGCGACTCCCTGTTTAATACTCTCTTTGACTTGAACTAACGCCGCTTCAATCTTTTCATGGCTTTCTGTCACTGTTGTCGCCAAAAATGCACCGACGCCGTGGCTGGCTAAAAATGAGCTAATGGTATTAAGTGATTGATGAGTGGCGTCCATTGTATCGGCACCCATTACGCCATGAATATGGGTATCAATCAGTGCCGGCATAAGTTTGAATTGATTGGGACAGGGCGTGTCACTTGGCTTGATATCGATAATTTTGCCATCTTTGATGTCAACGATAGCATTATCAAGCCAACCAACAGGTGTAAACACTTGCTTAGCATGGATTTGTTTAAATTCCATCCGTACGCTCCTTATTTGTTAGCGATTTTTTTTGATGTTCATGCCATAAGCTGGTGACCGTATTTTTACCGTTTTCAATGGTATGGTGGCGGAGTGTGGGTAAATCCAGCTCATCACGCCGAAGTAATACTTCAAGTAATAGTGGCATATTAATACCACTGACAACTTCAATATTATTATATTGATAACTTATCGTTGCTGCCAGCCTAAATGGCGAGCCACCAACAATATCTGTTAAAAATATCACACCTTCGCCACTATCACAAAGTGTTAACGCGCTATTTAATTGTTGTTCTAACTGTTCGCTACTCATACCGTCGGGAAAATTGACGGCAATAAATTGTGGTTGTTCACCAATAATTTGGCAAGCCGCTTGATAAAGTCCGGTAGCAAAGCTACCGTGACCTGTTAAAATTACACCTATCATTTATCCCCCCTTATAAAAAGCCCACTAATTTACCTACCACCCCGATAATCACGGTTAAACCAATTAATTTGACGGGCGAAAAGTTACGCTTCATCAAGCTGTAAACCGCTAGCGTAAAGCCTAGTGGTAATAGATTTGGCATCAATTTATCTAACACTTCAGCTTGCAGTGCAATATGGGCTTGACCGGCGTTAATTTCTAACGGTGTGGTGAGATGTACATACGACGCCACTAATGCGCCAATTACCGTCATACCAACAATTGAAGCAGCATGTGAAATGCGTTTGGTATGGGTTTTTAATAAAGGCAATGCGCTGGTACCTGCATGATAGCCATAATGTGCAAGACCAAAACGTAAACCAAAATGGACGATATTGAACATTAATAGAAAAATGATGGGTCCAAACAAACTGCCCTCTAAGGCCAACGACGCACCAATGCCGGCACATATCGGCAGTAATGTTAACCAAAACAGAGCATCACCAATACCGCCTAATGGCCCCATTAAGGCAACTTTTACCGCTCGTATGGTTGAAATGTTTTCTTTACCTCGTTCCATTGCCAGCACTAAGCCGGATAAAAAAGTGGCATCGAAAGGGTGAACATTAATAAACTCCATATGCATGTGCATAGCGTTTTTTAAATCATCTTTATTTTTATGGATTTTGCGCAGCGCCGGTAAGATAGTATAAAGCCAGCCCCCTGCTTGCATACGTTCGTAGTTAAAAGAGGCCTGAAGTGCCAGTGATCGAAACGCCATACGGTTGATATCACCTTTAGTTAATATCACATCCTGACTTTGATCGATGTAAGTATCGGACGTGCCTTTACTTGTTGCTAATGCTTGTGCCATACGTTTTTCTGCTTTTTCGGCCATTTTTTTATCTTCATCATGGTTAAATTCCATCTTCCACCTCCATTGCATTTGTGTTTTCTGACGGGGTATTGTCATTGTTATTTCGGCTACCATTATAAAAATCAATCATGGCAATGGCTAAAGCGCCTAAGGCAATAGCCAAAATCGGTAAGTTAAGATATGTCACACCTAAAAAGCCGAGAATAAAGTAGGCAACATATGTTTTTTTCATCATTATTTTCATTAACATGGCAAAACCGATCGCAGGCATCATTCCGCCAGCAACGCTTAAGCCGTCGAGTAGCCATTTAGGGGATTTTTCAACTAATGCGGTTGCCGCATCGGCGCCGAAATAGATCGGCAAAAATGCCACAATAAAATAGAAACAAAATAGAATAATCATGCCTAAGTAGTTAACCCATTCAATTCCTTTGAAATTGAGTTTATCGACAAAGCGATCACATTTATGCATCATCGGCGAATAGATAGTAAATAAAATGGTGATACAACCTTGTACCGCAATGGCAAATGGTACGGCAATACCAATGGCAACTTTAGGATCGGCATCAGTTAAAATGGCAAAAGTGGTACCAATCACGCCACCGATTACCACATTGGGCGGTTGAGCGCCTGCTAAAGGTACCATTCCCATCCATACCAGTTCGAGTGATCCCCCAACATATAAGCCGGTTTGGATATCGCCTAATATCAGACCAACTAATGGACCAATCACGATTGGTCTGTGTAAGTGAGTGAGTCCGTCAAATAGGTCGACACCTGCAATACCGGCGAGTAATCCAATTAACAATGCATCGAATAACATAGTTTGCTCCCTGTCTTAAGTTAGATTAAGTAAATCAGTAATGTTTTCGCCTGTTTCATCAGGTACACGACGAATTTCGCAGGTGACGCCTAGTTGCGTCAGCGCTTTAAAAGCGGCGATATCATCGTCATCAACTGATACCGTTTTGTGAATTTGCTTTTTTCCCTCCGAAAAGTGCATATTGCCGACATTGACAAATTTGATAGGTACTCCACCTTGAACCAGTGTTAATACGTCTTGCGGGGTTTTACAAACAATAAATATTTTTTGCCGTTCTGCGGCTTTGCCAATAATGTCGATTGTTTTTTGTAAGGTGAAATATCGGGTTTGGATTCCTTGTGAGATAACCATATCCATTAGGCTTTGTTGAACCGGATCTTGCGCTGCGCTGTCATTGGCAACTAGTAGTAGATTAGCGCCTAGCGCATTGACCCAAGTCACACCAACTTGACCATGCACTAAACGATTATCAATACGTGTCATAAGAATATTAGGTGTGCTCATATGTTTTTATATCCTTTTGTTGATTTGTTAAACCGATTAAATTGCTTATTTTTGATTAAACGGATAAATATGTACGCCTTTTACAACCCGATTTACTTCGCCTGTTGGGCAAGGATTATCTGGGGTTAATTCAAACTTTAGTGATTTTTCAAAGGCTAACATTTGTGCAAAAAGCAGATACGGGAACATCAACCAACAATCCGCCAATGGGCAATCGATTACCTGCATCTGTTTGTCTGAACTAGGTTGACCACTGAGGGCTATCACATCCATAGCAATCTTGTCATGTACTAGCTCATTGAATAAATCGTTATCATATTGACGAATGTAAGGATCGTTAGAGAAAAAGCAGACCACTAAACTGCTCGAATCAACCATAAATTTAGGACCATGGCGTAACCCTAGTATTGAATCAAAGCGGCTGGCTATTTTGCCGGCGGTTAATTCTAAAATCTTTAAAGCTGATTCTTGTGCTACACCGGTAAAGCAACTACTGCCAACATAAATCACTCGCTCATGTGGTTGTTGTGCAAGTTGTTTGGTAATCGGTTGCCAGGTTAAAATTTTATCTTCACAGATGTTGGCAATGGTTGTAACTGTCTTACAAGCATCGTCATGGTCAATATCGCCAAGTAGTAATAACGTGGCTAACATCATGCTGCTGATACTTGACGTCATGGCAAAACCTAAATCATGTGATCCTTCAGGCATAATAAATTGCAATATACGTTTAGGGTCGTTTTTTTCATGCGCGTAATCGGTTAGTGCGCAGGTTGGATTACAGGTTAAAAATAGGTGATAGCAATCTGATACTAATTGATCGGCTAATTTTACCGTTGCGATACTTTCCGGACTGTTACCGGAGCGGGCAAAAGATACCACTAATGTTTTTTTATTCGGTGATAAATATTGCAAAGGATCAGCAACAATTTCAGTTGTGCCATATGCACGGACATTACGCTTTGTATGCTCTCTTAACCAAGGTGCCAGCGCAACGCCACCAAAAGCAGAGGAGCCGGCACCTGTTAGAATGATTTCCAGATCGGGATCGGCAAGTAATGGCTGTAAAAATGCGTTTAACTGCTCGTGTTGTTGGGTAATGATTTCTAATAAGTCCCGCCAAATTTGGGGTTGTTGGCAAATCTCTTTAGCGGTATTTTCTGCGCCATGTTTTGTGAGCCAATCTAATGAGTAATCTAAATATTTTTGCATGTTCTTTATCCTATTTATTAAGTGTTTATCTGGTTAAAAAAGAGGCTGTTTATATATCTGCAATAACAACATTAATGCCTAAAGTATGTAATTGCGTTAAGTATTCTTTGGGGATTTTTGAGTCAGTGACCAGTGTTTCAATTGGGTTAATCTTTTCAATCATACAAAAGCTTTTACGACCAAATTTGCTTGAGTCGGTGACAGCGATAATTTGCCCCGAAACCTGACACATGACACGGTTAACCGATGCTTCACCAAAATTAGGTGTGGTAATGCCGGCGCTTAAATCAAATCCGTCAACACCTAAAAAGAGTTTATTGAAGTGGTACATTTTTAATTGCTGTTCAACGGTAGGTCCCGAAATGGAGTAAGCATTTTTGCGAATATTGCCGCCGGCAATAATTACTTCAATATCGGTATTAGTTGATAAGTCGTAGGCAATATTAATGGCATTAGTAAAGACAATAAGATTTTGTTTTTGGCGTAAATAGGGCACCATCGCCGCTGTCGTTGAGCCTGAGTCGAGGATAATTCGATCGCCGTCGTGCACCATTGCTGCCGCTTTTTGAGCGATTTTGTTTTTAATGGTTGAATTAATGCGACTTTTATCCAATAAAGGGCGATCGAAAGCAAAAGTTTTGTTTAGCATTGCGCCACCGTAGGAGCGTAATACACAACCTTTTTGCTCTAAGTAACGCAGGTCATTGCGAATGGTGACAGTTGAAACGTTAAATAATTTACTGAGTTTGTTAACTGTTACTGTGTTTTTTTTACCGAGGAGGTGAATAATTTTTTCTCGTCGTTGTAGTGCGTTAATTATTTCATTATTCATATAATTCTTAATTTGTTTTCATTGTGTTATTCGATTTAAACATACGAAAAGGATCGAAAAACGATAAATAAGTCACAAAACTCATTTTGTTAAAAAAGAACAGAAAATGCTTTCGTTTGAAATGAATTGAAAGGGGGAAAGGTGCCCTTTAGCGGCAGGGAAAGGTAATATTGCTTCGATAATTCAATCAATTAAGTCAAAATTATTGACGATAAGAAAAATATTTTAGAATGATAAAAATAAGGCTAATTTCATTTTGAAGTGTGATGAACATCACAAAATGAGCAATTAATACCCAATAAACTTAAAGGCTTTGAGCTGTTTACCCAAATATTGAAGCTATTTTTAGTGTAAAAACTAAAAAGAAAACAGAGAAAAAAAAGAAAGTTATTGAAACCCTAGGGTGTTTCAATAACTTATGTTTGAATAGATTAATTTAATTGCGCTTGCTCTGCTGGTTTTTTTACCCGTTCAACCACTAACATCACCACAAAAGCAATCACAGTTAAATAGATAATGTACATACCATAAGTTGCTAGCATATCAACCAATGATCGCCCTCGCATGGCAAAATCGCGGAAGAATCGAAATAACCAGACTAAAGGAAATGCATGGCTGACATAGTAAGTCCAAATTGGCATTATGCCGACCGCCATGGTTGAACCGCCCATAATAAATCCTGGTGGTACTAGGAAAATCATCCGGCTGGCACCTTCGCCCGGGTTATTGGTTGTCCAAGATAGGAGTAAGCCTAGCCAACCGAAAGCCAGTCCGGTCATAAAGATACTCGGAACAAATGCAAAATAGTTACCGTCAAAACGCAATTGCCCAAAAATCACCAGCACTGCGGTAATTAAGGTTAATCCTGTTGTATAAAAAAGTGCGTAGGGGATCGTTCTTGCTAAGAGTGATACAAACCCTCGTTCTAATGCCATTTCCCACATGCCGGTAACTTTTAGTCGACCAACAATCATCAGTGAAGTTAATCCATAAGTCAGTGATGAGAAAAAGTACACAAAGTAGATAATAGTTGATATTGTTGATGAACTGGCTGGGTTAAACATATACCGTGTTTTAAGTTGCATTGGCGATAAGGTCGCTTCAGTAGCTTCACGTCCTAATCCTAATGCGGCAACTTTACCGACACTCAGTTCGGCACCTAATTCTGGGATATATTCATTAAGGCTTTGTAATACTTTAGCGTTTTGCGCATCATTAGTATCATCGGCAAAATAACCTAAACGAACAGTTTGATCACCTCGTTTAAGGCTTTTTTCTAAACCTTTAGGAATGTATAACACGCCTAAATTACGATCATGCGAAACTAAGGTAATTGGGTTTACCGGTGAGCGAATAACTTCGGACACTTCAATGTAAGGCGAAGTATTTACTTTACTAATTAGTTCGGTTGAATAGTTCGAACCGTCAAGATCAATAACGGCAATTTTGCCTTCAAATACAGCGCCGTGACTCAGTACTATTGAGAAAACCAGCGCAACAATTGCCGCTAAGCCAATGGCAACTTTATAGTAAGGTATAAAATGGCCTGACAACATTGCGTCAAGCTCTTCAAGAATAGATTTAATGATGTTTTGCATCATTGATCGACCTCAAGTGTCATTCCGGTTAATAGATGTGGAATAGATTCCATATAAATTCTGACTTGGTAAGAAGTTAAATCCGCTTGCCCTCGTTCCCGTGTCATACGGAGATCAGCGAAAGACGGTGCGGCAGTTGCAAAACGAACTTTACCTTTTACTTCTTTATCAAGTGCAATAACATTGGCTTTTACCATGGTGCCGGGTTGATAATCGTTGACCATTTTTTCATTAACATAAATGTCGATATATTTTCGATCGGTTTCTAACAATACCGCTGGCGCACCATTTGGTACCATTTCGCCATCTTCAAACATCAGTTTTAAAACTTTACCGTCTTCCGGAGCAGTTAAAGTAAGACGTTTATAATTGATTTGTAACTGTTCTAATTCTGTTTCAGCTTGAGCCAGTTGTGCTTTGAGTTGAGCTAACTGATTTTGGCGATTTTGCAGTTTTTGTCTGGCAATGGTGATTGATTGTAAAGTCATACCGGTTGCATCTTGTGTTTGTTCAAACTGGCTAACTTGCTCCGGTGTTGCACCAATCATCAGTGTTGATAGCTGGCTTTTAATTTGCAACACTTGCATTTTTGATGCGGTATAAGCATTGCTGACATTATCGAGTTGTGATTGCGATGTGTTACCGCCCTTACGCATTTGCATGTAACGGTTATACTCAATGCGATTTAAATTTTCTGTCGATTTTGCCGCTTCTAAATTGGCTTTAACCTCTTCAATTTTACGCCATGTTGATAACTCATTTAGGTTAGTTTCATTTTCGGTGATTTCAATGGCGGCTTGCTCTTGAGCAACCATTGCCTTTTGGCTGTCAACTTGTGCTTGAAGACGGTTAATAGCTAATTTTGTATCGACATCTTCGAGTTGCATTAAAAGATCACCCTTTTTCACTATTTGTGACTCTTGCACGTAACGTTTAATGAGTTTTCCGCCCACATTTTGAAAGGCAATGTTAATCTCATCAGCAGTTAATACGCCAGATTTGATGCTTTTGGCAACAGTTACAGCGTCGTTTCGTGAGCCTAAAAAGATTAAGAATGATGCAAAAGTTAATATTAATAAAAATATAACTGGGATTTTGATATTTTTTTTCATATATAGCTTATTTTCCATTTATTTAGTCAGCTAAGTATTTAAGTAAAGTAAGATGACTTTATGTTAATAAAGTCAGTTATTTTCGTAATAATTTACGTAACATCAATATTAAAGATTCTTGTTCTTGTGGATTTAAAACCTGAGCAAAAGCACGAATCGATTTTAGGTGATTGGGTAATGCATTTTGAATTAATGTTATGCCTGCTTGTGTTAATGTAATTAAACGTGACCGACCATCTTCATCATTTTTTGTCATGGATATAAGTGGGTTGGTTGCTGCTAGCATTCGTTTAACCATTACCGATACTGTTGCTGGTGTCACTCCTATACGTAATGCAAGATCGCTTGCACAAGTTTCACCTTCGGAAAACAGTGACATTAATAAGGCAAACTTGCCTTCAGAAACATCATAATCTTTAGCAAGTTGTGCATAAATATTAGATCGTATTAAATCAGCTGTGGTAATCAAGCTTAAAACGAGATCGACGCCTGAAACATCGACAATTTCATCATTAAATCTTTGAGCTCGTGCTAAGGTTTCACGAGACGGAAGTACTCTAGACTTGTAATTCAATTATCACTACTCAATTTATTTAGTCGGCTAATTATACTATTTTAATCTCAATTGGCAACAAAATTTGTTGTTTTTTAACTTAAAATGGTGTTAATCAATCTCCTGATAATTTATTAGCGATTGTATTGATAATTAAGGTTTTTATGACATCACTTGTAACGTGATTAAGTGCTTACTTTGCTATTTTGGTCAGCCTTATAGTTGACTATATTTAATTAATAACCGGGAACTTTCTTCATCGTTAAACCAGCAACTTTTTAATCTGATCATGCTTAAATCATAGACTGTTATCTTTCATGACAAGTAGTACTTAGTAAGTATATTAATGCTGATTTTTTGATTGGTGATTATTGATAACAAAATCGAGTGCAATATCAACCTAACCAAATTCGATAAAGTCATGAAGCCGTTATCTGTAATTCTTTGTTTTAAATATTGTTCTGTGGATTACTACTAAAGTGGTAATCCTTGAGGGTAATTATATTCTTGTCAAAGTCACATACAATAGCTATCAGTAATAAATTAAATAATTGAATTAAAATAAAATTGGAGCATTTGTATGAGTAAAACCAATCTCGTTATCATTGGTAATGGGATGGTTGGGCACCGCTTTATCGAGGAGTTAGTTGGTAAATCGTTGTCTGATCAGTTCAATATTACTATCTTTTGTGAAGAGCCTCGCCTTGCTTATGACCGTGTGCATCTTTCTTCTTATTTTTCTGACTATACCGCTGAAGCACTTTCACTTGTTCGAGCTGGACTTTATGAAGAAAACAATATCAATGTACTACTTAATGAGCGCGCTATCTTAATTAATCGTCAACGTAAAGAGGTTCACTCACAAACCGGTCGTATTGTTTCTTATGATAAGTTAATAATTGCAACGGGATCTTATCCTTGGGTTCCACCTATTGAAGGGGCAAATGGTTTTGATTGTTTTGTTTATCGAACAATAGAAGACCTTGATGCTATCGCCGAATGTGCTAAGCGTAGTAAGTCGGGCGCCGTTGTTGGTGGGGGCTTACTTGGGCTAGAGGCTGCCGGAGCGCTTAAAAATTTAGGTGTTGCAACGCATGTTGTTGAATTTGCGCCGGTATTAATGGCTGAACAACTTGATGTTATGGGAGGTGAGCAACTACGTCGTAAAATCGAGGAAATGGGTGTTGGCGTTCATACCTGTAAAAATACACAAGAAATTGTGCATACGCCGTCCGGTAAGATTATGCAATTTGCTGATGGCTCTGCACTGGAAGTCGATTTTATCGTGTTTTCAACCGGCATCAGACCAAATGATCAACTGGCTAAAGATTGTCAGCTTGAGATTGGTCAACGAGGTGGCATTGTTGTTAATGATAATTGCCAAACCTCAGATCCGGATATTTACGCTATTGGTGAGTGCGCATGCTGGCAAGGTAAGGTGTTTGGTTTAGTGGCGCCCGGCTATAAAATGGCTGGGGTCGCACTTGCCCATTTAATCGGTGAGCAAAGCCAATTTAACGGTGCTGATATGAGCGCTAAATTGAAATTAATGGGTGTTGATGTTGGTAGCATTGGTGATGCTAAAGGTAAAACACCTGACAGCCGAAGTTATGTGTACTTAGATGAAAATGCACCTGTTTATAAAAAGCTGGTGGTTAGCGGTGATAATAAAAGATTATTGGGTGCGGTGTTAGTCGGTGATACGGCAGATTACAGTAATTTATTACAGTTAATGTTAAATGAAATGGATCTTCCTGAGCATCCCGATACCTTAATTTTACCTGCTTATGCAGGGGCTAAACCTGCCATGGGGGTTGAGGCATTGCCAGATACGGCACAAATTTGCTCATGTTTTGATGTCACCAAAGCAAAAATTATCGATGCGATTCATGCTGGTTGTCATACGGTTGCAGCAATCAAGGCTGAAACCAAAGCCGGTACAGGTTGCGGTGGTTGTATTCCATTAGTGACTCAGCTATTAAACTCAGAATTAGCTAAACAAGGTATCGAAGTCAGTCATGCTTTATGTGAGCATTTCAAATA
Source organism: Gilliamella sp. B3172 (assembly GCF_026536465.1). Classification (NCBI taxonomy): domain Bacteria; kingdom Pseudomonadati; phylum Pseudomonadota; class Gammaproteobacteria; order Orbales; family Orbaceae; genus Gilliamella; species Gilliamella sp. B3172. Next base: position 94,782 of record NZ_JAFNOA010000004.1, on the reverse strand, counting down.
TTCTCGGCAAGAGTTATACCATTTGATTCGTGTTGAAGGGTTAAAATCGTTTAATGAAGTGATTAAAAAACATGGTAGTGGTTATGGTTGCGAAGTGTGTAAGCCAACCATTGGTTCACTACTGGCTTCTTGTTGGAATGATTATATCCTCAAACAAAATTTAATCCCGTTGCAAGATAGTAATGATATCTTTTTGGGTAATATTCAAAAAAATGGAACTTACTCGGTTATTCCTCGTAGTGCCGGTGGTGAAATCACACCAGAAGGCTTGATTGCTGTTGGTCAAATTGCCAAAAAATATCATCTCTATTCAAAAATAACTGGCTCACAGCGTATTGGACTGTTTGGCGCCCAAAAAGATGATTTGCCAGCTATTTGGAAAGAGTTAATCGATGCCGGTTTTGAAAGTGGTTATGCTTATGCTAAAGCACTTAGAATGGCTAAAACGTGTGTTGGTAGCACTTGGTGTCGCTATGGTGTAGGTGATAGTGTCGGTTTGGGTGTTGAACTGGAAAATCGCTATAAAGGTATCCGTGCACCGCATAAATTTAAACTTGGTGTTTCCGGCTGTACCCGTGAATGCGCTGAAGCGCAAGGTAAAGATATTGGTGTTATCGCAACGGAGAAGGGTTGGAATCTTTATGTCTGTGGTAACGGCGGTATGAAGCCACGACATGCTGATTTGCTTGCCGCTGATTTGGATAAGCAAACTTTAATTCAATATCTTGACCGTTTTATTATATTCTATATTCGTACTGCGGATAAATTACAGCGAACATCTGTGTGGCTGGAGAATTTAGACGGCGGAATTGATTATTTACGAAGTGTCATTATTGATAATAAGCTTGGTATTAATGACGAGCTTGAAAAAGAGATGACACGATTACGCAAGTTAACGGTTTGTGAATGGAAACAGACCGTTGAGCATCAAGAGAATCAACAACGATTTAGCCATTTTATTAATAGTAATCAGCGTGATGATAACGTGCAATTTATCGCAGAACGAGAACAACATCGCCCGGCGACAGCAGCAGAACGTAAAGCAATGTTAGAGGAGCAATAATATGAGTCAATGGATAACCATTTGTAAACTTGATGACATTTTACCTGAAACAGGGGTGTGTGCACTGGTTGGCAATGAGCATGTGGCCATTTTTCGCCCTTATGATACCGCTGAACTTTATGCTATCAGTAATATCGATCCTTTTGCCGAAGCAAGTGTATTATCGCGAGGCATTATTGGACAGCATGAAAATGAGTTGTATGTTGCAAGCCCATTAAAAAAACAGCGTTTTCGTTTGAAAGATGGCTATTGCATCGATGATGCTAAATACTCAATTGCACATTATCAAGTCAAAGTGAATGCAGACGGTTTTGTTGAAGTTAAATCGTCTTGTTAAAACAGTTTTTAAGGTTTAGATAGTTATGTATACCGAAACAATTAATAAATGTGCTACTAATGCAGCACGTATTGTTCGTTTAGCCAAAACTAATCCATTTGGGTTTTGGTTAAGTTCTGCTATGGCGGGCGCTTATGTTGGTCTTGGCATTATTTTAATTTTCACATTAGGCAATTTGCTCGATCCTTCGTTAAGACCGTTAGTTATGGGTGCAACATTTGGTATCGCCTTAACTTTAGTTGTTATCGCCGGGTCAGAGTTGTTTACTGGTCACACCATGTTTTTAACTTTTGGTGTTAAATGTAACAAGATCACAAATAAGCAAATGTGGCTTGTTTTACCGCAGACGTGGTTAGCTAATTTATTGGGATCTATTTTTGTAGCCGCATTATATTTTTATGCCTCAACACCATTATTATCAGTCAATACCAGCTTAGTGCATAGCGCTGCACTGGCTAAAACAATGGCACCGGCAAGTGCGCTATTTTTTCGTGGCATTTTGTGTAACTGGTTAGTGTGTTTAGCTATTTGGATGGCAAATCGTGTCGAAGGGTCAGCCAAATTTATTGCCATTTGGTGGTGTTTACTTGCTTTTATTGCTTGTGGTTATGAACATTCCGTTGCCAATATGACGTTGTTTTCACTTTCATGGTTTGGTGATCATAGTGAAGCTTATAATTTAGTGGGTATCGGTCATAATTTACTTTGGGTCTCGCTGGGTAATATTGTTTCCGGTGCGGTCTTTATGGGATTAGGATACTGGTATTCAACGCCTAAAACAGAGCGACCAAAAGGATAACAGCGCCATTATGGATTATTTACCACTATTTTGTAAGTTAGAAAACCGTGAATGTCTGTTAGTTGGTGGTGGTGAAATTGCCGAGCGAAAAGCTCGGCTATTACTTGAAGCGGGTGCAAAGTTAACGGTTAATGCGCTTGAATTTAATGAGCAATTTTTATGCTGGCAAAAACAGAATCAGTTGGTACTTGAGCAAGGCGAATTTAATGCCCAATTGCTGGATAATAAATGGTTGGTTATAGCAGCAACAAATTGTCAGCAGACAAATCAAGCGGTCAGTTTAGCGGCGGAAAATCGCCGTATCTTTTGTAATGTAGTTGATTCGCCGAAAGATGCCAGCTTTATTATGCCTTCTATTATTGATCGTTCGCCGATTATGGTTGCCGTATCTTCTGCCGGGCATGCACCGGTTTTAGCTCGTTTATTACGAGAAAAACTTGAATCGATTTTACCCCAGCATTTAGGTAAATTAGCGCAATATGCAGGTTATTTACGTAATAAAGCCAAACAGACTTATAAAACACTGACTGAGCGTCGCCGTTTTTGGGAGAAGCTTTTTACTCATGATCGGTTAGCGCAAGCCATTGCCAATAATGATTCACAGCAGGTTGAAAAGTTAACCAATGAGCTATTTGAACTTTCGCTTGATGATCGGGGCGAAGTTGTTTTAGTCGGTGCAGGTCCGGGTGATGCAGGGTTATTGACATTAAAAGGATTACAGCAGATCCAACAAGCTGATATTATTGTTTATGACCGTTTAGTCTCCGATGAGATACTGAATCTGGCAAGGCGTGATGCTCAACGGATATTTGTGGGTAAGCGGGCAGGGTATCACTGCGTTCCTCAAGAACAGATCAATCAGATCTTATTAGAACAAGCGCAAAAAGGTTTGCGGGTGGTTCGGTTAAAAGGGGGCGATCCGTTTATCTTTGGTCGTGGTGGGGAAGAACTTGAAACCTTATTTAATGCAAATATTCCATTTTCTGTCGTGCCCGGTATTACCGCTGCTTCGGGATGCTCAGCTTATAGCGGTATTCCATTGACTCACCGTAATTATGCACATAGTGTTCGTTTAATTACCGGACATTTAAAAGATGGTAGTCATCTTGATTGGCAAAGTTTAGCGGCGGAAAAGCAGACGTTAGTCTTTTATATGGGACTTTCACAAGCGCAAAATATTAGTCAGCAATTAATTCAGCATGGCATGAATGAGCAAACGCCGGTAGCAATTGTTGAGGAAGGTACCAGCACCAAACAGAAAGTGGTAGCAGGTTTGCTTTGTGATTTAGCCTCATTGGCTTTACAAGCCCGTAGTCCAAGTTTAATCATTGTCGGGCCAGTTGTTGCGCTGCGAGAAAAACTCAATTGGTTTTCAAATCATTAATTTAAGCCGGCAAGGCTACTTTACAAAATGGTGGTCTTGCCGGTTATCTAAACGTTAGCCGTTTAATAGCATCATTCAATAGGTAACGGCCTTTAAAAGCTTCAATTGAGTTCAGTATAATCAATTATCTTCAATTAATGCATTACTCTTTGCTCTGTAAATACCATACGGTCATTTCCATGCGTGATTTGAAATTTAATTTCTTAAAAATACTTTTTACATGAACTTTTACGGTACTTTCCACTATATCCAAATCTTTTGCGATCAATTTGTTAGATAGACCTTGCACCAGTAGATTAAATATCTCATGTTCTCTTGGTGTGAGTAACTTTACATCATGAATTTGTTTGGTCTGTGGCTTTGTGCTTTGGCGCATATAATTGATAATTATGTGCGAAATGGCTTCATCCATAATAACTTTTCCCTCCGCAATATCTTTTAAAGCGTTGAGAAAGTCTTCTGGCTCCATATCTTTCAATAAATAACCGTCAGCACCATTTTTAAGGGCGGATATAATATCTTCTTTGTCATCTGATACGGTAAACATGATGATCCGGCTTGAGATGTTTTTTTCACGTAAATAACGTAAAATTTCTAAACCACTCATACCATGAATATTGATATCTAATAAAATAATTTCCGGTTCAAGTTTTTCCGCTAATTTAATCCCTTCAGTACCTAATCCTGTTTCACCTACAACTTCAAAGTGGTTAACAGTATTAATTAATTGCTTTACGCCATTTCTTAACATAGGGTGATCGTCGATTAGCAGTATTGAACTTTTTATCTGCTCCATTTGGTTACTCTTCTATTGTCTTAAATGGAATGGTGTTGTTGGCTTTAAATTTTATCATAACTTGCGTACCTTGTTGTGGTTGACTATTGATGATCAAATTGCCATTAAGTATTTCAGCTCTATCACGCATTATCACCATACCATAATGGTTGTCTTGTTTTACATTGTTTTGTATACCAATGCCGTTATCAGCAATGCTTAAGGTAATAATTTGAAGGTCATCAATTGTTAAATCAATGATGACTTGCGTCGCTTTTGCATGTTTGTAGACATTATTGAGCGCTTCACGAAGAAATTGCAATAAATGAAAAGCATGTTTACTTTGGATAATGTTGAGCGGTAATTGATATTTGAGTTGAATATTAAATTTTAGCTTTTGATTAAATTCTTCTATTAACTCCATTAAACTGGCATAAAAGCCTGTCTGGTTAAGGCGTAACCGGAAAGAGGTGATCAACTCTCTTAATTGCGAATAGGTGATATTGACCTCTTTACGCATGGTAGCCAATAGATCAATGCTATTTTGTGAAGCCAGATCCGATTGCATTTGTAAACAACTTAGGTGTATTTTTAGACAAGAAAGGGATTGAGCTATCGAGTCATGTAATTCTCTAGCCATTGCTGAGCGCTCTTTCATTAATAGATACTGTTTTTGTTGTTCTATCTGCCTATCGAGCATTATGGCTGTTGTCATCTGCTCAATTAACCCGGTAATTAGATTTTCTTGCTCGTCACTTAGGGTTACCTCTAGTGGTTGACTGGCAAATAAAACGCCGAGCTTTTCTCCATTATCTTGTAGGTACCAATAACGTTGAAAACCATTTTTTGGATAAGGTTTCGAAGGAATTAAGCAAGCATGGCAATGGGGATTTTGGCAATAAGGCAATTTTTGCTCATTATCATAACTGATCTGTTGATAGTGTTCAGGGTCTTTTGATTCATAAAAGCGAATCTGGAATTGGGTAAGTGGAACTAACTCTTCTAATTGGCGCAGTATGATTAAAAAACGTTCACATAATGGTTCTGATGTGTGGAGTTGTTTGGTTGCTTGATATTGAAACGAAATGATTTTATTGGTTTGTTGTAATTCGGCTGTTTTTTCGGCTACTCGCTCTTCGAGTAATAAGTATTGCGATTCAATTTGCTCAGACATATTGTTTAATGCCAAACCCAATAAATCAAATTCGTTTTTTCTTGATCTAATAGTAAAACGTTCACTGAAATTGTGTTTGGAAATAGCTTCGGCCATATTAATAAGTTTACGCCAAGGGTTGAGAAGATAACGGCGTAAATAGTAACATTGTGCGATAAGAAATATCGCTATAATAATGATAAACAGTTGTTGTAAGCGGAAAATATATTGAATTTGATTTTCAGTTTTCTGATCTATTTTATTTACTAACTCATTAGTTTGTAGGACAAATTGTTCAATATCCTCTCTGATTGCATCCATTTGTTGGGCTTGATGTATTTTGGGTTTTATTGAGCTTGCCCATTTGTGTTGTAACTGTTCAAATTCACTTGATAAGTGATATTGTTTAAAAAGAGTCGAGTGTTGTTTTTCGCTGGTAATATCATTAAATATATCTAAGCGATAATTATCTTGTTGGCTTAATGGGATCATCGATAATAGCTGATAGCTTTTCATGCGAATTAGCCCTAATTGATTAATTAGGTAAGCACTACCTTTGGTATCATTAGCAACTTGAATGGAGATGGATAATGCGATTAACGCAATTATCCCGAGAAAAAACATCCATAATGAGAAGCGATTAATTGTCGAGGCGTGATAATTGGTCTTTTTTTTGGGTATTTTGCCGCTTGACATCTTATAAATAAATTACCAAGTAAATAATGATTTATCATATTGTAACGCTAAAACGGTATGTCTCAGATCTTTTTTATAACTTTTTGCGATCTTTTAGTAAACAGAGCTTGCAACAAGAATAAATTTTGCGTAAAATTCACGCCCTATAAGATTAATCAATGCAGACAAATATGTACAATCAAGTAATGGTCTGTTTTTTATTGCGGAGTTGAGTATGTACGCAGTTTTCCAAAGTGGTGGCAAACAACACCGAGTCAGCGAAGGACAAGTCGTTCGCTTGGAAAAAATTGAAGTCGAAACTGGTTCTGAAATCGTTTTCGATAAAGTTTTAATGGTAGCAAATGGTGAAGACATCAAAGTTGGTGCTCCGTTTGTTGAAGGTGCAACAATTAAAGCAGAGATTGTTGAACACGGTCGTGGTGACAAAGTGAAAATCGTTAAATTTCGTCGTCGTAAACACTATCGTAAACAACAAGGTCACCGTCAGTGGTTCACTGATGTGAAGATCACTGCAATCGCTTAATAGGAGTATCGAACAATGGCACATAAGAAGGCTGGTGGTTCATCACGTAATGGTCGTGATTCCCAAAGTAAACGTTTAGGTGTTAAACGTTATGGTAGTCAAGAAGTTCTTGCTGGAAATATCTTAGTTCGTCAACGTGGAACTCAATTCCACCCAGGCACAAACGTAGGTTGTGGTCGTGACCATACACTATTTGCCTTAATCGATGGACAAGTAAAATTCGAAGTTAAAGGACCAAAAAACCGTCGTTATGTTAGTGTAATTGCTAACAGCTAATTAAAAGCGGTTCAAAAGTTTATAGAAGCCTCACAGTTATTGTGGGGCTTTTTTCATTTCTTGAATTTTATATAATATTACCCATTATGATAACACCACAAAATGTCAAATTAGGTTTTGCATTAGCAATGTTAACCGCTGTTATGTGGGGCATTGTGCCAATTGCAATGAAATATGCTTTAGTGGTTGTCGATCCGTTAACCTTAGCATGGTCGAGATTGGCTATTTCAGCTGTTGGCATCACAATATGGCTGGCATATAAAAAACAGTTCCCTAATTTAGCGATGTTTAAAAAACGTCGTCGTTTTGTCTTATTGATGATTGCCGGATTTGGTTTGCTCGGCAATTTTGCTTTATTTGCCAGTGCAGTTCAGTACCTTTCTGCGACAACGGCTCAAGTTGTGGGGCAAATGGGCATTGTGGTATTTATGATTTCAAGTGCTTTTGTTTTTAAAGAAAGATTAAGACCAACCCAGATCATTGGGATTTTGGTATTATTAATTGGGTTAGTACTATTTTTTAATAAAAATATTGCAGATCTGTTTTCAAACATGTCTACCTATGGCATTGGCGTTTGGCTAGGGTTGCTTGCTTCGGTCTCTTGGGCATGTTATGCGCTTGCGCAAAAAGTATTATTGCGAAAATTACGGGCAGAACAGTTATTATGGTTGATTTATTTGATCTGTACGGTCGGTCTATTACCGTTCACCTCTCCAACCAAATTGGCTAATGCTGATGCTACTCAGCTATTTGCTATTGTATTTTGTGGTTTAAATACCATTATTGCTTATGGTGCATTAGTGATGGCAATGGAGCGTTGGCAGGCGGCGCAAGTGAGTGCGATAACAACATTAACACCACTGTTTGCGTTAATCTTTTCGGATTTGTTTGCCTTAATTTGGCCGGAAAAGTTTGCAATGCAATATTTAAATATTTTAGGTTATATTGGCGCATTATCGGTTGTAGCTGGTGCTATGTTTGCAACTATTGGGCATTATATATGGCACCCAAGAAAAGGTTTGCTAATTAACCGCAACAAAGAGGATAAATAATGAAATTTGTTGATGAAGCATCAATCCGAGTTGAAGCCGGTGATGGCGGAAATGGTTGTGTCGGTTTTCGTCGTGAAAAGTATATTCCAAAAGGTGGACCAGATGGTGGTGACGGTGGCGACGGTGGTGATGTATTTTTTATCGCAGATGAGAATCTCAACACATTAGTTGATTTTCAGTTTGAAAAAAACTACCGTGCAGAGCGTGGTCAAAATGGGCAAGGCTCAGATTGTACTGGTAAGCGTGGTAAAGATATTACTGTTAAAGTTCCGGTTGGAACAAGGATCACTGACAAATATACTGGTGAGATCATTGGTGATTTAACGCATCACCAACAAAAGGTTTTAGTTGCTAAAGGTGGTTTCCATGGGCTTGGCAATGCACGGTTTAAATCATCGGTTAATCGAGCACCTAGACAAAAAACCGACGGAACTCCCGGTGAAAAACGTGATGTATTATTAGAACTGTTATTACTTGCTGATGTAGGAATGTTAGGATTACCAAATGCGGGTAAATCTACCTTTATTCGTTCCGTATCGGCCGCTAAGCCGAAAGTTGCCGATTATCCTTTTACCACGTTAGTGCCGAGTTTAGGTGTGGTGAGAATGGATAACGAGCAAAGTTTTGTGGTTGCTGATATTCCCGGCTTAATTGAAGGTGCATCAGACGGCGCTGGGCTTGGTATTCGTTTTTTAAAACACTTAGAACGCTGTAGGGTTTTAGTTCATCTAATTGATATTGCTCCAATTGATGAATCAGATCCAATTGAAAATGCTAAAGTTATTATTCAAGAACTTCACCAATATAGTGAAAAATTAGCCAATAAACCACGCTGGTTAGTATTTAATAAAATGGATGTATTGGGTGAAGAAGAAAGCGCCAAACGTGCAGCGGAAATTGCAAAAGCACTCGATTGGAATGATAAATATTATGTGATTTCAGCGGTTAATCATGAAGGTGTAAAAGCTTTATGTTGGGATCTCATGGATTACATGAATGCGCATCCTCGTGAAGCAGAAGAAGCAGAAACGGCAGCAGAAAAAGTGGAATTTATGTGGGATGATTATCATCAACAGGCTATGGATGATGCTTTTGATGATGACGATGATGATTTCGATGACTGGGATGAAAGCGACGAAGAAGGCGTTGAATTCATTTACCAAAAATAATAAAGCGGTATTTATCGCGGCTATCTCATTTGTAATTAAAAATAATAATTTCTACAATGCAGGGTAACTTACCCTGCACTTATTTTAATTTATTTTCATAGAATCAATTCGTTAGTATTTCCATGCCGTTTAATTAGACCGGTCTATCTTCTTTATTTGGAAAAAATCAAAAAAACTACTTGCTTTTATTAATGAGAATGATTATCATTCAATTGTACTTTGTTAGAGAGTTGAAAGACTTCTGAAAAAGTATGACATTGCTCACATTGCTTCCAATGTTTGCCAGCCTAGCCAACTATGCTGGCTTTTTTATTTTGTGTGAGGAGTCAATCCCATTTTTATTTATTGGGCTCCACTATAGAGTGATCTACTTACTTCAAGCAAAGCGCAAACAGCTTCAATCTAAACATATCTTTATTTATTCGTATGGTAGGCTTCAATATAATCTCTTACCTTCACTAAAATAGTATCGAATTCAGCACATAGATAATAAAAAGACATGAATTACACAGATAAACATGATTTGGTTCAGTAAAGCTTTATATGATAAGGTTGATACTATTCAGGTTTATTTCTACTCATTGATAACATCAAATAAAATGAGTAATGCGGCACTCCCACCAAATTCTTTCGGTGCTTGATGAAAACAGATAATGTTAGGATGTTGTGCTAACCACATCGGAGTCTGTTTTTTCAGAATATTTTTGCCATGCCCATACATAATACAAGCACATTGTGCTTTTTCGCGTAAACAGGCCGCGATGAGTGCGGCTATTTCTTTTTTCGCCTCTTTCTGAGTTAGTCCATGCAGATCTAAAAAGAATTCTGGCTCATAAAATCCCCGACGTAATTGTTTAATCTCATAAGGATCAGCATTTTCACGACTGTAGCGAATAGGATCTTGTTGTAACAGTGGCTGATAATTATCAGAAAAATAAAACTCAGCATTTATTTTTGCTAATTGCTGTTTTTGTGTTTCAATCACTTTTTGGGTGCGTTTTTGTGGTTTATGAATCACGGTGTCTTGTTTTATTTTTTTGGTATTACCAATACTACTTTTAAACAAGCTTAGATCTTCATCACTTAAATTAAATTTATCAGACATTGGTTATCACTCTGGGTAAACTTTTTGTTTAAATTCACATAAATCTTCAATAACACAAGCCCCGCAACGAGGTTTCCGGGCAATGCAGGTATAACGCCCATGCAAAATTAACCAGTGGTGACAGTTAATTTTATATTTTTCGGGGACAACTTTTAATAATTTTTCTTCAACAGCTTCAACGGTTTTTCCGGGCGCAAAACCAGTACGATTACTTACCCGAAAGATATGGGTATCAACCGCTATAGTTGGCCAACCAAAAGCTGTGTTTAAAACTACGTTGGCGGTTTTTCTGCCTACACCCGGTAGCGAAATAAGCGCATTAAAATTCTCCGGTACTTCGCTTTGATATCTTTCAATTAATATCTGACAGGTTTTAATAATGTTTTCTGCCTTGCTATTATACAGTCCAATTGTGCGTATGTACTGTTTAAGCTTCTCAACCCCAAGTGCTAAAATTTGTTCAGGTGTGTTAGCAACAGCAAATAAAGGCTTAGTCGCTTTATTAACGCTCACATCGGTTGCTTGCGCTGAAAGCACAACCGCAATAAGTAATTCAAAAGGGGTTTGATATACCAGTTCGGTTGTTGGATCTTTAATGTGTTGTTTTAACTTTTCTAAAATCTGAATGCGAGTTGATTGTTTCACGTAATAATTATATATAAGAAAGATTATTCGTTATTATATACTTTAATTTTGGTATTATCTTTAGATTAAACTGAGTTTTTATATTGATATATTCTATCAAAAATATCGTGCGTATTTATAGAAGCGCTGTGTAGTGATTTGATTAAGGTGATTTTTCCTTTTTTGTTGTTGAACATCTCTCGATTGCCTGCTTTTTAGCAAGGGGTTTTTGTGATAAGCTAGTCAACCATTTTTTAATTTCATAAATACAAGGTTTGTTATAAAAATGTCGTTACCAATGATTGTCACCTTTGCTGTGTACATTTTAGGAATGATTGCGATTGGTTTTTTTGCGTTTCGTGCAACGCGTAACTTTGGTGATTATATATTGGGCGGACGTCGTATTGGTAGTGTTGTGACAGCGCTTTCTGCAGGTGCTTCCGACATGAGTGGTTGGTTATTAATGGGACTGCCGGGTGCCGTTTTTTTATTTGGTATTTCGCAAAGTTGGATTGCAATAGGTCTAATTATTGGGGCGTACCTTAATTGGCTACTTATTGCCGGTCGGCTACGAGTTTTTACTGAGATCAATCACAACTCTTTAACTTTACCTGATTATTTTGCTCGTCGATTTGATGATAAAAGTACGTTGTTACGGATTATTTCGGCAGTCATTATTCTTATCTTTTTTACTATTTATTGCGCTTCTGGCGTGGTTGCTGGTGCAAAATTGTTCGAAAGTACCTTTGGTATGAGTTACGGCTGGGCAATGTTAGCTGGAGCCGGCGCTACCATAGCTTATACGTTTATCGGTGGTTTTTTAGCTGTTAGCTGGACAGATACCATTCAAGCTAGTTTGATGATGTTTGCACTTATTCTGACGCCGATTATGGTTATGGTCAATGCCGGTGGATTTACCGATGCAATGGCTAATATCAAATCGCTTAATCCTGATTATACTAACATATTTGCCCATATGGATTTTATTGCTATTGTTTCATTATTAGGTTGGGGGTTAGGCTATTTTGGGCAACCACATATTTTAGCTAGATTTATGGCGGCAGATTCGCATGAGGTGATGAAAAATGCTCGTCGAATCAGTATGACATGGATGATTTTATGTTTAGCTGGTGCAATAACGGTTGGATTTTTTGGTATTGCCTTTTTTGCTAATAATCCTGATCTGGCTTATTTAATTAATAATGGTAAGCATGAACGAATTTTTATTGAGTTATCTAAACTACTGTTTAACCCTTGGATTGCAGGCATCTTACTTGCTGCTATTTTAGCCGCAGTGATGAGCACCTTAAGTTGCCAACTCTTAGTTTGCTCAAGTGCTTTAACGGAAGATTTTTATCGTGCATTTTTTAGACCACAAGCTAAGCAACGTGAATTGGTTTGGGTTGGTCGCATTATGGTATTAATTGTTTCTGTTATTGCGATTTTACTTGCCATTAATCCTAACAATAGTGTACTTGATTTAGTAAGCCATGCTTGGGCTGGCTTTGGTGCGGCTTTTGGACCTATTGTGGTTTTTTCAGTATTTTGGTCTCGTATGACCCGAAATGGTGCACTAGCTGGCATGGTGGTTGGTGCGATAACCGTTTTACTATGGATCAATTTTAATTGGTTCAATCTCTATTCACTTATTCCCGGATTTTTATTTGCTTCAATCGCTATTGTGATTTTTAGTTTATGTGATAAAAAACCTAACGAAATAGTGGAAGATCATTTTAAACAAGCGTATAAACGTTATCATAACAAAACTGAGTAAATCTTACTTTAGTAGAATATCATTGTAACAAAATTTAATAGGTAAAAATCATGACAAAAAATGTGATCAAACAACTACAAGAGCGTGGACTGATTGCTCAGCTTACTGATGAAAAAGCACTAATAGAACAAGTCGAACAAAATCCTATTGCGCTTTATTGTGGTTTTGATCCAACGGCTGATAGTTTGCATCTTGGTCATTTAGTTCCATTACTTTGTTTAAAACGTTTTCAACTGGCCGGGCATAAGCCTGTGGCTCTAGTTGGTGGCGCAACTGGTTTGATTGGCGATCCTAGCTTTAAAGCTGTTGAACGAAAACTCAATACCGAACAAACAGTTGTTGAATGGAGTGAGAAAATCAAACAACAAGTATCGCCATTTTTAGATTTTAATTGTGGTGAAAATGCCGCAATTGTAGCTAACAACTATGATTGGTTTAGTGGCATGAATGTATTGACTTTTTTGCGTGATATTGGCAAATATTTTTCGGTTAATGCGATGATTAATAAAGAATCAGTTAAGCAACGTATTGACCGTGACGAAGTGGGTATTTCATTTACAGAATTTTCTTATAGCTTGCTGCAAGCTTATGATTTTGCTTGTTTAAATCAATCGCAAAATGTTGTTTTGCAAATCGGTGGTTCTGACCAGTGGGGGAATATTACCGCAGGTATTGATTTAACCCGACGATTACATCAAAAACAAGTTTATGGTTTAACTGTACCGTTGATTACTAAGTCTGACGGGACTAAATTCGGTAAAACTGAAAGTGGTGCGGTGTGGCTTGATCCTAAGAAAACCAGTCCTTATAAATTCTATCAATTTTGGATTAATACTGCTGATGCTGATGTTTATCGATTCTTGAAATTCTTTACTTTCATGCCATTGAATGAAATAGATGAATTAGAACAAGAAGATAAAAATAGTGGCGTTGCGCCAAGAGCTCAATATGTACTTGCCGAACAAGTTACCCGTTTAGTTCATGGGGAAGAAGGGCTTATTGCTGCTAAACGAATCACCGAAAGTCTATTTTCCGGTAAATTGACCGACTTGTCCGAGGCTGATTTTGAACAATTAGCGCAAGACGGTATGCCAACTTTAGCGGTGAGTGATGAAATTGATTTACAACAAGCAATTGTTAATGCTGAGTTTGCCCCTTCCAGAGGTCAAGCAAGAACAATGATTGAATCAAATGCTATTTCGATTAATGGTGAGCGTAATGCAACAACGGATTATCGATTCGCTGATAGTGATAAACTTTTTAACCGTTATACTTTACTTCGTCGTGGTAAGAAATATTACTGCTTATTAATTTGGAATTAATTTTATGAAAAATATATTATCGATTCAGTCACATGTGGTATTTGGTCATGCTGGAAATAGTGCCGCCGTCTTCCCGATGCGTCGATTGGGCGTGAATGTTTGGCCTTTAAATACAGTACAATTTTCTAATCATACTCAATATCGTCAATGGACTGGAACGGTAATGCCTGCATCTCATCTAACTGAGATTGTTGATGGAATTAATGCAATTGATGAATTAAAGCATTGTGATGCGATCCTAAGTGGTTATATGGGATCGCCTGAGCAGGGTAATGCAATTATTGAAATTGTAAAAAAAGTAAAAGCAGTTAACCCTAATGCACTTTATCTATGTGATCCTGTTATGGGGCACCCTGAAAAAGGCTGTTTTGTCGCCCCAGGGGTCGCTGAATTTTTATGTAATAGCGCTTTACCAATGGCCGATATGATGGCGCCTAATATATTAGAGCTTGAGGAGCTAAATGGTAAGCAGCAAATCAAAAATGTTGATGAAGCGGTTGTTGCCTGTCGTGAACTTTGTAAAAAAGGACCGAAAGCTATTTTAGTAAAACACTTAAGTCGAGCCGGTTATCGTAAAGATCGTTTTGAAATGCTTTTAGTGACTGAGCAAGACGTATGGCATATTGAACGCCCATTAGTTGATTTTGGTGAAAGACAACCAGTTGGTGTCGGTGATATGACAAGTGGCTTGTTTTTAGCCAATATTTTGCTTGGAAAATCACTGGTTGAAGCTTTAGAACATACTACATCAGCTGTATATGCAGTTATGCTAGAAACGTTGAAACGAGAGGCGTATGAATTACAATTAGTGGCTGCCCAAAATGAAATTGAAACACCAAATCAATGGTTCAAAGCGAAAAGAATTGATTAATTTTGTAAATATGTAAAAATATAGAAAATTTACGGATACAGTATTAAACGAGGGGATTAATGGAAGACAATATTTCATTGGGTAAGATTCTTTCCAATTCAAGAGATAATTTAGGATTAACTCAAGAAGATATTGCCAATAAACTTCATGTACGTAAGGCGGTTGTATCAGAAATTGAAAACGACCAGCTTGTTCATGCCCCTTTTGTTTTTGTTAAAGGTTATATTCGTGCTTATGCTGAAATTGTTGGTTTGCCAAATGAAGAGTATCAACCTTATCTTGAAGATTTGAAAAAACAGTATTCATCTCAGAAGATTGCTGAGCTTGTTCCGAAAGATAAAAAAACAAAAGGTAGTAGTAAAGTTCTATTTGCCTTCTTATTTATTTTCTTATGTGCGTTAGGTGCCACACTTTATTTTGTGACTAAGCAAGATAAAAGTAATCTTGTTGAAGTTAGCCATTATATTTCCCCACCAACATCAGATCGTGTTAACAGTTAGCAAATTTTCTTAATCTCATACAGACATTTGCTGTAATTCTTGTTAAGATTGCCAGCTAGTTATTTTGTAATATGATTAGGCAGGTTATGAGTCATCACGATTCACCAATTAACAGAAGAGAATCAACCCGAATTTATGTCGGCAATGTTCCTATTGGTGGCGGTGCGCCTATTGCTGTTCAGTCCATGACCAATACGCGTACAACTGATGTTGAAAAAACAGTTGCTCAAATTCAAGCGCTTGAGCGTGTTGGTGTTGATATTGTTCGTGTTTCAATACCGACAATGGATGCAGCTGAAGCATTCAAATTTATAAAACAACAAGCAAAAGTACCACTTATTGCCGATATACATTTTGATTATCGTATTGCTTTAAAAGTAGCTGAATATGGGGTTGATTGTTTAAGGATTAATCCCGGAAATATCGGTAATGAATCAAGGATTCGAACGGTTGTTGATTGTGCTAAAGATAAAAATATCCCAATACGTATTGGGGTAAATTCGGGCTCATTAGAAAAAGATATTCAAGAGAAATATGGTGAACCAACACCGCAAGCTATTGTTGAGTCAGCTATGCGCCATGTTGAGATACTGGACAAATTAAACTTTGATCAGTTTAAAGTAAGTGTTAAAGCATCAGATGTTTTTACTGCGGTTGATTCATATCGCTTGCTTGCAAAACAAATCAAGCAACCATTACATTTAGGGATAACTGAAGCTGGTGGTGTGCGCAGTGGTGCGGTAAAATCTGCAATAGGATTAGGGTTGTTGTTAGCTCAAGGCATTGGTGATACGTTGCGTGTTTCGTTAGCAGCGGATCCAACCGAAGAAGTAAAAGTTGGTTTTGATATTTTAAAATCGTTACGTATCCGCTCTCGTGGTATTAATTTTATTGCTTGTCCAACCTGTTCAAGGCAAGAGTTTGATGTCATTAATACGGTAAATATTCTAGAGCAACGTTTAGAAGATATTATTACGCCAATGGATGTATCAATTATTGGTTGTGTGGTCAATGGTCCAGGCGAAGCATTAGCTTCGACTATGGGTGTTGCTGGTGGTCATAATAAAAGTGGTTTTTATGAAGACGGCGTTCGTATTGGTCGTATCGATAACGAGCAAATGATCGATGAGTTAGAAGCCAAAATACGAGCAAAAGCATCACTATTAAAAAACAGAATTGCAGCAACTGAACTATAATTTTATTAGATAGCGAATAAATAAATGACAGAGAAAAAAATCCAATCTATACGGGGAATGAACGATTTACTCCCTAGTGATAGTGCGAGTTGGCAACAAATAGAGAAAATTGTAAAAGGTGTTTTAAACAGTTATGGTTATAACGAAATTAGAACGCCAATTGTTGAAGATACTGCACTATTTAAACGCGCTGTCGGCGAAGTGACCGATATTGTCGAAAAAGAGATGTATACTTTCAATGATCGTAATGATGAAAGTATTACTTTGCGCCCAGAGATTACTGCTGGTTGCGTACGTGCCGGTATTGAACATGGTCTATTTTATAATCAAGAGCAGCGTCTTTGGTATTTAGGTCCGGCATTTCGTTATGAAAAACCGCAAAAAGGTCGTTATCGACAGTTTCATCAATTTGGTGTGGAAGTTTTTGGACTTGAAGGACCTAATATTGATGCCGAACTTATCTTATTAACGGCACGTTTTTGGAAAGCGTTAGGTATTGAAAATCATACTTCACTTGAGCTTAATTCAATTGGTTCAGTTGAAGCAAGAGCGAATTACCGAAATGCGTTAGTTAACTTCCTTGAACAACATAAAGATAAATTGGATGAAGACTGTCTGCGTAGAATGTATACTAATCCATTACGTGTTCTCGATTCCAAAAATCCGGTTGTGCAAGAGCTTCTTAATCAAGCGCCGAAACTGTTTGATTATCTAGACGAAGAGTCTAAACAACATTTTGAAGGCTTATGCCGGTTACTGGATAATGCAGGCATAAAATACAATATTAATCAAAGATTAGTTCGTGGCTTGGACTATTATAATCGTACCGTGTTTGAATGGGTCACCAGTAGTTTAGGTGCACAAGGTACGGTTTGCGGTGGTGGTCGTTATGACGGACTTGTTAGCCAGCTCGGTGGACAGCCAACGCCCGCAGTTGGTTTTGCTATGGGGCTTGAGCGTTTGGTTCTACTGGTTCAAGCAGTTAATCCGTCATTAAATCGAGATAATTCGATTGATATTTATATGATATCGTCTGGTGATGAAAATACCATATCTGCTGCGCAGTGTGTTGCTGAGCAATTACGTGACGGATTACCGGAAAGACGCATCGTTACAAATTATGGTAGTAGTAATTTTAAGAAACAATTTGCCAAAGCAGATAAATTAGGTGCTAAAATAGCAGTCATTATTGGTGAAAATGAAATCGCTAACCAGTCAGTGACAATTAAAAATTTACAAACAGGCGAACAAGTTGAAGTAGCACAAAACGATATTGTTCCGACTTGTATGGCGATACTGTAAAGTAAGGGAAATAGGAGAAAAATGTGAGTCATCAATTATCGAGTGAAGAGCAGCTTTCAGAGATAAAAGAGTTTCTTGCTAAAACGTGGAAATTGATAGTTGCGATTATTGTTATTGGACTTTTAGCCTTTTATGGCTGGCAATACTGGCAATCTTACAATTTAGAAAAAATAACGCAATCATCTGACAAGTATGAACAATTAGTTGCTAATTTAGATAATACTAAACCTGAGTCAGTGAATGAATTAGTCGCATTTGCTAAAGATAACACCACTGTTTTTAGTGTGTTTGCTAATTTGCAGGCCGCCAAATTTTATGTTGAAGTACTTAAAGACTATTCGGGTGCCAAAGCATTATTACTTGATGCATTAAAGAAAAATGATTCTGAAACAATTGCTTCAATTATTAATATCCGTATTGCTCGATTAGAGTATCAACTTGAGCAATATCAACAAAGTTTAACAACATTAAATCAAGTCACTGAAGAGAGTTGGGCGCCAGTTGTTAATGATATTCGTGGTGATATATTGGTAAAAATGGCCGATTACACTAATGCGATTGCCGCTTATAATGTGGCATTAACTTCATCACCAATGCCAGGGCTTGAGCAAAGTATTAAAATGAAGTTAAATCAAGTTGAATTTCTAAAAACAAAACAACAAGCTGAACAAGAGGCACAGGCAGCTAAAGAGAAAGCCGAACAGGCGGCTCAGACAGAAAATAAATAACTGAACTAAACAAGAATTAATTCATCCTGGTATAAGGGTCTATACAATGAAGTTATCAAAATATCTTTTTATTAGTGTTTTTATGTTTTCACTTGCTGGATGTTCTTTGTTTGGTGGAGAAGAAGAAGTTGTACAAGTCTCACCTTCACCAGCAGTAAATAATCAATTTTCTATACCACAAGTATGGCGAAACAGTACATCTGGCAATACTCAAATCTATTCATTATTAGGTCCTATAAACTATGATAATGTTGTTTACGCTGCTAGCCGCAGTGGACAAGTTAAAGCGATTGATTTAACCAGTGGCAATACGTTATGGGATGTCAATTTATCGCAAAGTTCTTTTTTCAGTAGCAAAACAGCCTTATTTTCTGGTGGCGTGAGTGCAGATGATAAATATGTTTATGTTGGTAGTGAACGTGCCGTTGTTTATGCTCTAGATCGTAGTAATGGTAAAGTAGTATGGGAAAAAGCGGCTAAAGGTGAAGTTCTTGCTCGCCCGGTATCTACCGATGATAAATTAATCGTCCATACTGCAAATGGCATGTTACAAGCTTTCGATCGTAATACTGGTGATGAATTATGGGATGTGTTACTTGAAGTTCCATTATTAACCTTAAGAGGAAATTCAACACCGACAATTGCACATGGTGCGGCAATTTTTGGTGATGATAATGGACGTGTTAATGCCTATTATGTCAATGACGGAGAAATGATTTGGCAACAACGCATATCAAATCCAACAGGATCGACAGAAATTGCAAAATTAAATGATGTTGATTCTACCCCAGTAGTTGAAGGTAGTCTGGTCTATGCAATTGGTTATAATGGATATGTTGCTGCGCTTGATTTAAGTAATGGACAAGTTGTTTGGCGCAAACAGTTAGGATCGACGCATAGCTTTGTGGTAGACTCTCAAGAATTATTTGTTGTTGACCAAGATGATAATATTCAAGCTGTCTCTAAAGATGGTGGCTCGGTATTATGGACTCAGTCAGCACTTTCACACCGTCAATTGACTGATCCAGTTATTTACCAAGATAATATTGTTGTAGGTGATTTTGAAGGTTACCTGTATTGGTTAAATAAAGAAAATGGTGAAGTTGTCGCTAAAACACAAGTGAGTAGTAGTGGGTTAATATCCCGACCATTAGTTGTTGATAATAAAATAATTGTTCAAGCAAAAAATGGTGATATCTACGCTTTCACAAAAAATTAAGGTTATTAGAGAATAAACATGGTACCTGTAGTAGCACTAGTTGGGCGTCCGAATGTTGGAAAGTCGACTTTATTTAATCGCTTAACTCGAACTCGAGACGCATTAGTCGCTGATTTCCCAGGATTAACACGCGACCGTAAATATGGCCGTGCTGAAATCAAAGGTCATGAATATATTGTCATTGATACTGGTGGTATTGATGGCACAGAAGATGGGGTTGAAAGCTTTATGGCTGAACAATCCCTGCAAGCGATCGAAGAAGCTGATATTGTTCTTTTCTTAGTTGATGCCAGAGCTGGTGCAATGCCTGCTGATCATGCTATTGCTAAGCATCTCCGTTCACGTGAAAAAGCAACTTTTTTAGTCGCTAATAAAATTGATGGCATTGATGCCGATACCGCTATTTCAGATTTTTATGGTTTAGGATTAGGTGAAATTCATCCAATAGCAGCCAGTCATGGTCGTGGTGTAAGTGTCCTAATTGAAACCGCTTTAGATCCTATTTTCCAATTTGCAAATGAACAAGATGATGAGTTTGCAAGTCATGAGCCATTTGATGATGAATCTTTCTCTGATGATGAGCTCAACGATGAAACTCAATCGCTAATTGATCAACCAATTAAAGTGGCGATTGTTGGGCGACCAAACGTTGGTAAGTCAACACTAACCAATCGTATACTTGGTGAAGAAAGGGTTGTCGTATACGACATGCCCGGCACCACTCGAGACAGTATTTATATACCAATGACTCGGGATGAACGTGAGTACATCATGATTGATACGGCGGGTGTACGTAAGCGAGGTAAAGTGACGGAAACGGTTGAAAAGTTTTCAGTGATCAAAACTTTACAAGCTATTGAAGATGCCAATGTCGTTATTTTGGTTATAGATGCCAGAGAAGGGGTATCTGATCAAGACTTATCATTGCTTGGATTCATTATTAATAGTGGGCGCTCACTTGTTATAGCAGTGAATAAGTGGGACGGTTTGTCACAAGATATTAAAGAGCAGGTCAAAGCAACTTTAGATGATAGGTTAGATTTTATTGACTTTGCCCGAGTACACTTTATTTCTGCGCTTCATGGTTCAGGTGTTGGGAATTTATTTGATTCAATTCAAGAGGCATACGATTGTGCAACTCGTCGTGTCAATACTGCACTTTTAACTAAAATTATGCAAATGGCGCAAGACGATCATCAACCTCCTTTAGTTCGAGGTCGTCGAGTTAAGTTGAAATATGCGCATGCTGGTGGCTATAATCCGCCAATTGTTGTGATCCATGGTAATCAAGTTGAAGATTTACCGGATTCCTATAAGCGCTACTTAATGAATTATTTTAGACGTTCATTAAAAATTATGGGGTCGCCAATTCGAATTCAGTTTAAAGAAGGTGCCAACCCATTTGAAGGGCGTAAAAATAGCCTAACAGCGTCGCAACAACGCAAACGACGTCGATTAATGAAACATGTTAGAGGTCGTAAATAATTTATGCCAAAAAAAGTCACAGTTGATAGTGGAAAAGAAGGGTTTTGTCCAAAATGTCATAATAAAATGAGTGTATTATCACCTCAGCATTATGATTGTCCTAGTTGTAAGACGCACTATCTTGAACAGTATATATGTCCAATTTGCCAACAAAATCTACAAATGATTAAAGGCTGTGGCGCAATCAATTACATTTGTCCTACTGACGGTTTAATATCCAGCAGTAAGGTGATATTTCATTATTTACCAGAATAGAACAATCTATTTTTATTAGAGCCATACGAGGTTAGTTTATGCGAATTATTTTATTAGGAGCACCAGGGGCAGGGAAAGGAACCCAAGCACAATTTATTATGAAAAAATATGGCATTCCACAAATTTCAACCGGGGATATGCTACGTGCAGCAGTAAAAGCAGGAACTCCACTGGGATTACAAGCAAAAGAGCTAATGGATGCCGGTAAGCTTGTTACCGATGAACTTGTTATTGCATTAGTAAAAGAGCGCATTGCTGAAAGTGATTGTGTAAATGGCTTTTTATTAGATGGTTTCCCGCGTACTGTACCACAAGCTGACGCTATGAAAGCTGCCGGTATTAATGTTGATTATGTGCTGGAATTTGATGTACCGGATTCAGTTATCATCGATAGAATGAGCGGGCGTCGAATTCATGCGCCTTCAGGTCGTGTTTACCATGTGCGTCACAACCCACCAAAAGTTGAAGATATTGATGATATCACTGGTGAACCATTAACCACCCGAAAAGATGATGATGAAGAGATTGTACGTAAACGTTTAGTTGAATATCATGATTTAACTAAACCACTTATTAACTACTATCAACATGAAGCTAAAGAAGGGCGTACCAAATATTTCCGTGTAGATGGTACTCAACCGGTGGCAGATGTAACCAACGAATTAATTAAAATTTTAGGTTAATTAGTTTTAATTAAAAAAAGCGAGATAGGATAGATTATTTCGCTTTTTTTGTGCTTTGAATTATTTCGCGGCAGTAAGAGCTTGCGCTAGATCGGCAATAATATCATCGATGTGTTCGATGCCAATAGACAAACGAATCATCTCTTGGCTTACGCCAGCTTTATGTAGCTCTTCATCGTTAAGTTGACGATGTGTAGTAGATGCCGGATGACAGGCTAATGATCGGGTGTCGCCAATATTGACTAAGCGAATAATTAACTTCAATGCATCAATGAATTTAGCTCCGGCTTGCTTACCCCCTTTAATACCAAAAGATAAAATACCTGCTGGTAGTCCATTATCCATCTGTTTTAGTGCTAAAGCATGTTCAGCATGATCACTCAAACCGGCATAATTGACCCATTCAACTTGTGGATGAGATTGGAGATACTGTGCAACTTTGAGGCTATTTTGACAATGGCGCTCCATACGTAAAGAAAGCGTTTCAAGCCCTTGCAACAATAAAAATGTATTAAATGGTGAAAGTGCCGCCCCCATATTTCGTAATGGTATCACTCGGCATCGAGCAATATAAGCTGCATCACCAAAAGTTTCGGTATAAGCGACCCCATGATAAGATGGATCAGGTTGGTTAAGCATCGGGTATCTATCACTGTATTTTTTCCATGGAAACTTACCTGAATCCACTATCATGCCACCAAGGCTATTACCGTGCCCACCGATATATTTAGTTAATGAATGGACAACAATATCAGCACCAAATTCAAACGGACGGCAAAGCGCCGGGCTGGCGACAGTATTATCAACAATCAAAGGGATCCCATGACGGTGTGCAATATCTGCAAGAGCTGCTAAGTCAACAAGATTACCCGCTGGATTACCGATACTTTCGCAATATATGGCTTTTGTTTTATCATCAATCTGTTGTTCTAGTGCTTGAAGATCATCATGTGGTGCGAATTTTGTGGTAATACCAAAATTAGGTAAAGTGTGTGCCAGTAAATTATAGGTTCCACCGTATAATTTAGAAACCGATACAATATTTTCACCCGCAAAAGTGATCGCTTGAATGGCATAAGTAATGGCAGCCATGCCCGATGCGACAGCTAGTGCGCCAATGCCTCCTTCAAGGGCAGCTATGCGAGCTTCAAGTACAGCATTCGTGGGATTGGTAATTCGTGTATAAATATTACCCGCAACTTTTAAATCAAATAAATCAGCACCATGCTGAGTATCATCAAAAGCATAAGAGGTTGTTTGATAAATTGGTACCGCAACGGCGTGGGTTGTTGGTTCAGGCGTATAGCCTGCGTGAAGAGCGATCGTTTCTGGTTTCATGGTAGAGCCTCAAAAGTAAAACAATAAGGCTCTATTTTGTGCAAAAAATGATAAAAATGTAAAGCGTTATAAAACCATTCTCACAATATCAATTTCACCTAATTCTTTATATAAATTCTCGACTTGATCAATATGTGTTGCATTAATAGTAATAGAAACTGAATGATAATTACCTTTACTACTTGGTTTTATTGAGGGCGTATAATCACCGGGAGCATGTTTTTGAATCACACTCACTACTTTATCAACAAGTTCAGGTTTTGCTTCTCCCATGACTTTATAAGTAAAAGAGCATGGAAATTCTAATAATTCATTTAATTTGGTCTTTTGTTGCATCATTTTATTATTCTCATTTAATCTAACTGTTTTAATTGGTATTACTAATTATAATAGCTCATATATAGCCTCTTTATTATTCTTCAAGTGATGAGAAATAAACATTTCTTTTTAAAGGTTATAATTTGATCTATGATAATAAAATTCTAACACAGCTTGCTAACTGTGGCTTGCTTTCAATTAAAAAGGTCAAAAAATATGTCATCCCAGTCAACTATTAAAGAGCCTTTTGGAACATTATTAGGTTATGCGCCTGGTGGCGTTGCGATTTATTCATCTGATTATGAAACATTAGATCCTTGCCAATACCCTAATGATGCCTCATTTCGTAGTTATTCCGGTCACGAATATATGGGATACAAGTGGCAATGTGTTGAATTTGCCAGACGGTTTTTATTTCTCAATTATGGTATTGTGTTTACCGATGTAGGTATGGCTCACGAAATTTTCTCCTTGCGTTTTCTTCGCCAAGTTATTAATGAAGCCATCTTACCTTTGCAAGCATTTGCTAACGGTAGCAAAAAAATGCCAGAAGCTGGATCTTTGCTTATATGGGATGATGGTGGCGTGTTTGATAGAACAGGACATGTTGCCATTATTACTGAAGTGTTCGAAGATAAAATCCGCATTGCTGAACAAAATGTAATTCACACACGTTTACCAATTGGCCAACAATGGACACGTGAATTAAAGATGACCGTTAACGATCAAGGTTATTATATTCATGACACCTTTGACGATACCACTATTTTAGGGTGGATGATTCAAACCGAAAAAAACCAACACAGTTTACCTCAACCTAATGTTCCAGCGCCATTACTTGCTATTCATAGTGTACATATTAAAAACAAAGGTCAATTTGATAAGAAGTGGTTAAATGAGCTTGACCCGCTCGAGAGTGCATATGTGCTAGCTGCCGGGCATGCTATTAGCCATGATGACCATTATCGTTACTTCACTATTTCAGAAAGTGCTGAGCAAGAACTTATTCGCGCAACCAATGAACTGCATTTAATGTATTTACATGCTACTGATAAAGTTTTAAAAGATGATAAATTATTACTCAATTTTAATGTACCGGAAATTCTCTGGCCAAGGTTAAGACTCTCTTGGCAACAACGGCGTTATCAAATGATAACCGGTCGTTTAGATTTTTGTATGGATGAACGAGGTTTTAAAGTTTATGAATATAATGCAGACTCTGCATCGTGCCATACTGAAGCCGGGCAAATATTACAAAATTGGGCGATACAAGCTGAACTAAATGTTGGTGTGAATCCAAGTGCTGGCTTGCTCAATTCTTTAGCAAACTGTTGGAAACATAGTGATGCTCAAGCCTTTGTTCATATCATGCAAGATAATGATAGTGAAGAGAATTATCATGCATTATTTATGCAAAAAGCGCTAACGCAAGCTGGTTTTGAGAGTAAAATTTTACGTGGCCTTACTGGTTTAAAATGGGATAAACAAGGTAGATTGGTTGATGATGAAGATCGTCAAGTTACTTGCGTATGGAAAACATGGGCATGGGAAACCGTTTTAGAGCAACTGCGTCAAGAAAGTGAAGCACAAGTTGCCGGATTGCCTATTCGTACTTGGCATCCTGAAAATGCTGTGAGACTAATTGATGTTTTGTTACGTCCCGAAGTATCTGTTTTTGAACCTTTATGGACTGTGATCCCAAGTAATAAAGCGATATTACCTGTGTTATGGTCTTTATTTCCTCATCATCGTTACTTGTTAGAATCAACGTTTGAGCTCAATGATGATCTAATTAAAAAAGGTTATGCTATTAAGCCAATTGCTGGTCGCCGAGGTAGTGATATTGAATTAGTTAGCAGTAAAGAGCAAATCCTTGATAAAACGGTTGGTAAATTTGCTAAGCAAGAGAATATTTATCAAGAACTATGGTGCTTACCAAAAGTTGATGATCGCTATCTACAGGTTTGTACCTTCACTGTTGGAGGACATTATGGTGGCGCCTGCTTGCGCTCCGATCCTTCTTTAGTGATACGAGGTGAAAGTGATATGCAACCATTACGAGTATTAACCGATGAGGAATTTTTAAAACAAGTTGCCAAAAAGAATAATTAAAAATTGATGATATCGATTACATTAATAGTATTTTCTGTTAAACTTAGCTTTAATATATAAAATAATATAATAATCAATAATAATATAATTATTAAAAAATTAATAAGAAATAATACATAGGGAATAGAAAGGAACATATGGCAAGTGCATTGCTCAGAAGTAGTGATATCAAATGTTTCAAAAAGCTAGAACATGATAGAACAGCCTTCTATCTTGTTGGCGTGCAAAATTGTGAAATATTTAAACTAAAAATTGGTAAGCAATATGCCAATGATTTAGCTATTTTGCAAAAAAATGCTATAGTCAATAAGATTGATTGGTACACACCTTCTGATGCAAGTAACAACGATATTGCTTGCAGTTCGGTCAGTGAAAAACTAAAAACCGCTCTTAATATCCTCAATAAATTAAGATTAAAAGTAGATTCTAAATTCTTTTCTCAATCTAAATCATCGCTAACAGTCAAACCCTCCACCCGATTATCAACCCACTCAAAGTTTATAAAATCGCTTTCTTTTATAGTGAAACAACTCATTACTGCTATTGGTAGTCTGAAGATCCAAGCAAATTTAACCCTTGGGCTTTTCAAAAACAATTATACAAGTCGTAAACGTGACGATATGGCGTTCAGACAAGCTGGTACTGTCCATACTTTATTAGCAGATTTTATTGTTTGGTATGTTTTTGTTAAAAATCGAGCAAGTGATAAATTTATAAAAAGATTAAATAATAATAAACCGATTTTTTCTTCACCAAACGGTGAATTTAATATTCAAGTAACGCATTCATTAACCGGATTAAACAATATAACTAGAAATTATCCTCAGAATGCAATATTAAATCGGCTTATTACATTTGTGAATACAAACATAGCACATTATAGAGATTGCGAAATCAATCAAGAAAACAATCACCAATCAGGTAAAATTGTGAATTGTTTCGAGCAGTATCATATTCTTTAAAATAAATAATAAAATTGAAGTAACAACGTCTTTTGAGCGAAAGGCATTTTTCTACTTCATAAATTAAATAAATAAAGCTCATAAATTTTTGAGTATAAGGTAGAGGATATCATGGCATTACGCATTGAATTAATTGGAGATAACCCCGATAGTATTAAGTTTTTAGTACATGAATGGATTGGTAGTTCTGATGTTGAGATACTAATACAACGAGCTCAGGATAACTATTATCTATTGGAACACAATCAATGGGGCCCAGAAGAGTGTTGGCATACAATTGAAAAGATCACACTAGATAATGAACAATTAATAGGTCAAATTGATGAATGGTTGATTGATTCATTATTATCCCAAGAAGGTCAGATTCAATTTTCAATGCAAATCCGTGATAAACAAAATGTAAATTGTGTTTGTGGCGGTGTAATCAATTTTTCAGAAACAGTCAGTCCTTCAACAGCATCGAGTATGCAAGATACATTACCCGACGATGAGCAAGTAGACATGCAACAAGCGTCAGAGTCTGTAAAAGAATCGGCTAGTGAAAATGAATCAGCATTCATTGAAGAGCCGAATATTGATTCTCAAAATGAAACAGTTGCTGAACACGACGAGTCTACATCTGAAGACGAAACGGTACAAGATCCGCAAAAACCTGAAGAAAAGAAAGGACAGAACTTAAAGACTGTTAAGAAAAAAAGCCGTTTGGGAATAATTTTTATTCTATTTTTTATTCTTATGATGTTTGGTGGTGCCGCTTTTGCAACATGGTATTTTATGATCTTCAAAAATGAAACAGAGCAAACGTTGCAAACACAACAAGAGTCGGTAAAACCAGAGCCAAAAGTAGAGCAGAAAAAGCCGGCAGAGTCTGATACGAAGCCAGAGCAGGCGGCATCAGTAAAACCGGAGCCAAAAGTAGAGCAGAAAAAGCCGGTAGAGTCGGATGCCAAGCCAGAGCCGACTGCATCAGTAAAACCGGAGCCAAAAGTAGAGCAGAAAAAGCCGGTAGAGTCGGATGCCAAGCCAGAGCCGACTGCATCAGTAAAACCGGAGCCAAAAGTAGAGCAGAAAAAGCCGGTAGAGTCTGATGCGAAGCCAGAGCAGGCGGCATTAGTAAAACCGGAGCCAAAAGTAGAGCAGAAAAAGCCTGTAGAATCTGATGCGAAGCCAGAGCCTGCGGCATTAGTAAAACCGGAGCCAAAAGTAGAGCAGAAAAAGCCGGTAGAGTCTGATACGAAGCCAGAGTCGACGGTATCAATAAAGCCGGAGCCAAAAGTAGAGCAGAAAAAGCCGGTAGAATCTGATACGAAGCCAGAGCCGACTGCATCAGTAAAACCGGAGCCAAAAGTAGAGCAGAAAAAGCCGGCAGAGTCTGATGCAAAGCCAGAGCAGGCGGCATCAGTAAAACCGGAGCCAAAAGTAGAGCAGAAAAAACCGGTGGAGTCTGATGCCAAGCCAGAGCCGACGGCATCGGTAAAACCGGAGCCAAAAGTAGAGCAGAAAAAAACGGTAGAGTCTGATGCGAAGCCAGAGCCTGCGGCATTAGTAAAACCGGAGCCAAAAGTAGAGCAGAAAAAGCCGGTAGAGTCTGATGCCAAGCCAGAGCCGACGGCGTCGGTAAAACCGGAGCCAAAAGTAGAGCAGAAAAAGCCTATAGAATCTGATGCGAAGCCAGAGCAGGCGGCATTAGTAAAACCGGAGCCAAAAGTAGATCAGAAAAAGCCGGTAGAATCGGATGCGAAGCCAGAGCCGACGGCATCAGTAAAACCGGAGCCAAAAGTAGAGCAGAAGAAACCGGCAGGATCTGATGCGAAGCCAGAGCCGACGGCCTCGGTAAAACCAGAGCCAAAAGTAGAGCAGAAAAAGCCGGCAGAGTCTGATACGAAGCCAGAGCCGACGGCATCAGTAAAACCGGAGCCAAAAGTAGAGCAGAAAAAGCCGGTAGAGTCTGATACGAAGCCAGAGCCGGCGGTATCGGTAAAACCGGAGCCAAAAGTAGAGCAGAAAAAACCGGTAGAGTCTGATGCCAAGCCAGAGCCGACGGCATCGGTAAAACCAGAGCCAAAAGTAGAGCAGAAAAAACCGGTAGAGTCTGATGCCAAGCCAGAGCCGACGGCATTAGTAAAACCGGAGCCAAAAGTAGAGCAGAAAAAGCCGGTAGAGTCTGATGCGAAGCCAGAGCAGGCGGCATCAGTAAAACCGGAGCCAAAGGTAGATCAGAAGAAACCGGTAGAGTCTGATACGAAGCCAGAGCCGACGGCATCAGTAAAACCGGAGCCAAAAGTAGAGCAGAAAAAGCCGGTAGAATCTGATACGAAGCCAGAGCCGACGGCCTCGGTAAAACCAGAGCCAAAAGTAGAGCAGAAGAAACCGGTAGAGTCTGATACGAAGCCAGAGCAGGCGGCATCAGTAAAACCGGAGCCAAAAGTAGAGCAGAAAAAACCGGCAGGATCTGATACGAAGCCAGAGCCGACGGCATCAATAAAACCAGAGCCAAAAGTAGAGCAGAAGAAACCGGCAGGATCTGATACGAAGCCAGAGCCAAAAGTAGAGCAGAAGAAACCGGTAGAGTCTGATACGAAACCAGAGCCGACGAAACCAGTAGCGTCAACGCCAACGGCACCGACGAAACCGGTAGAGCCGACGAAACCAGTAGCGTCAACGTCAACGGCACCGACGAATTCGGTAGAGCCGACGAAACCAGTAGCGTCAACGCCAACAGCACCGACGAAACCGGTAGAACCGGATTCCAAAATCAGCAGTAAATGTAGTTTAAAAAATGCAACAAGTGATGATTTAACGTTTATTCAACAATGTTTACAGACTAAACCCGATATAGATGCAATTATTGAGATAATTACTGAAGCTAAAAATGCAGGAAAATGTAATATTGCGCAGCGTTTATATGCAAATAAGGCGCAAAAAAATACTAAAATTGCTCTGCTGTATGCAAAAGAGTATGACGAAAAATTTTATAAAGCGAATAAATGCTTCAAAGCCGATAAAGAAGCAGCCATTTATTGGTATGAAACATCTTTAATTAATGATCCAAATAGCGAGTTTGTTAAAGATCGTTTATCTCAATTGCAGAAATAGTAAGGAGCAAAAATGAATAAAATAGATATTTCCAAACTCTTTTTTACAATAGGTTTAACGTGTTTACCTCTATTGGGATTTGCAGCAGAGCCACTTAAACAGGCTGGTAAAACAACCTTGTATCAGCGTGTGTTAAGTACGCCAAGCTGCCAATTAAAGAGTAATTTCACCGATTCTAAAGGTAAATCTGTTCCGGCTTTTTCGCGTTACTATGTTTATGAGCGTAAATATGAAAATAATCAGAAATGGCTAAAAGTAGGTCCGGATTCATTCGGTAAAACAATCGGTTGGATTAATGATTCATGTGCTATCGATTGGAATATGCAAATGACTTTAGTATTTACTAATCCGGTTGATCGTGAACCTTTATTATTTTTTAAAGATAAAGCAGATCTAACTAAAATTGTCGATGCTGAAAATCCCGAAACGCTATTAAAACCTATTCGTGATGCACTCAAAAGTAATAAATCAGTATCACAAGTGCTTGCACAAGAGCCTAAAGAGTATGTCGATTTCAAAAGTAACTTCTATTTATTACCGATTTTACAAGGTGAGGAAGTTATGAATGGGCAAGGGTTTTATGAACGAGTATTAGAAGTTGCTTCACTGAGCAAACAAGATGAGCTAGTTAAAAAAGGATCATCAAATTCTCAATCTAATGATAAAGCTAGCAATCAAACCCCTTTTAATGCGGCAATTGTATTTGTGATAGATTCAACGATTTCAATGGATCCCTATATTTCTCGCACTAGAGAAGCGGTTAAGCGAGTTTATAAGAAAATTGAAAAAGAACATTTACAAGATCAAGTTAAATTCGGTCTGGTTTCTTTTAGATCGAGTTTAAAAACTTCCAAAAAACTTGAATTTGTTTCTAAAATTTTTGTCGATCCTAATCAAGTTAAGAGTAAAGATAGCTTTCTAAAAGCAAGCGCCTCACTTAAACAAGCTAAAGTTTCAACGGCTTATTTTGCCGAAGATGCATTTGCAGGTATAAATCAAGCTTTAAATGAGATTAATTGGGATAACTTTAGCGCCCGTTATATAATTTTAATTACTGATGCTAGCGCTATTCCAGGCGACGATAAACTATCAAGTACGAAAATGGATGCCGCTCAATTGCGACTTGAAGCGCAACATAAAGGTGTTGCTATCTATGCTTTACATCTCAAAACAGCAAATGGTATAAAAGATCATCCTATTGCTAAAGCGCAATACTCTGATTTAACTTTTAACGATTTCATCCATAAATCACTCTATTATCCGGTTAATGCTGGTAATGTACAACAATTTGGTCAGAAGGTTGATTTATTAGCCGAAGCATTATCCACACAAGTGAAACTTGCTTATAAAGGTGAGGTTTCCGTTGGAAGCGCATTGAATTCAAAAGATGAAAATGCTGATATGATCAAAGATGCTTTATTATTAAGTAAAGCCATGCAGCTTGCATATCTTGGGGATACTAAAGGCGCTAAAGCCCCAACAGTTTTCAAGGCTTGGATTGCTGATAAAGACTTTGTTAAACCAACCATTCCGACAGCAGAGCCACGCATTTTGTTAACCAAATCGCAACTAAGTGATTTAAGTGATGTTGTTAGCAAGATTGCTAATGCCGCCAATGATGGTTTGATTTCTGCCGATGATATGTTTTCCCAACTTCGTTCTGTTGCAGCGGCTATGGGGCAAGATCCAAGTAAGTTAAAATCTGATTCTGTGACTAAAATTGCTGATTTAGGTTTATTAGGTGAATATTTGGATAATATTCCTTATAAAAGTGACGTAACGGGACTTGATCAAGATGCTTGGAAAAGTATGAGTGGGCTTGAACAAGAAAAATTTATCCGGAATTTAAACAGTAAGATTCGTTATTATCAAAAATGTAATGCCGATGTCGATCGCTGGATCTCATTATCCGAAGGAAGTGATCCGCGTGAAAATGTTTATCCTATTCCATTAGAAATGTTACCGTAAAATGTTAGTCATTAATCAATTGTCCATTTCAAGAACAACCGGCAAATCCTTTTTTAGTGTTTGCCTGCCACAACTGAGAGTTAACGCGGGTCAAGTTGTGGTTATTCAGGGTGATAGTGGTGCTGGAAAAAGCACCTTACTTGAAATGGTGGGTATGATTCTAAAACCTGCCGAAGTGGGTTGCTACAACCTGCAGGTAGGGGATAACGATATTGATATTGCTAAATTAATTAAGCATGATAAATGGGAGCAATTAGCCGATATACGAGCTCACTATTTAGGTTTTATGTTGCAAACAGGTGGATTGCTGCCATTTTTGACCGTTCGTGACAATATATTAATGTCCTTTAAGTTATTACAAAAAAGCGTTGATAACCAACGCTTTGATTACTTAGTGCAGAAGCTTAATATTGCACATTTAATCAATAAGTATCCTAATCAGCTCTCTATTGGTGAAAGACAACGTGCTTCTTTTATTCGTTCTATTATTCATAAACCGGCGTTATTACTGGCAGATGAACCAACGTCAGCGTTAGATCCTTATAATGCTAATTTGCTTTTTGAATTAATTATTGAACAGGCTTTGCAAGATAATATTGCAGCAATGATTGTTACGCATGATTGGAAACGAATAGCAAATAAAGGGCTTTATACTTTATCAGCTAAGTTAACTTCTCCGCAATCATCCGTTTTTCTGCCATTACAGGATAGGGCGTAAAAATGATTAAAACGTTTTCAAAATGGCTTTTTATCGCTCGTTTATCCTTGGCAGACTTATGGTACGACAAAAAAGTTTCATTTTGTATTATTGCGTCGGTAATATCGGTCATCACACCGTTACTATTACTATTTAGTTTAAAATATGGCATTGTTTCACAACTTAGACAACAATTACTTAATGATCCGCAAAATTTAGAAGTAAAAATTGTGGGTAATTTACAACTCGATAATGAAATGTTTCAATGGATAGAGCAACAACCAGAGACCGCTTTTGTGATTCCATTGACACGTTCATTAAATACACAAGCAGACTTAATGAAAGATGCCAGTCATTTTGTTAATAATGCCGAAGTTATTCCCACTGCGAAGGGCGATCCAATAACCAAAAATTTACCGTTACTCAATCACAAAAATCAAATTTTATTGAGTTCATTATCTGCCGAAAAAATGCAGGTAGACGTTGGTAATCGTGTGAAAATGGTAATTACCCGACAGCTAGACGGGAAGCTGGAGAAAGGCATTGCAGAATTAGAAGTTATTGGTATTATTCCCGAAATTAATTACAGCCGAGCAGCCGCATTTGTTACATTAGATTTACTAATAGAAATGGAAAATTATTATGATGGTTATGTAAGTAATGTTTTTATAACATCTAAAGGAAATATTAACCCTCCCTCTCATACTTCCTTTGCTCGTGCCCGAATATATGCTAAAGCACTTGAGAATGTTGCACCATTAGCATTTAAATTACGAGAAAAGAATATTGATACTCGCACTCAAGCTAAAGCAATTGAAAATATGCAAGCAATTGATCGCGTACTTAATTTTATTTTTAGTGTGATTGCAATGACAGCCGTATTTGGATGTGTTTTATCATTTACCGGCTCGTTTTTATCCAATATTGAACGGAAGCGTAAAGATATTGCTTTTATGCGATTACTTGGTTTTCGCTCCCGAGATATTATGCTTTATCTACTCAATCAAGCTATGATGCTTAGTTGTTTAGCTTTTATTCTGTCCTGCATACTTTTTATGGCAGGAAATTATGCGTTCAATTTAGTTTTAGGTGAAAATTTGGTTTCACAATCTGTTGTGAGTCAATTACAATTTTACCATTTTATTTTTGCATTTTTATTGACTTTACTCATTTCAAGTACCGTTGTGGTTATAGGAGGGCGTCGTGCTGTTAAAATTCAACCAGCAGAAAGCTTACGTGAAGCCTAATAGTCTCAGATTTGCTAGTTGGGGTTTGGCTGCAATAAGCTTATTTCCGTCCTTCGGTTATGCTCAAGCTTGGGATGAAAAATTCTATAATCCTAAACCAGCAAAAGATGATGTTATTTTACCAATGCCTTGTGACGGTAGTTTGGTAATGAAAAAGGTATTTACACCAACAAACAAGCCGTTAGATGATGTCAAAATTATTTTGGGCAGTAATCAAAAAGAGCTTGGTTTTGCTGAGTATGCAACACCAAACTATATTGCGGGCAGTTTTTCAGATTCTGGTAAAGAGCGTTATTATTTAATAGGTAAGTATGAGATTACCGCATTACAATATCAATCGGTAATGAATGATACCTGCCCAAAACCCAAGATCAATCTTTCTTTTCCTATTACAGATATTAGCTGGTTTGATGCAGTCGCTTTTACCGATAAATATAATCGCTGGTTGATTGAAAACGCTGCTAAGTTGAATGAAAAGGGTTTACCTAACGGCTATGTCCGTTTACCTAGTAACACCGAGTGGGAATATGCAGCACGAGGAGGAGCGAAAGTGACGGAATCAGAATTTCGTGAATCACGATTCCCGATGACCAGTAATGTTGAAAGTTATGCCTGGTTTTCCGGATCTAAGTCAGCCAATGGGAAATTACAGCTTATAGGTCGGCTTGAGCCTAACCCTTTAGATCTTTATGATATCTTAGGTAATGTACACGAAATGATGTTTGATTCATTTAAAATGAATAAATTGGATCGTTATCATGGTCAGCAAGGTGGTATCATTGTTCGTGGTGGTAGCTATTTGACACCGGAATCATCAATTACCAGTTATTTTCGTATTGAGAAACCTTTTTATGATGATAAAACTGCCTATAAAAGTAAGGATGTTGGGATCCGTTTAGTCTATACCACAAATGTGATGAGTTCGAATGAAAAAATCAAAGAGCTTGAAAAAGAATGGAACGAACTAGGTAACGAAACAAATAATAACCAAAATGGCAATGTAGTTAATGAGCTTGAAAAAATCACTAAACAAGTTGAGGATGAGAAAACTAAACAAGAATTAAATCAACTCAATATACTTTTAAGGAGTGCTAATCAAGCCCGTGATGAGCAACGTGATCGCTCTATTCAATCTGCTTTGCAACTCGGAGCCTTTTTATGTGCCAATGTATCTGATTTACATAGTAAGTACGAATATAATAATAATCTCTATGAAACAATGGTCAATGAAGTTTGTGATGCAAATGAGACTAATACTTTGAATGACGATAATATGTGTTCAAAAGTGAAGTTGGAAAATTTAAAACAGGTTGTTGATGAGTCCAAAAGTGCTCGGGATTTTATCTTGAAATACTATTCCGACACCATTGTTAACACAGCCTCGAACTACGAGAAAAAAACAATCAACGATCAATCCAAATCGACTCAATTTATTCTTGAGAATAGTGGAAAAGCAAATATGAGCGACTACTTGGCGCTCTATTTCAAACACATCAACGAATATATTGAATCAGGAAAAGTTGAGCGAACAGCTTGGCTACAAACTTGTAATGAAATAAAAGGAAACAAACGATGAATAAAATTTTAGTAGTCCTTAGTTTATGTGTATCTCTTGTTTTAGCTGGATGTCAAGGTGTTGGTGGTGTAAATACTCGAAATGTTGATCCCGCATTGACTAAAAGCCATACAGCTAAATTTTTTAGTAAATCTGCATGGCAAGCTTGTGCAGTTGGTGCAGGTATAGGTGGTGTTGGTTGTTTGTTACTAGGTGGTAGAGCTGGTACTTGTGTCGCTTCTGCGGCTGTAAGTTGTGGTTTAGCGATGGGCGTAAATTATTATCTTGACTCTAAACGCGCAGACTATGCTAATACTGAAGCGCGTCTTGATATCTATATTCAAGATATTCAGAAAGATACTTACGAGGTGCAAGCTGTGACACAAGTTGCTAAAGCAGTGTTAGACAAGAATTTGATGACACTTAACGCATTAAGAAATCAAATTAAAAACGATACGGTAAATAAAAAACAGGCTGAAAATGATTTGACCCAAATTGATGCCAATATTACTTATCTAAACGATAAGTTACAACGTATGAAAAAAATCGAAAGAGATTGGGTGACAGTATCTTCTGAAGAAAAACAAGCTGGCGTCAATGTCTCTCAACTTGATAAACAAATCAATCAATTAAATAAACAAATTGCAGTACTTGAAAATCAAATAAATATTGTGTCTAAACAGCGCTCAGCAGTTAAGGTAAGTTAATTATGAAAAAAAGATATCTGTTATTACTTTGTCCGTTTATATTTTTAACTGGTTGTTCAACTACAGTTGAACAATGTGATCCAACTAATGAAGACATTAGTTTTTTCCATAAAATGGGTTGTCATAATTCGGGCAATTATCAAGCTCGAGTTGATCGAAAAGTGCAAATTCTAGAGAATGAAAAAAGAGCTAATCGTCAGTTTAGACAGATTTATGCCATTATTGAGAAACAGAAAAATGATACTTCATTAACGATAAAACAAAGACGGTCACTACAGCAAAAATTGGAAACTGAGGTATCTCAGTTAACTGATGAAGTGAAACAAAAGGCAAAAGGTCGTGATGATTTGCAAGCTCAAGTTAACGATATTGAACAGCAACTCATTAAAAAAGTGAATAGTTCATATGGCTCAGAACTTGAAAAGCAAATTGAGTTGGAAAAATTACATAAAAAACTTCAACAATTACAAAAAGCATTAAATATATAATGATTTAGTTTGATAAATTAGTGAAGTAAAAACGGGAAGTTAACTATGATCAATGAGTGAATAATAAGAAATAAAGATCATCATAATGGGAAACAAAGTGTTTTTATTCGATTAATATTTTCTTGTTGCTATTATTCAAACCATATTTAACTGAATGAGCTTTTCCTATCTTAAACATGGCGATATATTAGTTATTATCGATATATTGCCATGGTATTACCCCATAAACACCAAAATCAGCCTTGTCACGTTGTAAACTAGTTGGCATGTTTGCCAGTAGAAACTTTCAGTATATAAGAAAATTATAGGTATCTAGGATTATTGTCGAATTTTGGGCAATAAAATTATCTGAGATTTTAACAATAAAAAAACCAGACATTAAGTCTGGTTTTTTGTTGTTAAATGCTGTATTGAAATGCTTTTAGAAGTCTAAATTAGCAGCTTTTAAGGCATTTTCTTCAATAAACATTCGACGAGGTTCAACTTCATCACCCATTAAGGTGGTAAACAACTGATCCGCTTCTATCGCATCTTTTATGGTGACTTGCAACATGCGACGGCTGGTCGGATCCATTGTCGTTTCCCATAATTGTTCCGGATTCATTTCACCCAGACCTTTATAACGTTGGATAGTTAATCCTCGACGCGATTCTTTGATTAGCCAATCTACAGCTTCTTCAAAAGAGCTAACAGGTTGTTTGCGTTCGCCTCTTTGAATAAATGCACTATCTTCAAGTAAATCTTTTAGTTGCTTACCTAAATGGCAGATATTACGATATTCATTACTATGAATGAAGACTTGATCGAGCGCATAGTTAGTATCAACACCGTGTGTTCTGACTTTAATGATTGGCACATATAGTTGTGTTTTATCATTGTACTGCACTGAGTACGAATAACTACTACCGTGTTGCTCTTTATTTGTTAACTTTTCAACAATGGTTGTTACCCAATGTTCAGCTTTTTGCTGATCCTGCAAAATGTTTTCGTCTAATACATCTTGATACACCAATTCAGCAAGTAATGCTTTAGGATAACGACGTTCCATTTTGGTGATTAATTTTTCAACTTTTTGATATTCAGCAATCAGTCTTTCTAATGCTTCTCCTGCCAGTGCAGGCGCATGATCATTAACATGTAATGATGCATCTTCAAGCGCCAAAGCAATTTGGAATTGGGTCATGGCATCATCATCTTTAATATATTGTTCTTGCTTACCTTTTTTCACTTTATATAGTGGTGGTTGAGCAATATATACATACCCACGTTCGATAATTTCTGGCATTTGACGATAGAAGAATGTTAACAGTAGTGTTCGGATATGTGATCCGTCAACGTCGGCATCAGTCATGATGATGATACTGTGATAACGCATTTTATCCGGATTATATTCATCACGACCAATTCCACAGCCTAATGCCGTGATTAAGGTTGCCACTTCCTGAGAAGAGAGCATCTTATCAAAACGGGCTTTTTCTACATTTAGGATTTTTCCTTTTAACGGTAAAATCGCTTGGTTTTTGCGGTTACGCCCCTGTTTTGCCGAGCCGCCCGCAGAGTCCCCTTCCACCAGATACAGTTCAGATAAGGCAGGGTCTTTTTCTTGGCAATCAGCAAGTTTACCCGGTAAACCACCTAAATCTAATGCACCTTTACGACGTGTCATTTCACGTGCTTTTCGTGCCGCTTCACGTGCTCTTGCTGCGTCGATGATCTTACCAACAACAATTTTAGCATCAGTTGGGTTTTCCAGCAGATACTCAGACAGTTTTTCACCCATAACAGATTCAACCGCTGATTTAACTTCAGATGAAACGAGTTTATCTTTGGTTTGTGATGAAAACTTAGGATCAGGTACTTTTACCGATACTACCGCAATCAAACCTTCACGAGCATCGTCACCGGTTGCACTGATTTTAGCTTTTTTACTATACCCTTCACTTTCCATATAGTTATTTAAGGTACGTGTCATTGCACCACGAAAACCAGCTAAATGCGTACCGCCATCTCGTTGTGGAATATTATTGGTAAAGCAGTAGATATTTTCTTGATAACCATCATTCCACTGCAAGGCAATTTCAACGCCAATCCCGTCTTTTTCAGTACTAAAATAGAAAATTTTGGGATGAATCGGGTTTTTATTCTTATTCAAGTATTCAACAAAAGCTTGAATACCACCTTCATAGTGGTAATGTTCGCTTTTACCTGTGCGTTCATCAATCAGTTTAATTGAAACACCGGAATTTAAGAATGAAAGTTCACGCAGCCGTTTCGCTAAATGCTCATAGACAAATTCAATATTGGTAAATGTCTGTGGACTTGGCCAGAAACGAACGTATGTACCCGATTCAGTTGTCTCACCTATGACTTTAAGGGGCTCTTGCGGAACACCTAAATGATAGGTTTGTTTATGAATTTTTCCTTCACGGTAAATCACGAGTTCTAATTTATCTGATAGTGCATTTACCACTGAAACACCAACGCCATGCAAACCACCAGATACTTTATAGGAATTATCATCAAACTTACCGCCTGCATGTAACACGGTCATAATCACTTCGGCAGCAGAAATTCCTTCTTCTTCATGTATTCCAGTAGGAATACCACGCCCATCATCACGTACCGACACAGAGTTATCGGGATGAATGATTACTTCGATATGGTTACAATATCCTGCTAATGCTTCGTCAATGGCATTATCAACTACTTCAAAAACCATATGATGAAGGCCTGTTCCATCATCGGTGTCTCCAATATACATACCAGGACGTTTTCGGACTGCATCAAGTCCTTTAAGCACTTTAATGCTAGATGAATCATAAGAGTTAGACATGGATTTCTCGACCTATTTAATTTCTTTTATCATTTCGTATATTTATGAAATTATACCAGATTTTATGTGAAAAATCTTATC
This sequence comes from Gilliamella sp. B3172, assembly GCF_026536465.1. Taxonomy (NCBI): domain Bacteria; kingdom Pseudomonadati; phylum Pseudomonadota; class Gammaproteobacteria; order Orbales; family Orbaceae; genus Gilliamella; species Gilliamella sp. B3172. Next base: position 55,089 of record NZ_JAFNOA010000004.1, on the reverse strand, counting down.
ATTTTCATCAATCATGTGGCTAATTTGCTCTTCACTGACAGCCGTGATAAAAACTTGTGAATGGGCTGATTTTAAACGTTTTGCCAATAAGTTACGTTTATTTTTATCCAGTTCGGAAGCAAAGTCATCAATCAGGTAAATACATGATTGGTTTGTTTGTTTAGTGTAATACTCACCTTGTGACAAACGTAAGGCACACATTAACAATTTTAATTGGCCTCGTGATAGAAGATCTTCAACCGGTATATTATCAACACGTAATTTGATATCGGCTTTATGTGGACCTAGCGAGGTATAATTAAGCAATTTATCTCGTTCAAATTGTCTTTGTAATATCTCTGCATAATCTACACCATACTCCCAACCTTGATAGTATGAACAGTTAAGTTCATACTCAGGTAGAAAGTCTTTCGTTGTTTTTATAATTTCAGGAAAAATATTTTCAGCATAGTCAGCTCGAATTTCACTTATTTTTTCAGCGATGGGGACTAATTGTTTATCCCAAGGTAACAGTTGATTATAGTTTTGGGATTGTTTTAATAATGCATTACGTTGTTTAAACAGACGTTTCAAATTATTCCAAAGCTGGACAAACTCCGGATAATGATGAAAACACCCCCAATCAAGAAATGAACGTCGATATTTAGGGCCGCCTGTTAACAAATCAAAACCTTCCGGCGTAATGAGCTGAATGGGTAATAATTTTGCTAAATCAGTTAACCGAAAGCCTTCATCGCCATCGATTTTTATCTTGTTTTCATTGTTACGAGCTTTTGCCAATCCTATTGTACGACATTGCTGATTTAATGATTCTAATTGGCTATATAACACCAGCTCTGGTTGTTCGTGTTGTATAATTCGATTTGATTGTATATGCCTAAATGCACGTCCATGACCTAACATGTAAATCGCTTCAAGTAGGCTAGTTTTACCACTACCATTATCACCAACCACATAGTTAAAATGGCGAGATAAAGATAATTGAGCGTGGCTAATGTTACGGAAATGGTGAATATTAATTTGTGCAAGAGTCATAGGGTTAAAATACAATCTCCGGCCGAAGCCGGAAGTTGAATAGGCGTATGTTATAAGCGCATTGGCATCACAACATAAGTTGCAGATTGATTATTAATATCTTCAATTTGCACGCTTGATGTTGCATCGGTGAATAGCAGTTGTACGCTATCACATTTCAAAGTATTTAATATATCTAATAAATAGGTCACATTGAAGCCAATTTCAAGCTCTGAGGACTCATATTTTACATCAATGACTTCTTCAGCTTCCTCTTGCTCCGGATTATTAGCAGTAATTTTTATTTGATTATTGTGTACATATAATCGAATCCCACGGAATTTCTCGTTGGATAAAATTGCCACACGAGACAATGCGTTTCTCAGCTCATCACAGGAAACTTCAAGTGGTTTATCGGGGTTACGTGGCAATACACGTTTATAATCAGGAAATCTACCGTCAATCAGCTTAGAGGTAAAAGTAAAATCACCAAGATTGACACGCAGATTATTGTTACCAATTTGCATATTAATCGGATCGTCGCTATCACTTACCAATTTCGCCAGTTCAATAACCCCTTTTCGAGGTAATATCACCGAGCAAGTTTCAGTAATATTTTGCCCAACAGGTTGTGCACAAACTGCTAATCGGTGACCATCGGTGGCAACAGATTTTAATAACCCGTCTTCAATTTCAAATAGCATTCCATTTAAATAATATCGCACATCTTGATTTGCCATTGAAAATTGAACAGCATCGATGAGACGTTTTATCGTTTTTTGTGGAACAGAAATATCAACATCACTTTGCCAATTTTCTAAATTTGGAAAATCACTCGCCGGCAAAGTTGCTAAAGAAAATTTACTCCGACCAGACTGGATTATTAATCGATTATCATCAACACTGATCGAAATCTGAGCATCATTGGGAAGATTACGACAGATATCGAGAAACTTTCTTGCTGGCACTGTTGTTGCACCCGGTTCACATGCTTGTGTTAACGGTAAATGCGCTATCATCTCTATTTCAAGGTCAGTACCTGTCATTGATAATGTATTGTCACTGACTTGTAGTAATAAATTGCCCAAAATGGGTAATGTTGGTCGACTGCTTAGTGGTGCACTAACAAGTTGCAATGGCTTAATCAGTTTTTCTCGTTCTATAATAAATTTCATAGTGTTTATTCTTGTTAAGTTGATAATGTTCGAATTAAATTGGAATAATCCTCTTTAATATCATTGCTTTCTTCTTTTAAATCGGCAATTTTACGGCATGCATGTAGTACCGTGGTATGATCTCTTCCACCAAATCCATCTCCAATTTCAGGGAGGCTTTTATTGGTTAATTCTTTAGCAAGAGCCATTGCCACTTGTCTAGGTCTGGCAACTGAGCGAGAACGGCGTTTAGATAATAAATCTGAAACTTTGATTTTATAATACTCAGCCACCGTTTTTTGAATATTTTCAATAGTAATCAATTTTTCTTGCAAGGCAAGTAAATCTTTTAAAGCATCTTTTACAAAATCAATGGTAATTGATTTACCAGTAAAATTTGCATTCGCAATGACCCGGTTAAGCGCGCCTTCTAATTCACGCACGTTAGAACGTAATCGTTTAGCTATAAAAAAAGCCACTTCTTCTGGTAATTTTATTTTATTCTCTTCTGCTTTTTTCATTAAAATAGCAACGCGAGTTTCAAGTTCTGGCGGTTCAATGGCAATGGTTAATCCCCAGCCAAAGCGTGATTTTAAACGATCTTCAACGCCATTAATTTCTTTCGGGTAACGGTCAGATGTTAAAATAATTTGTTGATTACCTTCTAATAATGAATTGAAGGTATGAAAAAATTCTTCCTGAGAACGTTCTTTATTAGCAAAGAATTGAATATCATCAATGAGTAAAGCATCAACTGAACGGTAATAATTTTTAAACTCTTCAATAGCATTATTTTGCAATGCTTTTACCATATCTTGAACGAAACGTTCTGAATGCATGTAAACAACTTTGGCATTCATTTTTTCATCCATGATTTGATTACCAACTGCATGCAATAAATGGGTTTTTCCTAAACCGGTTGAACCATATAAAAATAGCGGGTTATAAGCTTTCCCCGGATTTTCAGCAACCTGTTTAGCTGCCGCAACGGCAAGTTGGTTTGATTTACCTTCTACAAAGCTACTAAAAGTATGCTTATGGTTAATACCGGAATGATAAGTGTGATTGTTCGTTTCTTTCGTTGTTTTCCATGCCGGAACAATATCGGTTTTAGGTTTGCTTTGTTGAGATTTTTTCTCTAAAGATAAAGTCGATCCAACTTCAAGATATAATTTTAGTGAATCATTATCAAAAAGTTTATTTAATAGTTGAGAAATAGCAGATAGGTATTTATTTTTTACCCAATCTAACACAAATCTATTAGGTGCATAAATATAAAGTTTGTCATCGACCATTTCCGCTTGCAACGGGCGTATCCATAAGTTGAATTCCGTTGTAGGAAGCTCTTCTTGTAATTGAGAAAGACAATCTTGCCAAATAGCGGTAGGCACAGTAACTCCTTTAACTTTATATTACTAACAACGTTGGTAATAATTATAATCTGTTTTGTGGATAAATTATAGATCAAAGGTAAGATATTATTTAGTTGCTAACAACAATAGCGGAACAAAAAACCCGGCGAAAACCGGGTTTTTGAGAAATAAACAAAAATTAATTTGTTGTATTAGTTACTTGAACTTCTTGAACGTTACGTGCTTTAACTTCGATTTCAACACGACGATCTGGTGCTAAACATGCTTTTAATTCAGCGCCACGAAGTGCATTACATTTAGTACCAGTAACTGGTTGAGATTTACCCATACCACGTGCACTGATGATTTCTGCAGGAACGCCTCTAGCAACTAAATATTTCATTACAGAGTGAGCGCGTTGTTCAGATAATTTTTGGTTGTAATGTTCTGAACCGATACGGTCAGTGTGACCAATTACAACGATAGCACTTTGAGATGGATTAATTTTCACTAAAGTAGCTAATAGATTATCTAATGCTTGACGACCTTCTGCTTTTAAGTCAGCTTTAGCGTAAGCAAATAGAACGTCTTCATTTAATACATAACGATTTACTTCAGTTTTGATTTCAACTGGTGCCGCAACAGCAGGAGAAGCTAAACGGTAAGTAATACCTAAGCTAACAGTACCAGCGTCTGGCGATGCGTCAGTTTTAGTATGAATATGTTGAACATATTGGTACTCTAAACGAGTAGAGAAGTTTTCATCAAGACGATAGTCAAGACCTAACGCATAAACTGGAGATACGTCAGTTTTTGTACCGCCACGACCATAAACATCTTTAACATCGCCGCCATTTTTCCATTTAGCGATAGTTACCATTGCACCTGCACGACCGTAGATATCAAAATCATCAGAGATGAATGATAATGGGTAGCTTAATTTACCAGTTAAAGATACGCCTTGTGCATTGATTTTGCTGTTACCAGCAGCATGGCCATTACCTGTACGGTTGTAAGATCTTTTATATTTAGCAGAACCTAACCAGTCGTAACCTAATTCAAATGCTAAGTATGGGTTAGCTTGGAAACCAAGGAATGCACCACCAGCAACATTGCTGCGGTTAGAAGTTTTGATACCAGTATCATCAAATGCACGAACTTTGTTTGCATCTAATCTGTAAAGTTCTGACCAACCTAATTTAGCACCTGTATAAAAAGTGTTATCTTCATATGCTGCATTAGCTGCAGTAGCAGTTAAACTTGCAACAGCAATTGCTAGAGCTAGAGTTGTTTTTTTCATTTTTTGCCTCAACTTATTATGTTGTAATAGACGTTGTTTAATTTGTTTTTATTTAATTATGATACACATAATCTAATATCGATTATAGCACATATAATATACAAATCCATAACAAAAGATACTAATGTGTTAAAAAGATATTATCTTATCGTTAAATTATTTGATTAATTGTAATATAAAAATCGTTAATTGTATTTGCTAACGTATTAGCCATAATGAAAAAATCAGCTTCGAGTCGTTTATCCATTTCATCAGATCCGATATCTTCATTTTCATCTAAAATAGCTGAGTCAAATTTGATTCGCTTCAAAGTTAAATCACTATTAACGATAAAATTGACGCCTCGTTCATCAATGATTTTGATTTTAGATATCCATTTTCCCGATTCAAAGTGAACAAGCATTTCATCACTGGTAATATCTTGATTTTTACAACTGATAATGCCGTTTCCTTCCAGCGGATCTTTTAATTCGGCTTGATCGCCTAATAAAAATGGAGCGAAGTTGAGTTTTTCTTTAACCCAAGTTGTCATTACTTGCTCAAGAGGGGTATCAATAGATAGTGGTGTTAGTGCCAACGCCCCTAATTGTTTACGCAAAATGGCTAGAATATCTTCTGCTTGCTTGAAACTACTACAGTCGATAATGATTCGTTTATTATGCGTATCAATCCAAAGCCAATAATGATTATATTTGCTAAATGCTCTGGGCATTAAGTCAATCATCACTTCATCTTTTAATGTTGCTTTTTCGTTTTTGGTTAATTTTCGACTTAACGCTTGTTCTTGTTTATCTATTTTTTCTAATAATGCTTGTTTGATTACCGGAGCGGGAAGAATCTTAGACTCTTTTTTAATCCGTAGTAGTAAATGCCCCTGCATATCAACAATATAATCTTCATTATTATTATCATTATAAGGAGACACCCAACCAGTTTTAGAGGTATCTAAGTTGCCACATGGCGTGAAAGGTGCGGATTTAAGCGCCTTTTCAATGACAGCTTTATCAAGCAAACTATCACTATTAAGCTGGTAAATAATGGCATTTTTAAACCAAAGCATATTTAACTATTTCCTAAATTTTGGGTGAAATTCATTTTAACATGAAGCGTTTCAAATAAAGGTTTATCAAAAATTAAGTCGTTATCATTTTATTGTTAAGGTTAAATAAAACTAAAATAAAATGATTAAAATTTATAAGATAACCCCATATAAACTGAAGTTAAGATACTATTGTCAACCATTGGGCTATCTGCTGCATCACCGGTTAATTTTTCAATATGGACGCCGCCAAAAGTGGCAATATTATCGGTTAATGTATATTGTGCTACTACTTCCAGATAAGGTGTAAAAGAGCTGTTCGCACTAAAATGATGTAAACCTGATCGGAGCGACTCTTTATTCGACACACCATAGTAATAATTATTATGTTTACTATTAGCCCAACTGACACCAATGGTAGGCGCGATAATTAAATCGCCTTGTATATAAGGTACGGTATAATCAGCATTAAACAAAATGCTATTACTTTCATTAAGTACATCAGCCCCAATACTGGTCGAAAAGCCTCCCCAATCGGTTACGATCGAGTATTCAATTTCAGCCAGTACTGTTGTATGTCGAGTATCAAGTTGTTTGAGTCGATGATTATCTGAATCATGTGGTTTAAATTCATTTGATAAATAGCGGGCACCTAGGGAAATACTTTGGTTATTCTCATTATAAAGATAAAAACCGGCAGATAAATCATCAATAAAAAATAGACCATTATCGTAATCTATATGTGGCACCGGATAAAAACTGGCACTATAACTTTTATAAGGTGAATTTGACCAACCAACACCGACACCAATTGAGGTGGGATCAGCAAAGGTAAATTGAGTGTAGCCTAGGGTAATGATGGATAATATCGCAATCACACAGCGTTTGTTAGTAAATTTATTGATCCTCATAAACTGACCTATTTATCATCAAATATTATTATGGTTTTGTTAGCTGTGATTTGTCGTCACACAATCTATACATTAAATGTACATTGTAACAATCAATTTTCTTGAATAATAATGCCACATTTTATCGTGTTTGAATATGGATTAGTGAGATAAATTATGAGTAAACCAACTTTAGAAATGATTAATCGTCGTCCTGATGATGCAACACTACTTGCCGACGAAGCAAAATATTGTTCTTTTGGTGATACTGTACACTATGTTGAACCGCCAAAGATTTTTGATGGTTGTGAAGGTAGCTACATGTATGACAAAGAAGGTAAACCTTACCTTGACTTACAAATGTGGTACTCGGCATGTAACTTTGGTTACGCTAATGAGCGTTTAAATAACGTTCTTAAAAAGCAAATTGATACCCTACCACAATGTGCTAGCCAATATTTACACCCAACTAAAATTGAATTAGCTAAAACCATTGCCCAAGGTATGGAACAGCGTTTTGGTTACCAAGGACGAGTCCATTTTAACGTTGGTGGATCACAATGTATTGAAGATTCATTAAAAGTTGTGCGTAATGCAACTGGCGGTAAATCGTTAATGTTTGCTTTCCAAGGTGGTTACCATGGACGTACTTTAGGGGCATCTTCTATTACATCAAGTTACCGTTACCGTCGTCGTTATGGTCATTTTGGCGATCGTGCAATGTTTGTACCATTCCCTTATCCGTTCCGTCGTCCTAAAGGTATGACGGCAGAAGAATATGGCGAACACTTAGTAGCTGAGTTTGCCCGCTTATTTGAAACAGAGTATCACGGTGTGTGGGATCCGAAAGTAGGACAAGCAGAATACGCAGCATTTTATGCAGAGCCTTTACAAGCAACCGGCGGTTATATTGTTCCACCACGTAACTACTTTAAAGGACTCAAAAAAGTTTTAGATCAATATGGTATCTTATTAGTTGTTGATGAGATCCAAATGGGCTTTTATCGTACAGGTAAACTTTGGTCTATTGAACATTTCGATGTTAAGCCTGATGTTGTGGTGTTTGCTAAAGCATTAACCAATGGTCTAAACCCATTAGGTGGTTTATGGGCTCGTGAAGAGTTGATTAATCCAGAAGTCTTCCCGGTTGGTTCAACGCATTCAACATTTGCCTCAAACCCACTAGGTACGGCTGTTGGTCTTGAAGTGTTAAAAATGACCTCTGAAACTGATTACGAAAAAATGGTTATGGAGAGTGGAGCTTACTTCCTTGAAGGTCTTAAAACACTTGAGAAAAAACATAAAGAAATTGGTGAAGTTGATGGCTTAGGTCTTGCGCTTCGTGCTGAAATTTGTACTGAAGATGGTTTTACAGCTAATAAGGCTTTAGTTGATAAAATGGTTGATATCGGTATGTCAGGCGATCTTGATTGGAAAGGTAACAAAATGGGCTTAGTGCTTGATATTGGTGGTTATTATAAAAACGTCATCACTTTTGCACCGTCTCTACATATTACCCGTCAAGAGATTGATCAAGGTATCGAATTACTTGATCAATTAATTACACGAGCGAAAAAAGAACTTTAATTATTAAATTCTGATCATCCCGTCAACATTCGTTGGCGGGAACACAATTTACACCAATCATTAAAAAAATATGAAATATATCAATCAGCTAGAACCTAACGAAATTGTCGAAAATTTTTTATTGCATCCGCCAAAGGATTTTTCGGCATGGATAAATCAAGATGACGTGCCGATGTTTAGTGCTAAGTTTGATTTGTTGACGACTGCTGATGATGATTTTAAACATAAAGTACAAAAATTACCTTTCTACAAAAAATGGCAGCATTGGTTACAACCTAAAACATGTTTTGTTGGAACAACAGTTTCTGAATATGGATTACTGACTAACAAAGTTACGGCAAAACAGCTGGCAGATGATTTAAAAAAAGCTTATACCAAACAATATCCGTTTGTTATTGTTAAAGATCTACCATTAGATTCTCCTTTACTTAGTGAACAAGATAATCAATATTCAACGGCGCTTATTTCTGCTTTAAAAAATTTAGGATTTATTGAAGTTGAAGGGCAGGCTTTGGCTTGGCTAGCTATTGATTTTGATAATATTGATGAAGTTTTCTCGCGTTTTTCTTACAGTCGTCGTAAAAATTTTAGACGTAAATTAAAATCACGGGAAAAACTAGAGATTAATGTTTTAAATAGCGGAGATGACTGTTTTTTTGATCAAGCCATTTTAGATAAATATTATCAACTTTATCTGAATGTCTATGAACAAAGTGAAATTCATTTTGATCAATTAACCAAACCGTTTTTTATTCAATTATTACAAAGTAAATCAGCACAAGCACGTATTTTTACTTATCATCATAATAATGAATTAATTGGATATAATATCTGTTTTGTTGTCAATAATATGCTAGTCGATAAGTATATTGGTATGGTGTATCCACAAGCTAGAGAGCTAAATCTCTATTTTGTTAGTTGGTTTGTCAACCTACAGTACGCTCTTGAACAAGGGTTTAGCCACTATATTGCCGGTTGGACTGATCCTGAAGTGAAAGCATCATTAGGCGCTAATTTTACGCTAACTAAGCATTTAGTTTATATCCGTAACCCATTATTAAGATTCATATTAAGTAAACTGATTGGTCACTTTGAAAGTGACAAGGAGAAAGTAGCATGACATGTCCTGTTATACTTGACTTCGATCAGAGTGTGGGTGAAATAACGCCTGCAACGACTATTGATGTGACAAAATGGCAAGACACTATTCGATTTGGTTGTTCAAAGAAGGCTTTTCGAAAATTTGATGCACAACTTCAACAACTTTTACCGGCACATTATGGAACAGTTTTGCTGGGAAGTGGTGATTATCATCATATTTCACTGTTACTCATTGAGCGTTTAGCTGAGCAATATTCCGCCGACAATCCGATTCAAGTCGTCATTTTTGATAATCATCCGGATAATATGCGTTATTTGTTCGGTATTCATTGTGGTTCATGGGTTAGCTATGTTGCTAGCTTACCCTTTGTTAGCCATGTTCATGTCTTAGGCATCACCTCTAATGATATCGGTCTATCTCATTTTTGGGAAAATAGATGGAAACCACTTTTTCACAAAAAACTGACTTATTGGAGTTTAGATGTCAATGTTAAATGGGCTAAAAAAATTGGTTTAGGTCATGCCTTTCGCCATTTTGATACGCCTGATGATCTGATTGCCGGTTTCTTATCTGAACAGTATCACAGTGCTGAGCCGATCTATCTATCCATTGATAAAGATGCACTAAGTGAGAAAGTCATTCATACCAATTGGGATCAAGGACAACTACAAACCTATCATTTGCTTGATACAATATCATCAATTAAGCAGCGTATTATCGGCAGTGACATTACCGGTGAACTGTCAATTTGGCAACCGGCTAATTGGTTTAAACGTTTGCTTAGTTCGTTAGATAAACAACCCGCCATCTCTCCGGATAAATTAAACGATTGGCAGCAAGAGCAGCATCAGCTTAATTTAACGCTATTAAATGCATTAGCTTAAATCGTAAGGTAACAGCGATAATAAGTTGCGGCATTGTAATGGTATGCCGCCGACATTATTATCTTTAAGATTTGAAGTTAGTGTGCATGGTTATCTTTATTTTGCTTAGCTATCTGACTTTCAGCTAGGGCTAAAAATAAAATTCCCGAAATAATCAGTATGGTGCCAATCAATTTATATAAAGTGATTTGTTCATTAAACAACCAAATCGACGCAATCATTACCGTAACGACTTCAAAATGAGAGGCGGCAAAAGCTGGTCCTACCGGCGCCTTTTTTAATAACGTCATCCAAGTGAAAAACGTTAGTACATACCCGGCAATGGATATATATATCCATGGGTTGGTAAATACTCTTACTAACCATTCAATACTCATTGCCAATGGTTGAGCGTGGATAGCTGTTAATTTAAAGCTACATTGCGCAATAGTGTCAAAAAATAGAAGGACGGTAAAACCAATCAAATAGAATCTAGCCATATTAAGACATCCCAACAAAGATCACACCGGCTGTGATTAGTAACATACCAATGATGCGATAAAACGTGAGTAATTCTTTAAACAGCACTCGACCGACTAACATTATGGTAATAATATTAAACGAGGCAAGCAGTACACCTTGTGATAATGGCACTAAGGTCAAAAATGCTAGCCACAATAAAAATTCTGCAACATACGAGACGATACCGATCCAAATCCAAAGATTTTTAGCCAAATCAATCCAATAATACCAACCATCTCGATTGTTTGGCGATATCGCTGCATATTTAAAGGCAACTTGCCCCAAAGTATCAAAACAGATATTGCTGACCCAAAGGAAGATAACTAAAGGTGTCATTATGCTGTTGTTCCTTGCGCAATTTCATTGAAAAATGAAGCACATTCTTTGATAACTTCACGGCGCTGGCTATCGATAGTAATTAAGTGATAACTATCATTGAGTACAACTAATTTTGTGGATCCCGATACCTTTTTTTCAACCAATCTGGCATTAGTATCAATATTGGCAATATCATCATTGCCTGAGTGCATAATCAAACAAGGTGATGTAACTTTAGGCAGTGCTTGACGTACATTTTTAGCTAATAATTGCATTTCTGCTAATGCCGGAAAAGGATTGCCCGCAAGTCCTGCTGATGCCGCATCACCACTTAGCATACTTTCTGAAACTACCGCACGAATTCTTTCATCTTTCAGACCGTAAGGCGGTTTTTCGATAAAAGAGACTTTTTGAAAGAGGCCGAGTTTTTTTAAATAGACCAACAAAAAGAAGAATTTTTTTGCCCAAAAAGGCATACTCCAACCGTCATAATTAAATGTTGGAGCCAACACGCCAACACCTTTAATTTGGTTTGGCCTATCAGCGGCAAGTTTAAGTGCCAGCAGTGCGCCCATGGATAATCCTGCTACAAATAGGTTATCTACGTGTTGAGCCAAATAATCTGCGCCATCTTGCACACTTTTATACCAATCTTGCCATGTTGTTTTACAAAGATCTTCTTCGGTACCACAGTGGCCAGCTAATTGAACGGCATAAACTGTGAATCCTGCTTTATGTAAACCATTAGCTAATATTCGCATCTCATTAGGTGTGCCGGTTAATCCATGAATTAAAAGCACGCCATTTTTATTGCCTGGTAAAAAATAAGATAAATCTTCAATTGTACTCATTATTGTTCCTGTATCATTTTACCATCATAACTGGGATAAGCGCTTGCTGAGACTGTTTTAACGCTTCAGTTACATCAGCAAAACTTTTAATAGCACAGTGCTCAATGTTATTGTTTTCACAATATTGAATAAGTTTGTCTTTGGCAAAAACTAAATCCACATGATGAGACACACAATAGTCAGATGTTCCGTCGCCAACATACAGAATTTGTGGAAAATATTGCTGTTTTTTGACATGATTACATTTGCAATTACCACTTTGTTTGATACAGTCCTTATTTGCATAAGGAAATTCTAAACGCCAGCTTCGCTCATTATCATGCAATAATTTATTGGCAAAAATCGGTAAATTCTCAATACCGTGGCGTTTTAACACAAATTCGATTGCATAATCTAAGCCGTCACTGACAATATGCACCGGAATGTTATTTTTTTCGGTATAATTAACAAAGGATTTAAACGCCGGATCAATTTCAATTTGCGACAAAACTTCGTTAAGCTCTTCTAAACTGGCATCCATTAGTGCGATCTGTTTACTCATACACTCTTGTGAACCAATTTTGCCACTAACCCATAGTTCTTCAAGCTCATCACAGCCATCTTGACCAAAATGGCTTAGCAAAGTATCAGTGACATCTTTAACACTGATTGTGCCATCGAAATCACACAATACAATCGGAGTTCGATGTTGTGCATAAGCTGGAGAAAAAAGATGATTTGCAATTGATGAAAAATTATTCATGTTTAAAATAAAAATAGCCTATTTAAATATATTGGCGCAAATTTTCTCATAGAGTTGCATTAAACTTTGTAGCCTCTTTGTATATATTTTGTAACGAGCAGAAAATTGCCTGTATAATAGAGTCTCTCTAAGTACAAGCTACGGTAATGAGAAAGACTAATGAGTGAACATATATTAATCATCGAAGATGACGAAAAGCTAGCCAATTTAATTCAAGTTTATCTAATTCGACAAGGGTATCTTGTTGATTGGCATAATAGTGGTAAAGGTGCTGAAGAAAAAATCCAGGAAATCAATCCCGACTTGGTCATTTTAGATGTGATGTTACCCGAAAAGTCTGGCTTTGATATCTGCCGAGATATACGAACATGGTTTACCAATTATATTCTGATCATGACAGCTAGCGAAGATAATATCGATGAAATTGTCGGTTTAGAGTTAGGTGCTGATGATTATCTGGCAAAACCGATTGAGCCAAGATTACTGCTGGCCCGTATTCGAGCATTACTGCGTCGCAAACAAATTGAATCTGATAAAGAGAACGCAAAAGATCAAGTTATCACATTAAACAATAAATCCATAATCTTTGATAATCTGATTATTGACGGTGAAAACCGCAAAGTATTACTCGATAATCAAGAGATCGATCTGACTACAGCAGAATTTGATCTACTTTGGTTATTAGCCAGCAATGCCGGCAAAATCTTGTCGCGCGATGACATTTTTTCGCAAGTCAGAGGAATCGATTTTGATGGTAGTGACCGATCGATTGATGCACGTATTTCAAGATTACGTCGCAAACTGCTTGATGATCCGGATAACCCGTCACGAATCAAAACTGTTCGGGGTAAAGGTTATTTATTTATGCGAGAGGGAGATAATCATTGAGACAACTATTAGCTAAACCGCTATTTTTCAATCGTCGTATCGTATTTTATCTTATTATCTTACTTTCATTACAATGTATCATTGCCTATGGTGCATTATTAGTTTTCGACTCATTGCCTTCATCATTAACTGATATGCCCGATGACCATGTTGTGTTTCGTGAATCACAGCGTGGTACCGTTAACTTGATTCGCAAACAAATTGATGAAAACAAAGATAAACCTCTGCAAGAAGTGGTAAACGAATTACAGCCCTATTTTGGTTATCCAATAAAAGTGTTATCGGCCAAAACGCCATTACCTCATTCGATAAAAAAAGAATTAGAGCAACTCGATTTTGCTTATGATGGCGACAAAGAGGTGGTGTATATGGATCTCAATAATGGCAATATACTCCAATTGGGGCCAATTTTAATGCGTGATATTTTAGAATCAAATACCATGTCATTAAGTGTCTTTCTTATTATTTGGGCGCTGTTTAGCGCAATTGTCTTTTTTATTTTAATCTATTTTGCTTTTAGCGCAGTATGGAAAGATTTAGTCCATATTAGACAAACCGCTGAGCAACTCGGACAAGGTAACTTAAAGGCTAGAACTCATAATGTTAAAGGCTGGTTGTTTAAACCACTCGCCAATGTTCTCAATAACATGGGAACCCATATCGAACATTTAGTGAGTACCAATCAAACCATTTCTCATGCTATGGCGCATGAGCTAAGAACACCTTTGGCACGAATGCGTTTTGAATTAAGTATGCTTGAAGAAAGTGATAATGAGCAGGAAAAGCGACAGCTTCAAAAAGGGATAAGTGATGATATTAATGAACTTGAAACGCTGATTAATGCCAGCTTAAGTTACTTTAAGATGCATCAAAATAATATCGAATTAAATTATACAACTGTCTCGTTAAAACAGTTAGGCGAAAAGATTTGCCAGTCGCTAGAATTATTTAAACCGCAAGGTTTTGAATTAGCCTGTAATTGCCAAGATGCACGGGCTAGCGTTGATATAAACCTTGTTGAAACGATTGTTAAAAATTTATTACTCAATGCGTTTAAGTATGCAGCGCATAAAGCGGTATTAAATATATCTAAACAAGAAAATAGAGTCATTTTTGAAATTGATGACGACGGTGCCGGGATCCCATTTGATGCCCGTGAAAAAATCTTTATGCCATTTGCCAGACTCGATACCAGTCGAACTCGTTCAACGGGTGGATATGGTCTTGGGTTAGCTTATGTAAAATTAATGGCAGAATTTCATGGTGGTAAAGCCTTTGTCGTCACCAGCCCGCTGGGTGGTGCCAGATTTGTTGTTTCTTTAAAATCGGGTGATGAGTAAGCTATCGTTATTGTCATGAGTCTAAAATAGCTCATCAACCAAACCGAGTCAAAATAGTGATTAGCTGATTATTTTGTAGGCTTAATGACAAATAAAAACGCAAAATTAAATAGTGTTTTTTATTATCGCCAGCTATCAACTCAGTTAGGATTGCAGCCATGCGCTTTGTCAAAAAATGTCACTCATATGCGATTGTTATCGCTTAGTAACACTCAATCGTTTTGAGTAAAAATAGTCAGTTACGCACAATTAAAAGTATGATCAACAATATTTAAAAATGATGCATTAGATATTATTCTTGACAAGAAGTTTCAGAAAATGGGGGTGTTTAAGCAAAAAACATTTGAGCGAATTTAAATACCCGGTTTTCCCATTTCAGAAAAACAAAAAATTTGTTATATTCTTTGGTCAAAATGATAAAGATGACAAAACTAAGTTTAAATTCGTCATTAGTAAACAAATAATCAGAGGTTTTTTATGAGCGGTTCACTACCGACAGAGACTGAAACTCGTCCAACTAACTTTATACGTCAAATTATTGATGCCGATCTGGCTGCTGGAAAATATAAAACCACGCATACCCGTTTTCCGCCTGAACCGAATGGTTATTTACATATCGGTCATGCTAAATCAATCTGCTTAAATTTTGGCATAGCCCAAGATTATCAGGGTAAATGTAATTTACGTTTTGATGATACCAACCCGGCTAAAGAAGATATTGAATATGTTGAATCTATCAAAGAAGATGTACGTTGGTTAGGCTTCCAGTGGGACGGTGAAATCTGTTACTCATCTGATTATTTTGATCGACTTTATGAGTATGCCATTGAGCTAATAAATAAGGGGCTTGCTTACGTAGATGAACTTTCAGCCGATGAGATTCGTCAGTATCGCGGTACGCTTACTGAGCCGGGTAAAAATAGCCCATACCGTGACCGAAGTATCGATGAAAATTTAGCGCTATTTATTCAAATGAAAGAAGGCAAATTTGCTGAAGGGAAAGCTTGCCTAAGAGCCAAAATTGATATGGCTTCGCCGTTTATTGTGATGCGTGATCCGGTGCTCTATCGAATTAAATTTGCTGAACATCATCAAACCGGTAATAAATGGTGTATCTACCCAATGTATGATTTCACTCACTGTATTTCTGATGCGATTGAAAATATCACTCACTCACTTTGTACACTTGAGTTTCAAGACAATCGTCGCTTATATGATTGGGTATTAGATAATATTACAATTGAAGCTCGACCTCATCAATATGAGTTCTCACGATTAAATTTAGAGTACGCAATTACTTCAAAACGTAAATTAACTCAATTGGTATCAGAAAAAATAGTTGATGGCTGGAATGATCCACGTATGCCTACGGTATCGGGTCTTCGTCGTCGTGGTTATACACCTGCTTCGATTCGAGAGTTTTGTCGTCGTATAGGGGTCACTAAACAAGAAAATACTGTCGAAATGAGTACATTAGAATTTTGTATACGTGAAGACCTTAACGAAAATGCACCTAGAGCAATGGCAGTCCTTGATCCGGTTAAAGTTGTTATTGAAAACTTCTCCGATACTATTGATGAAGTCCTTAGCTGCCCAAATCACCCTAATCGTCCTGAATTAGGTAACCGAGAAGTGACATTTACTCGTGAAATCTATATTGATCGTGCCGATTTTAGAGAAGAAGCAAACAAAAATTACAAACGCTTAGTGTTAGGTAAGGAAGTGCGTTTACGTAATGCCTATGTCATTCGGGCTGATCGAGTTGAAAAAGATGCGCAAGGCAATATTCAAACTATTTTTTGTAGTTATGATCCCGATACCTTAAACAAAAATCCGCAAGACGGTCGTAAAATTAAAGGGGTTATTCATTGGGTGTCAGCTAAATTTGCTAAACCGGCTGAAATCCGTCTATATGATCGCTTATTTAATACGCCAAATCCGGGAGCTGCGGAAGATTTCTTATCCACTATTAACCCAGCTTCTTTAGAAATCAAACAAGGCTTTGTTGAGCCAAACTTACAAAATGCTAAAGTTGGTCAAGCATATCAATTTGAACGTGAAGGTTACTTTTGTTTAGACAGTAAATATGCAACTGAAGATCATTTAGTCTTTAATCGAACAGTAGGTTTGAGAGATAGCTCTAACGTAGCATAATTTATAATCATTGCCGACCGATGTCGGCAATTTTTCTTTTTTCAATTTTTCTTTTTCAATTTTTTATTAAACAAATTTAAAAAAATTTTGTTTGAGATAAAAATTGCTGATCGCATAAGACCTTTGCGGTTAATCTTCCATTGACGATGTCTATTGGGCAGACACGTTAATAACGCATCTGCCCCCTGTTGATATACTTTATGATTAATTTTATTCTTTATCCTTAGCGTTGTTTTCGGAAGGTAATGGTGCACAATAACCAATAATCAACATAAACAAAGCGAGGCCAATAAAGGCTAATGCATTGGCCAATCTATCGAGTTCGTTGTAATTAACAAATATCGATTTTATGATAACTATCGCTTGAATACTTACCCCGGTATACCAAATACTCCGCTTTGAAAAATGATTGCCAATGATGACTAATATCACTGCACTTAACATCCAAAATAGTGAAATTGATACCTGTATGAGATTGTCTTGCCATAAATAAAGAGCTGGCCAAACTGTATCTGTTGCTTGGGCTAAAGCATGCAGTAAAATACTATTTACCCAGAAAAAAATAAGCAAGTTAAGTAGTATCTTTGAAGTATTCAAAGAAATATTATCCGTATCTAATTGTAAAATATGTTCCTTAACTTTTATCCAAATGCCGAGCATTATTATGCCAAAAATGGCACAGGCCTCTAATGGATTAAATATTGGGATAACATAACCGTGAATGATATCTCTACTCAAGATAAGTCCTACGGACAACTGGTATACTATCAAGATAACGACAGGCAGTAGACCGACTGTCCAATAATATTTCAAAAGTGATTGTTTTGCCGTGGTTTGGTACTTAACGAGTAGATAGAAAATTAAAATAATACAACTTTCACAAGTAATGATAATGCACCATTTCAGCGAATAACATTCTACTAATTGATTAATTAAATGCATTATTTCACGATAGAATCCAATGAAAATCATAAAAAATAAACTAAGATGCAATAAAATAAGTAATACATGAATAGTTTGATTTTCTGATTGAACATTATTATTGGTGGTCAATTTTTTAAGACTATCTAAATAATAGTAACAACTAATTAGGGCAATAACCCAAACTAAATTCCAAAAATCAAAATTTAAATAGTAGTAGTGATAGAATTTACTAAACAACAATATTGAAGGTATAACAAACCATAAAATAAAGACTGAATACCTGAGCGCTTGCCAATTAAGTATCTTGCCAAGTAAATACCATAACCAAGTTGACACTGTAAAGCCTAACAGATAAGGCATAAGTATTGATGGCATATTATAATTGGTAATTTTAGCTGCGCTAATTGCTATCATTGCAATCCATATTGCCATTGTAAAAACTAAATACCCTATTTTAATAAACATAACATAATCGATATTCTTTGCATAATAATGCCATAAACATCCGTTAGTTAATAAAGTTAAGCTAGTAATACTCAAGATTGAAATGGTTAAAATATTATTAGACTCTGTCGTTTCAATAGCCCCACATGTATAAATGAAACTTATGAAAATAATAATGATATTTAATGCAGCCATACGATAGCTTTTTTTAGATAACATTATCCAGCCCACTGCGCTTCCACCGAGTAATATAAACAAAGAAGTTAAAGACATATCGACGACGAATAGTATGATGAGTGAGCAAAAGGTAACACCAATAGCAAGCCATGATAAAAAGAGGTTTTTTTCAGATGTTAACCACAGACGAAATATAAGATAAGCGCCAATACTATAAAATAGGCCAAAAGCTAATGCTGAGACTAATGGTCCAAACTGCCATTGACAGGTAATGGAATATTGCAAAATAAAACCTATCAATGGTGTACCAAATAGTAAAATAAAATCAACCCGATCTGGATGACGTTGATGCGCCTGCGTTTTTGTCAAAGGTAATAAAGTCGCCAAAATACCGTAAATTAGCATATTAGCAATGATATATATCTGCCATTGTGTATAAATCTCAGGACGAAAGTGCTCTTTTAATATGAAAATTTGTGGAATAAAAGAGAAGAAAAAACCAATTAAAATAAGGATTCGCCAGGATTGAATAATATTAATAACCAAAATAAGACTTGATAATATTAGATAATAGCTAAATAACACAATCAAATTATCCAAGCTATTGGATAAAACCATGGGCGCCAGATAGCCACCGATAAACGCAATGAAAGTTAAAGTTTGCGCTTTTTGTAAAACAGCAAATAAAATATTGACTGCACAAATCAGTACTAACAATAGAAAAGCCAGTGTTAATGGTATAAATCCATACAATAGGTAGGCGGCAAAGGTAATAAGGTATAAAATAGCAATGGCACCACCTTGTAAAATAGCGGCATATATTTTACGTTTATGTCTTAATTTCCAACCAATTATTAATAAACCAAAACTGATAACTAACGCACCCAAAATTATTAACTCAGGGGTAATTTGTTGATGTTGAAAAATATAATTAAATAAAGAACTCAATCCTAAAAAAAGTATCGCAATACCCAGTTGAGTAATCTTATTTCCGATGATAAACCAACTAAAGAGCTTATAACTGAAACTAGTTTTAACTACTCGATGAGATTTATTGAGCTTATTTGCCGCTTTATTATTTTGATCACTATTTATAGATGAGGCGTGATGATTAATCTTTGTCTCTGTGGCTATTTGACTGGATTTGTTAGTACTATCTATTTGTGAGGTCATTGATAGTGATTGTTTATCTAAAGTTGCACAATCTAACGGCTTACAATTGTTTCTATCTGCAACGATATTCTCTAGCGTAAGCTGTGATAGCTTTTTTTGTAACTCAGCCACTTGTTCTTGTTGAACAGTAATATACTGTTTCAAAAAAGCAATAATACAAAGTAAAACAATGATGATTATAAAAACGAGTAAAGCAAAAATAAACTCCACTTTATTATTCCTTATATTTTATAATGGGTACTAATGAATGATCTTTGTTTTAATTATTAGTTAGAAAAGAGGCTAATTTTTTATCTTAATCTACAGCAAATCCTTAATTACTCAACAGAATGATTAAATTTCATACTTACCTAATAATATTAAGTCGCTTAAAGAGCGTAACTAAAAGTATTTTGACTACAAAATATTGCAAAGCAATATATACAGTATTGTATTGGATTTATCAGCATCGATTAATAAAACCAGACACTTTTTAGAAAAAATATCTGTTGTTTTAATTATAGCCAGCTCATTGACTTTCTTTTATAATATTGCTCTATTTTTACCTGTTTTGGCTTAAAAAGAGTACTTAGCATGAAAATTTTAGCTGGTTCTTCTGCTTTATCTGCATTTCGTATTAGTAAAATCCTATCCGCATGCCGTGAAAAATCGATTCCTGTTATCAATATTGAGGCGCAATATTTGCATTTTGTTGATTTAGTTGAGGAATTAAATCCAACTCAACAAGCAACGCTCGAAAGATTATTACAATATGGTCCTAAAAGCGCTCAAATTGATATTTGGGATAAATCCAACAAAACGCTATATTTAGTTACACCAAGAACAGGAACTATTTCACCATGGTCTTCTAAAGCCACCGACATTGCGCATAACTGTGGTTTAACCCAAATCCATCGCATAGAACGTGGCATTGCCTATTATGTTCAAGTTGATTCATCATTAACAGCGGCACAAAAAAGTGATTTTTTGGCACTCATTCATGACCGCATGATGGAAACGGTATTAACTTCTTTGGAACAAGCAGAATTATTATTTAAAGTTGAATCACCAGCACCTGTTACTACCATTGATCTGCTCGCGCAAGGTCGTAAGGCTTTGGAATTAGCAAATGTTAAACTAGGTTTAGCATTAGCACCTGATGAAATCGACTATTTAGTTGAAAGCTTCCAAAAACTTAATCGCAATCCAACGGATGTAGAGCTTTACATGTTTGCGCAGGCTAACTCAGAACATTGCCGACACAAAATATTCAATGCTGATTGGATTATTGATGGTCAAAAACAGTCTAAATCGTTATTTAAGATGATCAAAAATACATTTGAAAAAACGCCAGACTATGTTTCATCTGCTTATAAAGATAATGCAGCGGTTATGGACGGCTCTCAAGTCGGGCGTTTTTTTGCTGATAGTGACAATCAAACTTACCAATATCATCAAGAATATGCCGATATTTTGATGAAAGTTGAAACCCATAACCATCCAACAGCAATATCACCTTGGCCGGGAGCGGCAACCGGAAGTGGTGGTGAAATTCGCGATGAAGGCGCAACCGGGCGTGGAGCAAAACCTAAAGCCGGTTTAGTAGGCTTTTCCGTATCTAATTTGCGCATCCCCAACTTTGAGCAGCCGTGGGAACAAGATTTTGGTAAACCAGATCGCATTGTGACGGCGCTTGATATTATGATTGATGGCCCATTAGGTGGGGCGGCATTTAATAATGAGTTTGGTCGACCTGCATTGTTGGGATATTTCCGTACCTATGAAGAACACGTTAACAGTTATAACGGTTATGAACTGCGTGGTTATCATAAGCCGATTATGCTGGCTGGAGGAATGGGAAATATTCGTCGTGAACACATTCAAAAAGGCGAGTTTCCTGCTGGCTCTAAATTGATTGTTTTAGGTGGGCCAGCAATGAATATTGGGTTAGGCGGTGGTGCAGCCTCATCGATGACATCGGGTCAATCTGATGCCGATCTCGATTTTGCCTCCGTTCAACGTGATAATCCGGAAATGGAGCGCCGTTGTCAGGAGGTGATCGACCGTTGTTGGCAGCTAGGCAAAGATAACCCGATATTATTTATTCATGATGTTGGTGCTGGTGGCTTATCCAATGCTATGCCAGAGTTAGTAAGCGACGGTGGTTGTGGCGGTCAATTTGAATTGCGTAAAATTTTGAATGATGAACCCGGTATGACACCACTCGAAATTTGGTGTAATGAGTCGCAAGAACGTTATGTTCTGGCAATACATCCTGATAGTCTAGATTTGTTCGATAAGCTTTGCCAACGTGAACGAGCGCCTTATGCGGTCATTGGTGAAGCCACTTTTAACAAAACAGTTAAGTTACATGATGAATATTTTAATAATAATCCGATCGATTTACCGCTGGATGTATTATTGGGTAAAACACCTAAAATGTTAAGAGACGTCAAAACTTATCAAGCGTCTGGTGATAATTTCTCAACTACTGACATAAATCTCTACGATGCTGTAAAGCGTGTATTACATTTACCCACTGTTGCCGAAAAAACATTTTTAATCACCATTGGTGACCGCTCTGTGACTGGCATGGTTGCTCGAGATCAGATGATTGGTCCTTGGCAAGTTCCGGTAGCGGATTGTGCCGTAACAACCGCCAGTTTAGATAGTTATTATGGTGAAGCTATGTCAATGGGTGAGCGTGCACCGGTTGCATTACTAAACTTTGCCGCATCAGCAAGGTTAGCGGTAGGCGAAGCCATTACCAATCTAGCGGCAACCAATATTGGTGATATTAAACGCATCAAGCTTTCAGCAAACTGGATGGCAGCAGCGGGGCATCCCGGTGAAGATGCGGGGCTTTATCAAGCGGTTAAAGCCATTGGGGAAGAGCTGTGTCCGGCTTTAGGATTAGCGATCCCTGTTGGCAAAGATTCCATGTCAATGAAAACAACATGGCAACAAAATGGCGAACAAAAATCAGTGACATCGCCATTATCATTAGTTATCTCAGCTTTTGCGCGAGTTGAAGATGTCCGTAAAACAGTGACACCACAGCTCAGCACAAATGTTGATAATACGTTATTGCTAATCGATCTCTCTAAAGGTCATCAGGCGTTAGGTGCCACCGCACTCGCTCAAGTTTATCGAAGTTTAGGACAAAAAACGGCCGATGTGCATGATGCTAAAGAGCTTGCCGCTTTTTATCAAGCAATACAAAGCCTTGTTGCTCAAGATATGCTCTTGGCTTACCATGATCGTTCTGATGGTGGATTAATTGTGACATTAGCAGAAATGGCTTTTGCAGGCCATTGTGGCATTGATGTTGATATTACTACACTAGGCCATGACTTTATTGCTTCGTTATTTAACGAAGAGTTAGGTGCTGTTATTCAAGTTGCTAATGATCGTTTAGATGATGTCATGGCTTGTTTTAATCGCTTTGGTTTATCGCATGCAGTTCATCTTCTGGGGCAAGCAAAAGTCGGACAACAATTTATTGTACGAAATAAATCAGCGGTTATTTATAGTGAATCACGTTTAACGCTTCGTACATGGTGGGCACAAACGACGTGGCAAATGCAACGTTTACGAGATAATCCGCAATGTGCTGATCAAGAGTATCAAACAAAACAAGATGAAAGCGATCCGGGGCTAAATGTAAAATTAACCTTCGACTCACAAGATGATATTGCCGCTCCTTATATTGTTAAAGGCATAAAACCAAAAGTTGCCATTTTACGTGAACAAGGGGTTAACTCTCATGTTGAAATGGCAGCAGCGTTTGACAGAGCAGGTTTTGAAGCAATTGATGTCCATATGACGGATCTATTAAAAGGTCGAGTATCGCTAAATCAATTTAAGACGCTAGTTGCCTGTGGCGGCTTCTCTTATGGGGATGTTCTAGGTGCAGGTGAAGGCTGGGCTAAATCAATACTGTTTAATGAACAAGTGCGTAATGAATTTGCACAGTTTTTTGAGCGAAATGACACATTATCGTTAGGGGTGTGTAATGGCTGTCAAATGATGTCCAATTTAAAAGATCTTATCCCTGGCGCTCAGTTATGGCCACGTTTTGTGCGAAATGTGTCAGAGCGCTTCGAAGCACGCTTTAGTTTAGTTCAAATCCAACAAAGTCCTTCTTTACTGTTTAGCGATATGGCTGGCTCACATATGCCAATCGCTGTTTCGCATGGTGAAGGGCATGTTGAAGTGAAAGATGAAGTGCATCTGGCTAATTTAGAAGCGTCAAACTTAATTGTTTTACGTTATATCGATAACTTTGGGCAAGTTACTGAGCAGTATCCTGCTAATCCAAATGGCTCACCAAATGGTATCACAGCGGTAACGTCGCAAGATGGGCGTGCAACGATTATGATGCCTCATCCTGAGCGGGTATTTAGAACTGTGACCAATTCTTGGCATCCTGATAATTGGGGGGAAGATAGCCCTTGGATGCGCATATTCCGTAACGCGCGTAAACAACTTGGATAATAAAATCGCCGACACTTTGTCGGCGATACTATATCATTGGTCATAAAACCATTAAATTTTAGGTGGCTGTTTTTGCCTGTCAGTAAGTGGCTTAGCTAAAAGGGTATCCATTTTTCGTAATAACTGATCAGTTGTTTCCCAACTAATACAAGCATCTGTTACTGATACCCCATATTTAAAGTTTTCTTTGGGTTGCTCAGAAGACTGATTCCCTTCATTCAAATTACTTTCAATCATCACACCAATAATTGAGTTATTGCCATGTTCAATTTGCTCAATAATTGAGTTGGCCACAATTGGCTGGTTGCGATAATCTTTATTTGAATTAGCGTGGCTACAATCGATCATTAAGTTTGGTAATAGCCCGGCTTTTTGCATTTGAATTTCACACAGTGCGACATTTTCAGCATCATAATTAGGTGTTTTGCCGCCACGTAAAATGACATGACCATGTGGATTGCCTAATGTTTGTAATACAGTTACTTGACCTTGTTGATTAATACCTACAAAACGATGCCCCATTGAAGCCGATTTCATGGCATTAATTGCAACATCTAAGCTACCGTCAGTCCCATTTTTAAAACCGACAGGCATTGATAGACCCGATGCCATTTCCCGATGTGTTTGCGATTCCGTTGTTCGTGCTCCAATAGCTGCCCAACTAATCAAATCGCCAATATATTGGGGAGTATTAGGATCTAATGCTTCTGTTGCAATAGGTAAACCAATTTTTGTGATATCAAGAAGTAACTTACGTGCTTTTTTTAGACCATGTTCAATATCAAACGAACTATCCATATGGGGATCGTTTATCATCCCTTTCCAACCAACAGTCGTTCTTGGTTTTTCAAAATATACTCGCATAACGATAAATAGGTTATCTTTAACTTCATCGGCAAGCTTCTTAAGTTTATGAGCATATTCTATTGCTGCCTCAGGATCATGTATCGAGCAAGGACCACAAACAATAAGTAATCGATGATCACGACGTTCTAAAATATCGACAATCGTTTGACGAGAAGATGCAATTTGATTTTCTAATTCAACTGACAGTGGGTAAAGCTTTTTTATTTCTTCTGGTGTTACCAACATATGTTCGTCATGGATTCGGACATTATTCAGTGTATCTTTTAACATTTTTATTTTCCTTGTTAAAATCATTCAAATATTTTATATGTAAAATATTAATTACATAAACGCTCATTATGTAAACACAAAAATACATATCAGTAAACTAAATTTTTGGAATTTTACATAATTTCGAATTTCTTATAGATTAAACTATATAATTAAACTCTTTTTTATAGATGATAACCTGATAAAAAATAACTTAAAGATATTGGGTGTAATGATATGTTTACATTTTGATTGGCTAATTCTTTGTTTAGTGCATTTATTCTAATCGATCGCTTTCACAATTTTATCGCTATAATGTGTTGAAAGATTAATTCTAGGAATCAGTAAAATGAATCAAGATAAGTGTGTACTTAATTTGATGGGCACAAAAATTCAAATCTGGCTACAGCATGACAGCCCACAACAGATATTAAACGAAGCTCAAAAGCGATTAATTGACTATGAGCGCCGATTTAGTGCTAACAATTCGAGTTCAGAACTGATGCAAGTTAATCTTAATGCCGGTATCAAACCGGTAAAATTACAATCAGATCTTTTTACCCTCATCAAAATAGGTAAAACGCATAGTTTAGCTGAAAATAGTTTTTTAAATATTGCTATAGGTCCGCTAATTCAAGCTTGGCGGGTAGGATTTGCAGATGCACGTTATCCTTCAAAAGCAGAGATCGACGAACGATTACAGCTCATTGATCCTAATGACATTATCTTAGATGATACAAATCAGTCGGTATTTTTAACAAAACCAGGCATGGCAATTGATCTTGGTGCATTAGCCAAAGGCTATTTTGCTGATAAAATTATTGCGTTTTTTATACAGCAACATGCCAAATCAGCTTATATCGATTTAGGAGGCAATGTATTAACTTTTGGCGACTGTCCTTTTCATGAGGATGGATATTGGCAGGTTGGCATTCAAAATCCATTTTTAGCTAGAGGCAATGTCATTGCTGCTTTGAAAATCAAAAATCAATCGGTGGTAACTTCGGGCATTTATGAACGAACATTTTGTTATAACGGTAAAACTTATCACCATATTTTTGATAGCAAAACCGGTTATCCTGTTCAAACTGATGTAGAAAGTATAACTATTGTGAGCGAGCATGCGCTTGATGGCGAAATTTGGACAACACAACTGTATGGCAATGATGCCAGACAAGTTATTCAGCGGATAAACAAAATGGCAAATATCGAAGGAATGGTTGTGACCGTAAATCGTGAATTTGCGAGCTCAAAAGGGTTGTTGATTTAAATTTAATTAACTGGTTTTATTTAACTTTTAAATTATTGGTCTGTTCCTTTTTATCAAAAGATGATACAAAAAGTTTGATCAGCTCCTTTTCTGCAACACTAAGCGTTTTATTGGCAGAGTATGCAATAAAATAACTCAGTGAAATGAGTTCCAAAGGTAATGGAATCAAGTTGTAAGCAACATCATCCGGTTTATTATTGATGCTGACACTTTCCGGTATAAAAGTCACACCAACCCCTTTTTTGGCAAGCTCAACAATCGTAAAAATATTACTACTTTCCAATATGATGTTTGGTTGGATTTTATATTTTTGAATGAGATATTCAATTTGATGTCGAATGGTGGAACCGTGTGAAGTTAGCAGTAGCTTTTCTTGTAATAAACCTTTCATAAACTCATGATTATAAGCAATGTTTTTGGCATTTTTTTGATACAATTTTGAGCTTTCCGGTATCAGTGCATAGTAACAGTGTTTACCACATTTATGACTGATTAAATTCGGTGAAATCGTTTCAGCGTTTTGCCCGATAAAAAAATCGAGTGTTTGATTTTCGGTTTTTTCTTCACTATTTTTGGGGACATATTCGTGTAATTCGATCTTTATATTGGGAAACTTTTGCATAAAAGTCGGTAAAAATAGCGGTAATAAATAAGTACCAAGGCTGGGTAAGACTCCGATTTGAATAACAGTATAGTTGTTGTCAGTATATTTTTGGATTTTCTTTCTAA
This sequence comes from Gilliamella sp. B3172, assembly GCF_026536465.1. NCBI lineage: Bacteria > Pseudomonadati > Pseudomonadota > Gammaproteobacteria > Orbales > Orbaceae > Gilliamella > Gilliamella sp. B3172. The sequence goes on along the minus strand of NZ_JAFNOA010000004.1, from coordinate 27,664 downwards.
ATGTTTCTTGTTTATCGACTAATGAAGCAAGATATTCATAGTAGATTTTTCCAGCTTCGGTCAATTGTAACGGTGTTGTCTGCCGGTTGATAATTTCGGTACCCAGATCACTTTCAATTTTTTTGATAGTTTGGGTTAAATATGATTGTGATATATACAGATTTTGGGCGGCTTTAGTATAATTGCCGTGCTTTAGTAAAACATCAATATATTGCAACATAATAAGTGAATTAATTTTAGCCATTCTAGTTATCTCGCTCTATCCCACTTAATTATAACAAATTACTTATAAGTCTATAATTAATCAGCTATTTCACAAATATTTTTTTCTGTTCTACACTAGCTTACATAATCATTTGCACATTAGTCAACATACTTAAAATAACAATAATTGATTCTATCATTTTGTGCCATTTGCGAAAGAATTTGTATTACAAAATATTGATATTAAAAATTTGTGCCGAAAGGTACTAAGTGAGGTTTTAAAGTGAAATTTGTTGGTATAGTTGGGACGAATTCCGATCGTTCCACTAATAGAAAATTACTCCATTTTATGAAAACGCATTTTGCCGATAAAGCAGAAATTGAAGTGTGCGAAATTAAATCATTACCGGCATTTAATGAGCCAAGTGATAAAACACCACCGGCCGCAGTTCAAGCGTTATCCGATAAAATTGAGGCGGCTGACGGAGTCATAATTGCAACGCCAGAATATGATCACTCAATAACAGCAGCATTAAAAAGTGTTATTGAATGGCTTTCTTATACAACTCGCCCTCTCATTAATAAATGTGTCATGATTGTTGGTGCCTCTCATGGCATGCTTGGTTCTTCAAGAGCACAAGCGCATTTGCGCCAAATTTTAGATGCGCCGGAATTAAAAGCACGTATTATGCCTAGCTCGGAATTTTTGCTAGGGCAATCGTTACAAGCTTTTGATGAGCAAGGTAATCTTGTTTATGCCGATAAAGTTAAAGAATTGGATGAGTGTTTCGATGAATTTTTATTATTTGTGGAATTAACAAATAAGTTACTGCAAACAGGTAAATTTAATACTGAACAAAATAAAAAATTTAGTTGGAAACAAGCGGCAGAAGAAGGAGCATCATCATGAAATTAATCGGAATTGTAGGCACGAATGCTAAAGAGTCTTATAACCGTATGTTGCTGCAATTTATGCAACGACATTTTGCCAACAAAGCTGAAATTGAACTATTAGAATTGACCGATGTGCCAATGTTTAATGAAACAGATGATCAATCTAATAGCCCTGTTATTCAAAATTTTAATGAGAAGATTATGCAAGCAGACGGTGTGATTATTGCCACGCCAGAGCATAATCACTCTATACCTTCAGCCTTGAAAAGTATTATTGAATGGTTGTCTTTCAATTTACATCCTTTTGACGGTAAGCCCGTTATGATTGTTGGTGCATCTTATGATGTGCAAGGATCATCACGAGCACAACTTCATTTGCGTCAAATTCTTGATGCGCCAGGCGTGAATGCTACGGTGATGCCGGGGTCTGAATTTTTACTCGGGCGCGCTCATCAAGCTTTTGATGAAGAGGGCAATTTGAAATCTGAACGTACCATTGATTTTCTCGATAGCTGTTTTTTACGTTTCTTACGTTTCACACAAGTTGTTAACTTACTTAATGTTCCTGAAGAAATCAGCTATGAGCCGGGAAAATATAGCGTGACAGCACCGGGACATAATGGCGATTTGCCGATGATTGTTACCCTATCGAGCGATCGCATTGAATCGATCGATATTGATACGCAAGGCGAATCAGAAGGTATTGCCGATGTCGTATTTAAACGTATTCCGTCTCAAATTCTGGAAGGTCAAACGCTCAATGTTGATCTTATATCGGGTGCTTCGGTAACCAGTAATGGGGTGATTGATGGGGTTGCCAAAGCAATTAAAATGGCTGGTGCTAATCCTGATGTGTTACGAAAAAGACCGAAAGCCCCAAGTGCAGTTGATAATAGTGATGCGCTATATACCACCGATGTGGTTGTCGTGGGTGCCGGAGGTGCCGGTTTATCAGCCGCAGCCAGTATTTTACAAGAAGGTAAAAAGGTCATCGTGGTTGAAAAATTCCCGGCTGTTGGCGGTAATACCGTTCGAACAGGGGGGCCAATGAATGCGGCAAATCCTAAATGGCAAAACACGTTTAATGCTATTGCTGGAGAAAGCCACACGCTATCAGAAATCGTCGCTATTGATGAAACGACGATTGATCCGGAGTATCTGGCAGACTTTAAAGCTTTAAAAGATCAAATTAATGCCTATTTAGCAGAAAATAAAGATAAAACCGGTTACTTGTTTGATTCGGCATTGCTTCACCGAATTCAAACTTATCTGGGTGGTAAACGAACAGACCAGCTCGGTAATGTGATTTATGGTCAATATGACCTTGTTAAAATCCTAACTGATGAAGCTCTAGAATCAGTTAAATGGCTCGAAGATATTGGCGTTGAATTTGATAAAGATGATGTGACTATGCCCGTTGGCGCGTTATGGCGTAGAGGTCATAAACCTTTAAAAAGCGAAGGTTATGCGTATGTTTCTGCGTTACAAAAATATGTCGAAGATCATGGTGGCATCATCATTACTGATACAGCCGTTAAAGAGTTAATTGTCGATAATGGACATGTTTGTGGTGTGATTGGTCAAGGTCTGAATAATAAAAAAGTTACCGTGGAAGCTAAGGCGGTTATTCTGGCTTCTGGTGGCTTTGGCGCCAATACCAAAATGCTCAAACAGTACAACACGTATTGGACTGAAATTGATGATGATATCAAGACCTCTAACTCTCCTGCGATTACCGGTGATGGAATTCTATTAGGACAAAGTGTTGGTGCTGATTTAGTTGGTATGGGATTTTCACAAATGATGCCTGTTTCTGACCCTGATACCGGTGCTTTGTTTAGTGGATTACAAGTGCCGCCGCAAAATTTTATTATGGTTAATAAACAAGGTAAGCGTTTTGTTAATGAGTATGGTAGCCGGGATAAGCTAACCCAAGCAGCTATTGATAATGGTGGATTATTTTACTTAATCGCCGATGAGGCCATTAAAAAGACAGCTTATAATACCTCGCAAGAAAAAATTGATAAACAAATTGCCGCTGGCACACTGTTTTGCGCCAATACTTTAGAGGAATTAGCCGAAAAACTGGGTATGGATGCGCAAGTCTTTAAACAGACAATTACCAATTATAACGCCTATGTCGATGCAAAATATGATCCTGAGTTTGGTAAAGATGTGTTCGATTTAAAAGTCGAAATTGCCCCATTTTATGCCACGCCAAGAAAACCGGCAGTGCACCATACCATGGGCGGACTAAAAATTGATACCCAAACACATGTGCTTGATGAAGCCGGGCATAAAATCTCTGGTTTATATGCTGCCGGAGAAGTCGCAGGCGGAATTCATGCAGGTAATAGACTCGGTGGTAATTCATTAACAGACATATTTACGTTTGGTCGAATTGCCGGAAAAACAGCATTAAAGGATTTAAGTTCAAGAATGGAGTCTAATTATGGTGACGGAAAATAAGTATACTAATCGATGGCTTATACTCATTGCATCAACCTCTATTTTACTTTGTACCGGTGCAATTTATGCTTTCAGCGTGTTTGCAGGTCCTTTAAGTATCGAAAAAGGTTGGAGTATGTCAGAGGTCATGACTGCCTTTGCAATTAATTCGGCAGTCGGTCCGATCCCAATGATTCTCGGTGGCTTTTTGACTGATAAGGGACTGGCCAAATGGTCGAGCGTTTTAGGTGGATTACTCTTTGCGCTTGGCTTTGTATTGACTGGTTTTGTTACCTCGCCTTTCATGCTTTATATTACCTATGGTTTATTAAGCGGTTTTGGGCAAGGGCTTGCTTACTCGGGATGTTTAAGTAATACCATTAAATTTTTCCCGGACAAAAGGGGGCTTGCTTCCGGTATTATTACCGCCGGTATGGGCGGTGCAGCAATTATTGCTGCACCTATCGGAAATGCTTTAATTGAACACTATGATGTGCTTAGTGCATTTAAGTTTTTAGGCTTTGCTTATATGGTTGTCATTATCATAGCAAGTTTATTCATTAAAGTTGCGCCCGCCAACTATCAACCTGCGGGTTGGACACCGGCCAATAATCAACAAGCTAAAGCTATTGTGAATAAAAATTGGCAACAGATGCTTAAAACGCCATATTTTTACCTCATATTTTTTATGTTAGGTGCCGGCGCTTTCTCCGGATTAATGATAGCCTCAAATGCATCTGGCATTGGGCAAAAAATGTTCGGATTAACGTCAGCTATTGCGGCATTTTATGTCAGTTTGTATTCATTAAGTAATTGTGCCGGGCGAGTGGTATGGGGAACGGTATCAGACAAACTAGGGCGTAACAAAACGTTAGATATCATTTTTTCAGTTATCATCCTAGCTTTTGTTTCATTCTTATTTATCCCTTCTCAAATTGGCTTTGCCATAGGTATTATTGCACTCGGTTTATGTTTTGGTGGTGTTATGGGCGTTTTTCCACCAATGGTAATGGAAAATTATGGCCCGATTAATCAAGGCGTGAATTATGGTGTTATCTTTATTGGCTACTCATCGGCTGCTTTCTTTGCGCCAAAATTAACAGCAGATATATTGGCCAATAACGGTGGAAATTATACTAACGCCTTTTATGTGGCAATTGGGGTTGCATTTATTGGCTTAGTCTTAAATATGATTTATAAATGGGTTAAAAAAAGATAAGGCAATTTTGCTTAGCAAAATATAAAATTAAAGGAGTACATCAATTGTACTCCTGTTTTTTTTATTGCAGATAAGCTAATTTCAACGTAGCGTTTAAGTACGTGCAATTGACTCTAACACGATAGTTTTATCTATGCCGTCAATCACTTCCACATGACCAATTTTAGTTGGAATAACCAATCTAAGTTTGCCAGACAAGACTTTTTTGTCACGAAGCATATGCGGAATATAGGACTCAATTGACATTTGCGCCGGTTTGGTAATCGGTAACTTCGCTTTAATCAGTAAATTTTTGATGCGATCAATATCCGTTACAGAAAGCTTACCCAATAGGGCAGCAGTCTGAGCTGCCATAACCATTCCCACACTAACTGCTTCACCATGTAACCAATTACCGTAGCCAAGTTCAGCTTCAATTGCATGACCATAAGTATGGCCAAGATTTAAAATTGCTCGCATATCTTGTTCAGTTTCATCAGCGGCGACAACTTGCGCTTTAAGTTCACAGCAACGATAAATACAGTAGCTTAATGCATTGACATCTAAATTTAATAGATCATCAATGTGCTGCTCTAACCAGCTAAAAAACGCACTATCTAAAATAATGCCATATTTGATCACTTCAGCTAAACCGGCTGACAGTTCACGCTGAGGTAAGGTTTTTAAGCAATTAAGATCAATGACAACAGATTGCGGTTGATAAAATGCCCCAATCATATTTTTTCCCAACGGATGATTAATAGCCGTTTTACCGCCAACAGAGGAGTCAACCTGTGAAAGTAACGTTGTTGGAACTTGAATAAACTTGATACCACGTTGATAAGCAGAGGCTGCAAATCCCGCTACATCGCCAATCACACCGCCACCGAGCGCAATAAGTGTGCTACTACGGGTATGATTATTAGCTAATAAGGCAGTTAGCATGGTATTCCATGTTTCCATGGTTTTATATTTTTCACCGTCAGGAACAATTACAGAATCTGTTTTAATGCCGTTTTTTTCCAACATTTCAGTTAACGTAGCTAAATACAATGGGGCGATAGTTTCATTGGTTGCAATAAGAACTCGTTGACCTGCTTTGAGTTTAAATGGTTGAAACTGGGACAGGAGGTTTTCACCGATAGTAATAGGATAACTGCGGTTTTCGAGGGCAACATTTAAGATCTTTTGCATGATGATTTCCGGACAATTCAAAGTCGATATATTGTTGCATGTTAGCGATAAAAATGTGGCAGCGCAACATAGAATCATTTAAAATTAATGCCAATTTTTAAAAGCGATGTTGAATTTTATATGTCTTTATCTATTGTTTTAGCGCAAAAAAACTGGCGTGTTGGCGATATTGAAACAAATACCCAACAAATTATTGAGCTGATGCACAACCATACCGCTGATGATCTTATTGTGTTTTCTGAGCTGGCAATTTGTGGTTACCCGCCGGAAGATTTAATTTATCGTGTTGATTTCAAAGATCGTTGTCAAAAAGCGTTAGACTCTATTTTGCAAGCAAGTAAGCAGTGCGCAGTTATTGTGGGTCATCCACATTGGCAAGACGGACATATTTATAATGCTCTTTCATTATTTTCAAATGGCAAACAATTGGCTTGTTACCATAAGCAGTGTTTACCAAATTATGATGTATTTGATGAAAAACGATACTTTACCGCAGGTAATCAAAGTTGTGTTGTCGATTTTAAAGGAAAAAAACTGGGATTATTGATCTGTGAAGATCTTTGGCAAGATGAACCGATTGATCAGCTAAGTTCAGCGCAAGTGGATATTATCATTACCGTTAACGCTTCCCCTTATGATATTGAGAAGCCAAGATATCGGCATGAACTGGTTAAGCGCCATGCAACAAGAACACAATTACCGATTGTTTATGTCAATCAAGTCGGTGGTCAAGATGAGCTGATATTTGACGGTGACTCTTTTGTTTGTAATGAGCATGGCGATATCGTTTGCCAATTAAAATCTTTTGAAGAGCAAGTCGCTCGTTTTCAATTAGGGCAAGCTTATAAAGCAATTGATAGCCAAGAAGATAATGTGCTTGCGTCTGTTTATGATGCGCTTGTACTGGCAACGCGAGATTATATCACCAAAAATGGTTTTAACGGTGCTGTCTTAGGGCTATCAGGTGGTATAGATTCAGCTTTAACACTAGCTATTGCTGTTGATGCATTAGGTAAAGATAAAGTTCAAGCGGTGATGATGCCGTTTCGTTATACCGCTGATATCAGCGTTGCTGATGCTAAAGAAGAAGCCGAAATTTTAGGCGTTGAATTTGATATTATATCGATCGAACCAATGTTTGATGCATTTATGTCATCTTTAAGCCCAATGTTTGCAGGTACCCGAAAAGATACAACAGAAGAAAATTTACAAGCACGTTGTCGGGGTGTTATTTTAATGGCGCTTTCGAATAAGCGTGGTCGATTAGTACTAACAACCGGTAATAAAAGTGAAATGTCGGTCGGATATGCAACACTTTATGGCGATATGGCTGGTGGTTTTGATGTACTTAAAGACGTGCCAAAAACAATGGTTTTTGCGTTATCAAAATATCGTAATTCTCGTTCTTATGTAATTCCACAAAGAGTGATCACCCGTCCTCCTTCAGCAGAGCTTGCACCTGATCAAAAAGATGAGGACAGCTTACCGCCATATGATATTTTAGACGGTATCTTAAAAGGTTATGTAGAGCAGGATCTTTCCGTTGAACAACTTATTGAGCAAGGTTATGATGAATCAACAATAAGACGTGTCATTAAATTGGTGGATATTAATGAGTATAAACGGCGCCAGTCAGCGGTAGGACCAAAAATTACAGCACGCAACTTTGGTAAAGGCAGACGATATCCAATTACATCTGCTTTTGGATTTAAGAACTGGTAATCTCGAATTAAGGGCAAAACTATGAAAAAAATTGAAGCTATCATCAAACCATTTAAACTCGATGACATTCGAGAAGCACTAGCCGATCAAGGTATTACCGGTATGACAGTCACAGAAGTTAAAGGTTTTGGTCGCCAAAAAGGGCATACCGAGCTTTATCGTGGTGCAGAGTATATGGTCGATTTTTTACCTAAAGTTAAAATTGAACTTATTGTGCCTGATGATATTTTAGAAATGTGCATTGAAACAATTATGAAAACGGCTCAAACAGGCAAGATCGGTGACGGTAAAATCTTTGTTTACAACGTGGAGCAAGTGATACGAATTCGTACCGGGGAAATGGATGAATCCGCTATTTAACTTAGTAGCGAATATCCGGTCTTTCCTGTTTAAGTAACTCTTGGGTTACAACCCCTTGAATAGAACAGATTAGAAGGCGCATATTATCACCTTTCTCAAGTAACAGTAGTTTTTCAGTGGTATTCGGTGCTGGAATGGTTTTAACACCAACAACGGCGCCAGTGTTTTTACGCCAAACTTGAATATCATCGTTGATGTTGCGAATCATTGGATTAGCAATATAGAGCAAATTATCTTCCATATTTTTCCAATTGAGAAAATTTAAAGCATCTTTAATCTGCTCGATATCATTATCAATAATAAATCCCCAAAAATAGTATTTACCCATTTTATCCAGATTCATTGCGCTATCATAATAACCGATAATCTTAAGATTTTTATATAAAATTGGGGTTTTAAAGTAAATATAGTTTTTGGTTGTATCGGCGCGATTTTCAACAGGAATATAAGCTTGATTTTGATTAAAAACTTCAATATTAGTATGCGCTTTCAATTCATCTTTCGATGCATAAACATCCTTAAAAAACTCAGGCGAGCAAAGCGCTAGTGACTCTATTAACGGTACTTTATCGGCTGAAGCGATAAATGAACAAAACACAAAAAATAAAGTAATAAGGTTTTTGATCATATTGATTATATCTGACAAAAAAGCACCATTAAACGAATAAGTACTGATTGTATTATTATTTAAGCAGAATAACAATGTAAAAGCAGCTTTTCTTTTTAAAGATTTATTAAGAACAGTCTACTTAATAAACAACCAAATATCATAAATGAATTTAGCCCCACAAAAATTCAATTTATCAAGCACAAATATTTTTTATATTCATTTATGGAAGGAAGATCCCATAATGATGAATTTATAAAAAAAATAGTTTGTGGATTAGAAATTTTAAGATAGTTTAAATTGAGTAGTAACTTATGTAAGTTATTTGTTTTATTAAGTTTAAATGGAAGTAAATTATGAGTTCTATATTTGCAAATGAAATCTTAAAACAATTTTCTTGTCTTGAAGATGTGTCGATTAAAACGTTTTTTGGTGGGTTTAGCATTAACAGCAAACAGATCATGTTTGGTTGGATTGATAAACAAAATTTTTATTTACGAGGGCACGCTTTTTATCGCTCAATTTTTATTGAATTGGGCATGCAACCTTTAAATTTACCTGCAGGGATTGCAACTAAGCAGCTTGACTATTATAAAGTTAGCGATGATTTGTTGAAAGATCATCAAAAATTACTTCCCATTGTAAAAATGGTAATTGAATATGCTGAACTTGATCTGCATGAAAAAAAAGAACAAAAACAGAAGCGTATTAAATCACTACCGAATATTACTTTTTCATTGGAAAAATTGTTGTACAGTGTTGGGATTACAGATTTAGAAAAATTTATCGAAATCGGATATTTAGAAGCTTTTTACCGAATAAAGAATAAAAAACCAGATATTTCAAGCAATCTGTTATTTACGTTATATGGTTCGCTAAATGGTCGGCATGTTGCATCGTTATCTGAAACATTAATCAAAGAAATTGAAAAAGATTACCAATCTTTTTTAGAAAAAAAAGAGTAGGTATTAATAGCTTATAATTAATTGTTGATTAAGATAATACCATCACAGGCATAAGCACCTTAGTGATGGTATTTAATTGTTTTTAGCTAACGTTGTAACTATTTCTGAGGTTCTTCTTTTTATGACGTTCTTCTTCGTGTTGTTCTTTTAAATGTTTTAGGTACAGGTAAATTGGTTAGCAACGCATTAGGATCATATTGGCTTACCGGAATGGCATGATCGATAGCTTTTTCAATTGCAGGTAAATTCTGTGAATAACGTTCACAAGCCAATGAAATAGAATAGCCTTCAGCACCCGCTCGGCCGGTACGGCCAATCCGATGTCGATAATCATCACAATCATCAGGCAGATCATAGTTAAATACATGTGTTACATTTGGAATGTGTAAACCACGTGCAGCAACATCAGTTGCCACTAAAATATCTAAATCACCGCGAGTGAACTGCTCAAGAATCGATAGCCGTTTTTTTTGTGCGATATCACCGGTTAGTAATCCAACACGGTGACCGTCAGCGACTAAGTGGCGCCAAATCTTTTCGCAAGCAACTTTGGTATTAGCAAATACAATACAACGATCAGGCCACTCTTCCTCAATAAGGGTCTGTAGCAAAGCCAGTTTATCTTCGTTAGAAGGGAAAAACAGCTCTTCTTTAATACGGTGACCGATTTTTTGTTCGGGCTCAACTTCTACATATTGTGGATTGTTCATATGCTCAAAAGCAAGTTCACGTACGTTATGGGTTAAGGTTGCTGAAAAGAGCATTGTTAAGCGCTTTTGTGGTGGTGTCATGTGTCTGAAAATCCAACGAACGTCACGAATGAATCCTAAATCAAACATCCGATCTGCTTCATCTAACACCACAACTTGAATCGATTCCAGATTGATGTAATTTTGCTTAGCATAATCGATTAATCGTCCGGTAGTGGCTATCAAAATATCCACACCTGCTGATAGCATTTTTAATTGTTTATCATAACCATCGCCACCATAAGCAAGACCTAATTTTAAACCGGTTTCCTCAGATAATATTTGCGCATCATTGTAAATTTGTACAACTAATTCACGGGTAGGCGCAATAATAACTGCTCGAGGTTGATTAATACTATGATCAGCAAGCGGTTGGTGATTCAATAAGTGACTAAAGGTTGAGGCTAAAAAAGCGATAGTTTTGCCTGTTCCTGTTTGCCCTTGTCCTGCAATATCAATACCTTTTGTAGTAAAAGGTAACGTTTGTTCTTGAATAGGCGTACAATAAGTAAAACCCTTTTTTTCAAGTGCTTTGATAACTAAAGGATGTAAAGGAAACTGACTAAAAGTCGTTTTTGTAAGATATGATTGAATCATTGTGGTTGTCAAAGATAATTATCAGAATTTTTCGATTATAACATATTAACAGCTAGTGCATCACTAATAATTATGTCCTATTAAAATAATTACTAGCACAGAGCGGTAAAATGTCCTAACATTAAAACCATAAAATTTATATTATTGGAGATTACGACTATGAGTCATAATATCGTTGCACTTTCAGAAAGTATTTTTGATAAAACTATCAACGAATCAACAAAACCTGTTTTAGTGGATTTTTGGGCTGAGTGGTGTGGACCATGTAAAATGATTGCCCCAATTTTGGAAGAAGTTGCATCAGAATATAGTGATAAGATTGTTATTGCCAAATTAAACGTCGAAGAAAACCCAAATATTGCGCCTAAATTTGGCATTCGTGGAATACCCACTTTATTAATTTTTAAAAACGGTAAAGTGGTCGCAACACAAGTAGGTGCTGTATCTAAAGCACAGCTAAAAAGCTTTATTGATGCCCAACTTTAGTTTCTTATTCTATCCACCATTACAATAAAATAAGCGTAATTATTGTTACGCTTATTTTGTTTTTCTACACTATTTCGCTTAAAAATGGGCAAAATCTATAATTTAATATAGACATGCCCGTTTTTTTAGTGTACATTGCTAGCTTCTTACAAGAACCCCTTTCAGCAATCCTTTGTTTTTCTTGGTAAAGTGGTGAAAATTCTATAAACCTATACACATAATTATCATCAAAAGTTTAACAATAGATTAAGTTTGTGAATTGTTAGAAAGAGAATTTTTTATAAGTAAATGAAAGAAATATACAAATTTAGCAGTAATTGCAAACATATCAATTTTATCCTCAAGAATTTTTAAAATTATGAATTTAACTGAATTAAAAAACACTTCTGTCTCTGAGCTTGTAGCGCTTGGGGAAAAAACAATGGGGCTTGAAAACCTTGCCCGCCTTAGAAAACAAGACATTATCTTTGCAATCTTAAAACAACATGCCAAAAGTGGAGAAGATATCTTTGGTGATGGTGTGCTGGAAATTTTGCAAGATGGATTTGGCTTTTTACGCTCGGCCGATAGTTCTTATTTAGCAGGTCCGGACGATATCTATGTTTCTCCTAGCCAAATTCGACGGTTTAATTTAAGAACGGGTGATACCATCGCCGGTAAAATTAGACCACCGAAAGAAGGTGAGCGTTATTTTGCTTTATTAAAAGTTAATGAAGTAAATCATGATAAACCTGAAGACGCCCGCAATAAAATTCTTTTTGAAAACTTAACTCCACTTCACCCCAACTCTCGATTACGCATGGAACGCGGAAATGGCTCAACTGAGGATATTACAGCCAGAGTTCTTGATTTAGCATCGCCTATCGGTAAAGGTCAACGTGGTTTGATTGTGGCCCCACCTAAAGCGGGTAAAACAATGTTGCTACAAAATATTGCACAAAGTTTAGCGGTCAATCATCCTGAATGTGAATTAGTTGTTTTAATGATTGATGAACGCCCGGAAGAAGTGACCGAAATGCAACGATTAGTGAAAGGTGAAGTTGTTGCATCAACATTTGATGAGCCAGCGGCTCGCCATGTTCAAGTCGCTGAAATGGTAATTGAACGAGCAAAACGTCTTGTCGAACATAAGAAAGATGTCATTATTTTATTAGATTCAATTACTCGTTTGGCACGTGCATACAACACTGTTATTCCTTCATCTGGTAAGGTATTAACGGGTGGTGTAGATGCAAATGCTTTACATCGTCCTAAACGCTTTTTTGGTGCTGCCCGTAATGTCGAAGAGGGCGGAAGCTTAACCATTATTGCTACTGCGCTGATTGATACCGGCTCTAAAATGGATGAAGTTATTTACGAAGAGTTTAAAGGTACGGGTAATATGGAAGTCCATTTATCGCGTAAAATTGCTGAGCGCCGTGTATTCCCTGCTATTGACTTTAACCGTTCCGGTACGCGTAAAGAAGATTTAATGACCTCACCTGATGAACTGCAAAAAATGTGGATCTTACGCAAAATTCTTAACCCAATGGGTGAGATTGACGCAATGGAATTTTTAATCGATAAACTTGCCATGACTAAAACCAATGACGAGTTTTTTGAAATGATGAAGCGTTCATGATTTGCGCAGTCAGTACAAAATATTATTAAAGTAATGAAAAATAGCCGTGTTATATACTGATACGGCTTTTTTTGTGGCAAAATATAGCGTAATTTATAATTTATAGAACTTTTTAAATTAAAGATGTTGTAAAAACAACCTTATTAACAGGGTTATTTGAGATTAAATTAAGGAGCCAAATCATGTCTAAACAACAAATCGGTGTTATTGGAATGGCCGTTATGGGGCGAAATCTAGCGCTGAATATTGAAAGTCGCGGATTTTCTGTCTCGATTTATAATCGTTCTAAAGATAAAACAGAACAAGTCATGGCTGAACATTCTGATAAGCACTTGGTTCCTTATTTTACCATTGAAGATTTTGTTAACTCTTTAGAAAAGCCTCGCCGAATCTTAATTATGGTACAAGCTGGTAAAGGTACTGATGCTGTTATCAATGAATTAAGACCACTATTAGATAAAGGTGATATTATTATCGATGGCGGTAATGCCTATTTTGAAGATACCATTCGCCGCAATAAGATGCTTTCTGATGAAGGGTTTAACTTTATTGGTGCAGGTGTCTCTGGTGGTGAAGAAGGTGCATTAAAAGGACCATCTATCATGCCAGGCGGTCAAAAAGAGGCATACGAATTAGTTGCCCCAATTTTAGAGAAAATTGCCGCAACGGTAAATGGTGAGCCATGTGTAACTTATATTGGTCCCGATGGTGCCGGTCATTATGTCAAAATGGCACATAATGGTATTGAATATGGTGATATGCAGCTGATTGCTGAAAGCTATTGGGTATTAAAACATGTCGTCGGTTTGACTAATGATGAACTTGCTGATGTCTTTGCGGATTGGAATAAAGGCGAATTAGATAGCTATCTGACAGAAATTACCGCTGATATCTTCAGATTTAAAGATGAAAATGGTGATTATTTAATTGATAAAATCTTAGATGCCGCTGGGAATAAAGGTACCGGTAAATGGACAAGCCAAAGCGCTTTAGATCTTGGTGAACCTTTATCATTGATAACTGAGTCGGTTTTTGCACGTTATATTTCAGCCATTAAACAGCAACGCGTTGCGGCATCGAATATTTTAAAAGGTCCAAAACAGGTTGCTTTTACGGGTGATAAACAAGCGTTAATAGAGAAAGTGCGTAAAGCGCTATATATGGGTAAAATCATCTCTTATGCGCAAGGCTTTTCACAGTTAAAAGCGGCTTCACAGCACTATAATTGGCAACTTAATTATGGCGAGATAGCTAAAATTTTTAGAGCCGGATGTATTATACGTGCTCAGTTTTTACAAAAAATTACCGATGCATATACGGCTGATAATCACATCGATAATTTACTGCTTGCCCCTTATTTTTGCCAAACAGTTGAAGCTTATCAACAATCGTTACGGGATGTTGTGTCTTTAGCTGTTCAACAAGGGATCCCGGTACCAACATTATCTTCAGCTATAGCTTATTACGATAGCTATCGTTCAGCTGTGCTACCCGCTAATTTGATTCAAGCTCAGCGGGATTATTTTGGTGCACATACTTATAAACGAATCGACAAAGAAGGTGTTTTCCATACTGATTGGTTAAACATTGAGTCATAAATAGTGTTGTTTTGTTATTGAACTTTTCAAATTGAGTGCAATGAAAATTGCACTCTAATTCAGTTATCTTTTCTTGATTAATCTGTTTTATGTCGTTTATTTTTTCGCTATGAAAAAAAATACTGGCGGCGATTAGCTTTAGCGTTGTCAAGCAAATTTATTTATTAAAAAATCTAGAAAAGCACAATATATGGTGTATAATTCATTTATATCCACTATATATAGTGTTGTTTAAGCGATGTGAAAATCCTGGTCTTTATCAAGTAAAACCAAATATTCTGACAAAAAATGAATTGTTCTCAATAATTACAATGAATATTTATGTTGATACCAAGCCTATGCCAAGCGCTAATTATTAATGAATGTTGAGGGGAGTATATATGCCTGTTGTAATCAAACGAGATGGCTGTCAAACTGCGTTTAATGAGACTCGAATTAAAGATGCTATTGTCAGAGCTGCTGTTGCAGCTAACGTTCAAGATCCTGATTATTGTGCAGCTGTCGCTCGAGTTGTTACCAATCAAATGGCAGAACGAGACAGTGTCGATATTAATGAAATTCAAAATGCTGTTGAAAATCAGTTGATGTCAGGTCCTTATAAAAAACTAGCCAGAACTTATATTGAATATCGTCATGATCGTGATCGTGCTCGTGAAGAGCGCAGTCGTTTAAATCAAGATATTCGAGGGTTGATTGAACAAAGTAACGTCGCTATTTTAAATGAAAACGCTAATAAAGACAGCAAAGTAATCCCAACTCAGCGTGATTTACTCGCTGGAATTGTTGCAAGGCACTATGCTAAACAATATTTATTACCGAAAGATATTTCTCATGCTCATGATTGCGGTGAAATTCACTATCATGATTTAGATTATGCGCCTTTTTTCCCAATGTTTAACTGTATGTTAATCGATTTAGATGGCATGTTAACAAATGGTTTTAAAATGGGGAATGCCGAAATCGAACCACCAAAATCGATTGCGACAGCCACAGCAGTAACCGCACAAATTATTGCGCAAGTTGCAAGCCATATTTATGGTGGCACAACCATTAATCGTATTGATGAGATTTTGGCAAAATTTGTCACAATCAGTTATCAAAAACATAAAAAAATTGCTGAACAATGGGATATTCCAAATCCGGAAGCTTATGCTGAAAGTCGTACCGAAAAAGAGTGTTATGATGCTTTCCAATCTTTAGAGTATGAAGTCAACACGTTACATACTGCTAATGGTCAAACGCCATTTGTGACGTTTGGTTTTGGTTTGGGAACAAGCTGGGAATCACGCTTGATTCAAGAATCTATTTTAAAAGTCCGTATTCAAGGTTTAGGTAAAAATCATAAAACCGCCGTATTCCCAAAATTGGTTTTTGCGATTAAAGATGGCATAAATCATAAACAAGGTGATGTAAATTATGACATCAAACAACTTGCCTTAGAGTGTGCAAGTAAGCGTATGTATCCGGATATTTTGAATTACGATAAAGTTGTCGAAGTCACCGGTTCATTTAAAACGCCAATGGGATGCCGAAGCTTTTTAGGCGTCTATGAACAAGACGGCGAGCAAATTCATGATGGGCGAAATAATCTGGGCGTAATTAGCTTAAATTTACCACGTATCGCTATTGAAGCTAAAGGTGATGAAACGCGTTTTTGGGAAATATTAGATAAACGTCTTGCACTTTGCAAAAAAGCACTTATGACGCGTATCGCTCGTCTTGATGGTGTTAAAGCCCGTGTTGCACCTATTTTATATATGGAAGGGGCATGTGGCGTAAGGCTAAAAGAGGATGACAGCGTTTCTGAAATCTTCAAAAATGGTCGTGCATCAATTTCGTTAGGATATATCGGGCTTCATGAAACCTTAAATGCACTTTATGGCAACCAAACACATCCGTTTGATAATGACACATTACGAGCTAAAGGTGTGGCAATTGTTGAACATCTGCGTAAAGCTGTTGAACAATGGAAAGCCGAAACCGGATATGGTTTTAGTTTATATAGTACACCGAGTGAAAATCTATGCGATCGCTTTTGTCGGTTAGATACGGCTGAATTTGGTGTCATACCGGGCGTGACGGATAAAGGTTACTATACAAATAGTTTTCATCTTGATGTTGAGAAAAAGGTTAATCCATACGAGAAGATCGAGTTTGAAAAACCTTATCCACCCGTTGCCAGCGGTGGCTTTATTTGCTACGGCGAATACCCAAATATGATCAATAATGTCAAAGCATTAGAAGATGTATGGGATTATAGTTATACTCGTGTTCCATATTATGGTACTAATACTCCGATTGATGAGTGTTATGAATGCGGTTTTACGGGTGAATTTTCATGTACCAGCAAAGGATTTGTTTGTCCTAGTTGTGGCAATCATGATTCATCAAAGGTCTCTGTGACTCGTCGTGTTTGTGGTTATTTAGGTAGTCCTGATGCTCGTCCGTTTAATGCTGGCAAGCAAGAAGAAGTGAAACGACGAGTAAAACACTTAAATAATGGTCAAATTGGCTAATTATTCATGAAAAACTTATGAATTATCATCGTTACTATCCAGTCGATGTGGTTAATGGCGAAGGGACTCGCTGTGTACTTTTTGTAGCAGGCTGTGTACATCAGTGTCCCGGCTGCTATAACAAAAGTACTTGGGGATTAAATTCTGGTTCGCCATTTACACAATCACTTGAAGATCAAATTATTAAAGATTTACAAGACACCGAAATTAAACGTCAAGGGTTATCCCTCTCCGGCGGTGATCCGTTGCATCCGCAAAATGTCCCGGCAATATTAAAATTGGTTAAACGGGTGAAATCTGAGTGTGAGAATAAAGATATCTGGTTATGGACAGGGTATAAACTTGACGAATTAACCGCTGAACAACAAGCGGTTATTCCTTATATTGATGTACTTATCGATGGCAAGTTTGTGCAAGAACTTGCCGATCCAAGGCTATTATGGCGAGGAAGTAGCAATCAAGTCATCTACCGTTTTAAAGATCCATCCTAAAATTATTGTTGTGATTTGTGTAGATTTAACAGGTAAGAAATCGCTTCACGATAATTGATTTCTAAATTTTCACTGCTGGATGAGCTGATGTGTAAATCGGTGATCTTGCCATTATCAATACCATAAACCCAGCCATGTAAGTTGATTTTCTTTCCTCGTTGCCAAGCCGATTGGATAATGGTTGAATGGCCAAGGTTATAGACTTGTTCAATAACATTTAGTTCACACAAAATATCCATACGGATATTAGCCGGAAATTCACCAATTAACGAACTGTAACGAAACCATAAATCACGAATATGCAATAACCAATTATTGATCAAGCCTAAGTCCGGATTTTCAACCGCCGCACGAATACCACCACAGCCTAAATGACCACATACAATAATGTCTTCTATTTCAAGCACATCAACCGCATATTGTACGACTGATAAACAATTTAAGTCGGTGTGAATGACTAAATTACCGACATTACGATGAACGAATAATTCGCCGGGCTTTAATTTGATCAGCTTTTCAGCAGGGACTCGGCTATCAGAACAACCAATCCATAAAAACTTAGGATTTTGAGCAATTGCAAGCTGTTTAAAAAAATCCGGATCTTCTAATTCTATTTTTTCTGACCATTCGTGATTAAAACGAATCAGATCGTTTACATCAAACATACTCATTATTTCCTTTTATTTCATTACTATTTGACAGAGTGAACTGCTAACACGTGTTACTAATTACTTTATTGTATTTATGTGTTGGATTTTGCTTGCCATGATTAATTTACGCCATAATGGTGTGGTTAAAAATTTGGCCTTAATGATTTTGCTATACAGTTTGATGCGTAGTGGCATGGTTTTTTGATAATAACGTTTATTCGGTTTGGGGTGCCGATCATTGAATATTTTGCTTAAAATTTCAGCGCTATCAAGCGCGTAGCTAATACCTTCTAACGAACTGGCACTGATAAATCCTGCGGCTTCGCCGATTAGAAATATGTTTTCATTACCGGTATAAAAATCACGGAATCGATTTGGGTAAACGACTAAACATTTTTCGGTTTTTAATGGCTCACCAAAAACAAATCCTTGCTGAGTTAATTTCTCTTTTAATAACTCAAAATGTTCATTGGCTTCTTTTTTGGCAAAGGCACCACCAAAAATAAAGTATCCGTCTTTAGAAATGCTCCAGGCATAGCAATTAGTGGTCGCATTATCAAAAATACATGAATAAAAAGGATGCGGATTTTTTTCAGCAAACCATTGTTGAATGGCAACATATTGCCTTATCGAATGATTTGGATAACGCATTCTTCGGACAACTGAATTAGCACCATCAGCCCCGACAACATATTGTGCGGTGATGTTATGTTCTACTTTATTTTCGTCTTGATAAGTAACTTGATAGCCATCAATGACTCTTCTCACTTCTTTACATAATGTATTATGTAGAACCGTGACATTTTCCGGGATGAGAGATTTCAACCAAAGATCAAATTTGTGCCTATCAAAGCTGACATAACTGCGTTGATAATTACGCACAAGTTTTGATTGTAAATCAAATGTTTTGACACTGAAGATTTGAGGATCGGTCAAAATACTTTTTGGTAAATTTAAATTTTGTCTGACAAAAGCTTTTTGTGCATCATCGGCTAATAATCCACCGCATGGCTTATGAAACCCTTCATCACCAGTTTGATGTTTTTTATCTAATGCAATAACTTTGAAAGATGAGCTAAGTAGACGCGCTAGTGTACTGCCGGCTGGTCCAAGACCAATAATTGCAATATCGTAATCCATGCTTTTATTTCGTTAGTTTTGAGCTTTTGAATGGCGCTTATATTAACACAATTTATTGCAAAATGTGTTTATTCGTACAATGATTGATGAGATTCGTTAGTTTTGTCAAGAACTTTCAGAAATACCCTACGTTTCAGTATAAAAACCAAATATTAAATGTGCTTTTTCAATCAAAGTGTTAATTGGCAACCGTTTTTAAAAATGCTTCATTTAAGGTTTCAAATGGTAATTTACGACTAATCACCACTAAGCGAGACACTTTTTGCGCTGGATCTTGCCATGGTGAGCCATAGTCAAATCCAACCACTTTATGTACACCTTGAACAATCAAACGTTGTTCATTATCTTTAATTGCCAACACCCCTTTGTAACGTAACATGTCATTTCCGTACTGCTCGACTAAACTTTCCATAAAACTGCCAATCTTTTTAAGATCAAGTTCTCCGGCTTCAAACAGATAAGAACAGATATTATCATTCCAAGCGTTAGACGGTTTGGCATAGGGGATAGATTTGAAATTAACTTCTTGATTTTTTGAAGGGTTGATGACAAAAAAGCCTTGATTAATATTAAGCTCATCGTTCAAATCAAAAGCATGAATGTCTAGCCATTGTGATTTGGGGATTTCCCCCTTAATGGCTTGAAAAATTTGTGCTTTATTATTAATTTTATTGATTCTATTTAATACTTGAGATTTTTGCACATCATCAATGCAATCTGTTTTTGTGATAATTATGCGATCGGCAAATCCGATTTGTGATTGCGCAACACGGTGCTCATCTAACTGTTGAGTAATATGTTGGGCATCAACGAGAGTAATAATTGCATCAAGTTCAATGGTTTGACGGATTAAATCATCAATAAAAAACGTTTGAATAATCGGTGCGGGATCGGCAAGGCCTGTTGTTTCAATAATAAGCCGATCAAATTGCAGCTCTCCGCTGGCTCGTTGAACATGTAATTGATGTAGCGCTTCGGTAAGTTCACCTTGCACAGTACAACAAATACAGCCATTTGTCATTTCGACAATTTGAATATCTGTGCTGGTATTTAATAATTCACTATCAAGGTTGACCGGACCAAATTCGTTTTCAATGATGATTATTTTCTCATCATGATGATGTTTCAACAGATAATTGATCAGCGTTGTTTTACCGGAACCGAGAAAACCAGTTAGTAAAGTGACGGGCAGTAAAAAAGAAGAAGGGATCTGGTCTGTCATTACTTATCTCTCAACGGTTAACAGCATTTAAAACCACCTTTACCGCCGTAACGAGCATCTTGCCGCTCTTTGAAAAACTCTTCATAAGTCATTGGGGTCTGATCGGGATGCGTCAACTTCATATGTTGCACATAGGTATCATAATCGGGAATGCCCACCATGAGTTTAGCTGCTTGACCGAGATATTTTCCTGCTTTGGCAATTGAATCAAACATAGGTTTTCTCTTACTCAGTAAAGTTTTATTGCATAATATTATGAATGATAACTTTTTAGTTTCTTATAAACTAGCAAAATTATTCAACTAAAGACATTTCACTATAAAATGTCAATTAATTAGAGTCAATCATTGATTAACAGTAACCATGGTTAAATACGTTATTTTATATCATTTATATTTGTTGTAACTTATTTAAAGCCTAAAGATAACAATATATTTAATAAAATGCATTTATCTATCTTAAAATAACTTTTATAATACCGACAATTTTTTACAATAACGAGTTAATAATGGAAAAGTTTCACGTAATCGGCCCAACATCTTTAAATGGCGAAGTTGTTATTTCTGGTGCTAAAAATGCGGCACTACCTATCTTATTTGCTGCAATTTTGGCGCAAGATCCTGTTGAGTTACAAAATGTTCCTAAATTAAAAGATATTGATACGACCTTAGCTTTATTAAGTCAATTAGGGGTGAAGTGTGAACGTAATGGCTCCATTAAACTTGATGCAAGCCAACTTAATAACTATTGCGCACCTTACGATTTAGTTAAAACAATGCGTGCATCGATATGGGCTTTAGGACCATTAGTTGCTCGTTTTGGTCAAGGACAGGTTTCATTACCCGGTGGCTGTGCGATAGGTGCAAGACCCGTTGATTTACACATTACCGGTTTACAGCAACTCGGGGCAACCATAACCCTTGATGAAGGCTATGTTAAAGCATCAGTCGATGGTCGATTAAAAGGCGCACATATTGTAATGGATAAAGTCAGTGTTGGTGCGACTGTGACAATTATGTCAGCAGCTACATTAGCAGAAGGTAAAACCATTATTGAAAATGCTGCTTGTGAACCTGAAATTGTGGATACAGCTAAATTTTTAAATACTTTAGGCGCGAAAATAACAGGTGCCGGTACTGTTCGTATTGAGATTGAAGGGGTTGAACGTTTAGGTGGCGGAGTGCATGAAATTGTTTCTGATCGTATCGAAACTGGTACTTTTTTAGTTGCAGCAGCCATATCAAAAGGTAAAATAACTTGTCGTAATACCGATCCTAGTTTACTTGACGCCGTCATATCAAAACTAAAAGAAGCCGGTGCAGATATCCAAACCGGTGATGATTGGATCTGTTTAGATATGCAAGGTAAACAACCTCAAGCGGTTAATATCCATACCGCACCACATCCGGGCTTTCCAACTGATATGCAAGCACAATTCTCTTTACTTAATATGGTTGCACAAGGTACCGGTATTATTAAAGAGACCATTTTTGAAAATCGATTTATGCATGTACCTGAACTTATTCGTATGGGTGCAAGAGCTGAAATCGAAGGTAATACCTTAATCACTCATGGCGTTGAAAAACTTAGTGGCGCTCAAGTTATGGCAACTGATTTACGTGCGTCAGCTAGTTTGGTGTTAGCCGGTTGTATTGCCGATGGCTTAACTATTGTTGATCGTATCTATCATATCGATCGTGGTTATGACAATATAGAAGACAAATTAAGAAAGTTAGGGGCCAAAATTGAAAGATGCGAATAATTTTGCGCTGTCAAATTTGTGTTAAATCATTAGGGTTAAAAGGAGTGTAATAATGACTAAAAAAGCATTAATCTTTTTATCAGAAGGCTGTGAAGAAACAGAAGCAGTGACTGTTATTGACCTTTTAACCCGTGCTGGCATTGAAGTGACCGATGCCAGTATCTCCCAAACACGTGAAGTTAAATGTTCACGAGGCGTAACAATTTTAGCGCAAAAAACATTTAACGAAGTTAAAGACCTTAATTTTGATATTGTGATTTTACCGGGCGGCTTAAAAGGCGCTGAAAATTTCAGAGATTGCCCGGCGCTGATTGAAAAATTAAAACAGACGCATCAAGCCGGTAACATTATCGCTGCGATTTGCGCATCACCAGCAATGGTGTTCCAATATCATAATTTACTTCCTGATGCATACATGACCGGTTATCCGACGACTAAAGAT
This sequence comes from Gilliamella sp. B3172, assembly GCF_026536465.1. Classification (NCBI taxonomy): domain Bacteria; kingdom Pseudomonadati; phylum Pseudomonadota; class Gammaproteobacteria; order Orbales; family Orbaceae; genus Gilliamella; species Gilliamella sp. B3172. The sequence goes on along the minus strand of NZ_JAFNOA010000004.1, from coordinate 4,798 downwards.
GCATTTAAACATTGGAAATCTGATAGAGCTTATTTTGATGTAAAACACAAAGTGATCACCAGTCAAGGCCCGGCAACGTCAATTGATTTTGCATTAAAAATCATTGATGCTTTATTAGGGGCTGAAAAAGCGGCGGAAGTTGCAAAGCAACTTGTTTTACCGCTTGGCATCGATAACTATCAATAGCCATTACATGCAATCTTCAGCATTGTATGAAAAGTTAGTTAAAAGAGCGACATTAAGTGCTGTTTTAATTTCTACTTTTCTGATAATCATTAAATTAATTACCTGTTGGCTAACCGGGTCGATGAGCTTATTTGCGTCATTGTTAGATTCCGGTATCGACCTATTAGCGTCTGGTCTTAATTTCTTTTTAGTTCGTTATGCATTAAAACCTGCTGATGACGATCATACCTTTGGTCATGGTAAAGCTGAATCGCTAGCTGCATTAGCGCAAGGTACCTTTATTATCGGCTCTGCAACGGTGTTATTGCTATCAAGTATCAAATCAATGATCTATCCAACCAGTATTCAAACGCCGTTACTAGGTATTGTGGTATCAACTATTTCTACTGTTTTTACTGCAACATTAATTTTATATCAAAGACATGTCATTAAAGTCACAAAAAGTAAAGCCATACAAGCGGATATGTTGCATTACTCTTCTGATTTGTTTATGAATATTGCTGTTGTTATTGCTTTATGTTTAAGTTGGTACGGGGTTGCTTATGCCGATGCTGGCTTTGCATTTTTTATATCGCTCTATATTTTTTATAATGCTTGTAAAATTGCTTACAATGCCATTCAAGATCTACTTGATCGTGCATTACCTGATAGTGATAACACTAGAATCGCTGAAATTGTTGCGATGTATTCAGATGTGCATGGTTTCCATGATCTCAAAACCAGACAAGCCGGCCCGGTTAAATTTATTCAGTTGCATATTGAACTGGATGATAATTTACCGTTAATTAAAGCGCATGCTATTGCTGATGCTATCGAAAAAAGCATCTCAAAAGAGTTCTCTCCGGCAAAAGTTATTATTCATCAAGATCCTCTCTCGGTTGTACCTACTGAAAAAAATCAGTAGAAAAATCATTCAAAATAGCTTTTATCTTCTATTGTTAGATATCTGTTAAGACTCTATAATAGCCAAAAGTCAATAATTTGGAGTTATTTTGTATGATAAAAAAAATAGGTATTTTAACCAGTGGTGGTGATGCACCGGGGATGAATGCAGCTATTCGTGGTGTAGTAAGAACTGCACTAACAGAAGGTCTGGATGTTTTTGGTATTTATGACGGTTATTTAGGTCTTTGTGAAAATCGAATCACACAGTTAGACCGTTCGAGTGTATCGGATATTATTACTCGAGGTGGTACTTTTTTAGGTTCTGCAAGATTTCCGGAGTTCAAAGATAAAGAAGTTAGGCAAAAAGCTATTGCTAACTTAAAACAACATCAAATCGATGCATTAGTTGTTATTGGTGGTGACGGTTCTTATATGGGAGCAATGCGATTAACGGAAGAAGGTTTTCCATGTATTGGTCTACCAGGCACAATAGATAATGATATTCGTGGGACTGATTACACAATCGGTTATTTCACTGCACTAAGCACTGCCGTTGAAGCGATTGATAGATTACGTGATACTTGTTCTTCGCATCACCGTATTTCGGTTATCGAAATTATGGGACGTGATTGTGGTGATTTAACCTTAAATGCAGCGGTTGCTGGCGGCTGTGAATTTATGATTATTCCTGAAGTTTCTTATACTAAAGAAGACTTAATTGAAGAGATCAAATTAGGATTTGCAAAAGGGAAAAAACATGCCATCGTCACTGTTACAGAACATATGTGCGATGTGAATAAGCTAGCTGCTGATATTGAAGCGGCCGTTCATCATGAAACCAGGGCAACAGTATTAGGCCATGTACAACGTGGTGGCTCACCAGTGCCTTACGATCGTATTTTAGGTTCTCGTATGGGTGCTTTTGCGGTAGAATTATTACAGCAAGGACACGCTGGGCGCTGTGTCGGTGTACAAAATGGCAAATTAGTACATCACGATATTATCGAAGCGATCAACACCATGAAACGACCATTTGATATGGATTTATATAATACAGCAAAACGCTTATTTTAATATTGATTGATTTTAAATTGCTCAAGCAATGTTAATCAAAGTAATATAACTAACAATTAGGTGAAATTTTGAAGTTTATAGCGCTAAAGTTATTATCGGCAAAAATTCACCTTTTAGATTTAAACTTCGTTTCTGCAAATTATTCGTTTATATTAAAGTAGTCTTTACCTTTCTTAATCATCTGTGAGCTTAGCAGTCGCTCGATAAATCTTAAAAACGGCCAATGAGGAAAGAACTTATGTCACTACATTATTTAGAAGATAAAAATCGGTTTTATGTTTGTGATGAAAATGATAATCAAGTTGGTGAAATGACCTTTACTCGTATTGGGCAAAATAAAGCAACGATTAATCATACTTATATAGAGCCGTCTTATCGTGGGCAAGGCATTGCTGATAAATTATTAGATCGGGTGGTTGATAAATTACAGCAAGAACAACGGGAAATTATTCCTATCTGTTCATTTGCAGCTAAAAAGTTAGCAAAATAGCGAAGCGAAAATATTTATTATAATGTAAGGATTTAAAGTCTATTTTTGTCAAGATTTATTTTGTTTTTTTATTTTTGTAAAAGCTAGTTTTCTCTGTAAGAATATGTGTTAATGTATTGCAAATTAAATCTGTTAACTATCCGTATTTGAAAATGACATCAGTAAAAGCTCAGAAAATTCATTCTATCCATGTATTACGTGGTTTAGCAATTATTATGATTGTATTTAGCCACAGCTTAGGGGTATTTAAAAATAGTGGTTTAATTGCTAATAGTTATCTGTTTTCTTTTTTGAATTTATTTGCATTTAACTTTACTACTTTTTTTGTTTTAATCGCCGGTTTTTTATTTCAACATCTCACTTATAAATTTGATACTAAAACCTACTATTTATCCAAATTTAAAACCGTTGTTTGTCCTTATATATCCGTATCGATATTCTGCTTCTTCTTTTTCCATTATCAATATTTATCCGGTTTACCATTTTATTCATCAACAGAAACAAGCATGGTTAGTGCCATAGTTAAAATGATGTTAACTGGTACTGCGCTTTTACCTTTATGGTTTATGCCGATGATAATTATTATCTATTTAATGGGGCCACTACTTTATTCTTGGTCTAAAAAAAGTTTGATTATAGCCGGTTTAATTTGCATGTTTTGGGTTGTGATGTTTACTAAACCTGACTTTACTAAGCCATTATTGAATCTCTTACATTATGGACCAGTTTATTTAACCGGTATGATGATTAAGCAGAATTATGAAAAGATCATGAAAGCGGTTAAAGATAACTTAATTTTGGTTATGTTCTTTTTCTGCCTGTGTCTGTTTATACCCTATGCTTATCGTTATGTTAGTTATTTTGGGGTAGAAAACCTTTATTATGACACGCTACAAAAAATTGTCTTATTTATCTTAGCACTCTATTTTTTAGATAGTATTAATCATAAAACAAATGAAGGGAAAGTTTATAAATTCTTCTCTTATATGGCTAACATCAGTTTTCCTGTCTACTTTATACATGAAATTGTCATATTATTGTTAGAGCAACAAGTTATCGCCTCACCATTTGGCGACATCATTAAAACTGGTAATGGTGAGCTAGCTGCCTTAGGAGCAATAAGCTTTTTAATCTCAACACTATTAATAAGTGTGCTAATTGCTAATCTAATAAAATTTATTTTCAAAGATAAAGCCAAATTTCTCATTGGTGGTAGTCGATAGGATTCATTGATCTACATTCAAATCAACTACGATTAAAGAATAATTATCAGTTGACCGAAAAAGCCAGTGCATTCAAGTCGAAGCACTGGTTTTTTGTTTCCTCACTCTTTGTTATTGATCAGCAGCAAAATAGATTGAAAGATCAAATCTTATGATAAAAATAAATTGTTACTGCGTATGATTTGATCTCAAACAGTTTACGTTATTGATATTGTAAGTAGAGGGCTTGATTTTTATACAATTGAACCTATATAGACAATCCAAGACGGTAAAATATCATCGCATAACACGGCGCTTCGCCTTGAAATGGTGTGCAGCTTGATAGATATTCTCACTGTTTTATATGGCGCCTTAGTTTTATTCTGGTCATTTAGATAAATAATTTTGCGATAATGCTTGCCGTATGAGTTTATCAACAATTTTTCTGCTAATAATCTGTTTTTTCGTAATGTTCCTATTTATATTTGTAGAAAATCAAAACTGCCAAAAGCATTGATCTGAACAAATATAAGACAAACGAAAAAAAATGCCAATTTTTTGCTTGCTAAAAAAAATGAAGTGCCTATAATGCGCATCCACTGACACGGCGTCAGCGAAAGCAGGCGGGAAAAGTGGTTAGTGAGCAAGATCAAATTTTTTAAAAAAAGATCTTGACGAATAAAAAGGTGTAGCGTAGTATACGCAGCCCTTGAGACAGCAAACTGAAGCAAGCAATTGTGGAGTTAAATTGAAGCTGTCAGCTCTTTAAAAATAAGAAACAGACAATCTGTGTGGGCACTTGCGAGACGAAAAATTAAAAGTCTACGGACTGAAAAAATTAAGTCTTGATAAGTGACACTGAAGATTCATTTGAATATGTCAGAGACAGTTATTGAGCATCAAACTTTAAATTGAAGAGTTTGATCATGGCTCAGATTGAACGCTGGCGGCAGGCTTAACA